>JAGCOU010000018.1 GCA_017642565.1 Alphaproteobacteria bacterium | reverse complement strand
TGAATTGGCGAAAGATTTCTTTGACCCTTATGATGACGCTATAAATAAAATTTACGATGCATTGATTACGGCACAAACTGTTGGTGTTGATTTATCCCAGGTTTACATGATGTTAAACGATTCATGTAATCAATGGGGACAGTATATGTGTAATAAACCAAACGAAAAAGGAGCAATATGGGAGATACAATACCCAGAGAATTCAAGACCATATGTGGGCAAAGATTGTGGCATGAAGACAGAAAGCAATGGTGAAACGACCATAGAATGTAAAGCAAAAAAAGAATGTACATTATTAAAATTATTAACAAACGATGACGAAGTTTACGAAGGCTGGATAGAACCTGAAGAAACAAGTGGCAATAATAAAGTGACTGTGGTTGCGTGTGCTTCGGGTGCATTAAATTCTGCAAAAATATTTGCGCGCAGAACCAAAAATAAAAACGGTGCTGGCTTGGTTGACATAGACGCACTTGAATTATGGATGGATCAAATAGAACCAAATAAAGTATATGATGAAAACAAAGAAATGGCTCCGTATGAATATTGTTCATTAAAAGATAGCAACAGAGAAGCGATGAAAAGCAGATTGCAAGCAGCGGTGTTAAGTAGAAATGTTTTAGGTAAAAACAACGACACCAAGTTGTGTCAAAATCGAAATGATGAGGGAAAATGGACAGGTTCAGCATTTAATCCTAGCGATACTCAAGATTGTGCATATATAAATCCGCTTTATGCCATTTGTAATACGCATTTCTTTAATGCTGGCTATGCAGATGTCGAAACAGCAAAGACAAAAGACGCAGAAAAAGAAGCCGTTAGTGCCGATTTTACATCGGAAACCAAAGAAATTATCGGTTTGAAAATAACTGCGATTTCCCAGCAAATGTATAAACAATATGAATATATCAAAGCAACTTTGCGCAGAATACAAATCCAACTTGAAAAGGCTGTGTTGTCGGCTAATCTAGAAGCGGCAGGCGCAGAATCTGAAGATGGCGGTTCGTCATCGTCTGGTGGACTTGCCCGCGGCAGTTCTAAAAATTCACAATATCAAAGCTGTAATGGAAAAGGTATGCAGGACATGCTTTATTGCTTGCGTCAAAATTATAGTAACATGGTGGATGTCGTAGACAAAAAATGTGATTCAAAGACCAAAACACAAATGGAAAAAGATGCAAATATACTGAATGGATATTTGAGCGGGGAAGACTATAAGGTCACTGGGTTGGATACGAAGTGTGTACTCACTAGTTTGAAAAGCGTAAAAGATTGTCAAACTTGTTTGGAACAAATCAATATTGGTTTGAATAAGTTTGATGAGTATATTTTGGATAGAGAGGCCAGACGACAAGGTCGATACAGAGATTAATCCCACCGCCCATTCGGGCGGTTTTTTAATCCCCGCTTTGGGCGCAGGAGAACCATAAAAATTCCCCTCCAATGGAGGGGAGGGCCACAGAGTGGCGGGGAGGGTTTAACAAGCCAAAGGCTTGTGTTCCACAACCCGAAGTTTTAACGAAGGGTTGTCATTGCGAAGGAGCGAAAGCGACTGTGGCAATCTAGGTTAATAAAAAAGCAGTCTGGCGGAACGCCAGACACATTGATACACCTGGATCCTCACGCTCACTTTCGTTCGCTCAGGATGACACAAACAAGTTTGTGTTAACCCCCTCCGGCTGCGCCGCACTCCCCCATGCTGGGGGAGAATTTGCTCTCAGGAGTCGCGGACTATAATTCCCCCTTAGGAGGGGGAGGGCCCGCAGGGCGGGGGAGGAGAACTTTTGCGTATTTGCATAAAATTTTATACAAAAATGTTGACTTTTGGTATTTTTAATGTATTATTTGCATAAGATTTTGTGCAAAAACGAAATTTTAACATTAACAAAAACTAACAAAAGAGAAAGTATAATGGCTACATTTGCAATCTTTCAAACTGGCGGCAAACAATATCGCGTAACCGAAGGTGATATTGTCAAAGTTGAAAAACTGAATGCCACTGGTTCGGTCGAATTTGACCAGGTTTTAATGGTTGGTGACAAAGTTGGAACACCTTTTATTTCTGGTGCCAAGGTTGTTGCTGATGTAATCGAACAAAAACGTGATGATAAAATTTTGGTGTTCAAGAAAAAACGTCGTCAAAATTATCGTAGAACTGCCGGTCATCGTCAGTTTATCACTGTTTTGAAAATCAAATCAATCAAGGCCTAAGACAGACCCACGATAGAACCTAAGGAGTTTAATTATGGCACATAAGAAAGCTGGTCAATCATCGGAAAACGGACGCGATTCAGCCGGACGCAGATTGGGTGTTAAGAAAAGTGGCGGGTCCCATGTTATCCCAGGTAACATCATCATCCGTCAACGTGGAACATCTGTTCATCCAGGCTTGAATGTTGGCATGGGCAAAGATCATACTTTGTTCGCCAAAATCGCAGGTATTGTCACATTTAAACGTGGCAACGGCGACAGAAAAACAGTTTCTGTTGTTCCTGATACAGAATCAAAATAATATTGATGTATTGATTAACACCGCCCAATCGGGCGGTGTTTTTTTTACCTCCCCACAGGGCTAGGTTCTTCCCCAGCATGGGGGAGCGCGGCGCAGCCGGAGGGGGTTAACAAAAAACCGGTCCACGCTGACAGACCGGTTCTTTTCTTTCTTGGGGAAAGAAACTGTTGTTATTACAAAATTTCATCTATTATCGGGACTACCGGTTCTACCTGAGAGTTACCACCACCATTTCCGTTGCTGGAATCACCGCATAACACCTGTCCGCGATATGATGAATAAGTCCGGATGGCAGAGGCACAATAGGCTGCACAATTTTGAGAACACAAAAATTCAGGGGTCTCTTGCTCTGGACAGCCGTCACCTATACAAGCTACTACGGCCTGAGTAGGATTCTGCACCCATCCCGTAGTCGAAACTGATTGACTGCTTTGACCTGTTAATGTATATCCTGTCGCTTTGCACCAACAATATGCGCCACCACCAGTTGTATTTGGATTGTTCCCGCCACTTGAAGTGCTGCAGAGCGAAGTTCCCGTAATGTATCCATTGCTGAATGTTACACCCCAATCACCGGCATGGCCTATACCGTATGTCGATGCTGTAGCGCCACCATAGGTAGAATCACTGCCACCACTTAATGAT
>JAGCOU010000017.1 GCA_017642565.1 Alphaproteobacteria bacterium | reverse complement strand
GACAAAGTTCTTTTTGCGCTATCTTGCCCAATAACATATTCATTCAAGAAATTATAAATTTGTGATGGCGTTGGTAATGCGGCAGATTCTTTTGTTATCTGATTTTGTTTATCATCAGCCATAATATCGTTGCACAAATTTATACATTCATCGCAAATACAAACACCACGACCACTGACCAATTTTTTCACTTCATAAACAGATTTACCACAAAAGCTGCAAAATTGTTGCGCATTTTCTGGTGTTGTGTTTTGTGTTTTATCGTCGCTCATTTTTACAAACCTTATTTGCGTGTTAAAATACCGTCAATCAAACCGAATTTTTTAGCAGCATCTGCATCCATCCAGTTATCGCGTTCCATCGCATCGAAAAGTTCTTTTTCTTTGCGTCCGGTAAATTCAGACATCTTTTGCGTAATAAGTTTTTTCAATCTTTGACCTTCACGCACAGAAATTTCCATATCTGTAATCATCCCCTGTGTTCCAGCTGATGGCTGATGTATCATCACTGTTGAATCAGGTAACAAGAAACGTTTACCCTTTTCACCCGCAGCCAACAACACGGACGCCATAGAAGCAACAACCCCCATACCAATAGTTGAAACATTTGGTTTAATATATTGCATAGTATTCATAATCGCCAACCCAGCATAGACTTCGCCACCGGGACTGTTGATATACATAGAAATATCTGCATTTGGGTTTTCTGATTCCAAAAACAACAATTGCGCAATTATAGTGTTTGCCATATTGGTTTCAATTGGTCCAGAAACCATAACTATTCTATCTCGCAAAAGACGAGAATAAATATCAAAAGAACGTTCACCTTTTGGAGATTCTTCAATAACAATAGGTACCAATGACATAAAAACCCCTTTTTTACACTAAATCATAGCCTAATTATAACACGCTTTTACCCGATTCGCCAATTTTATAACATATAAAACGAGATTATTGCGTTTTTACTTATCCAACGCTTTGATTCCTGGTAATTCTTTGCCTTCGATAAATTCAAGGAAAGCGCCGCCGCCAGTTGAAACATAAGTCATATCTTGGTGAACACCAATTGCATCCAGCGCAGCCACAGTTTCGCCACCGCCCACAACGCTTTTTATCTTTCCCATTTTGGTAAGGTGTGCTAAATCGCGTGCCAACGCAAAAGAAGCCCGTCCCCAAACGGCGCCCCATTCCGCCATACCAAAAGTCCCATTCCAAATTACTGTTTTCGCGTCTGCTAAAATTTCATGATTGCGTTCTATGGTTTTTTCGCCATCATCAATAATAACATCATCATCTTTGACATCCATCAAATCACGGTTTGTGCGTTTTGCATTTTTATCAAAAACTTTGCCCACGCCTTTGTCCAAAGGCAACAAAACTTCGCAACCATTTTGTTTTGCGATATCCATTATTTCAATTGCTGTTTTCGCCATTTCTGGTTCGTACAAAGAATTACCAACTGGCGCACCAAATGCAAAATTAAATGTAGTTCCCATTGCGCCCCCAACAATAACTTTGTCAGCAATTGTGACCAGTTTTTTCAAAACACCTATCTTGGACGAAACTTTGGCACCACCAACAAAAGCAATCAATGGATGTTCTGGTTTTTCTAGAACTTCTGAAATATTTTTTATTTCATTGATTAATAAATCACCGGCAAACGAAGGTAAATATTTTGTAATTCCAACCAAACTTGCCGCCGCCCTGTGTGATACAGCGAACGCATCATTTACATAAATATCAAAACCTTCTGCTAATTTTTTCGCAAAAGAATCATCGTTTTCTTCTTCACCATTATAAAAACGAAGATTTTCCATCAAAACGACATCACCATTTTTCATTGATGCCAAAAAATCTTTTTTCAAACAATCATCAATAAATGGAACATTCATATATTCAGCAATCGGGCGCAAAGAAAACGCTTCATCACGTTTACCCTTTGGTCGACCAAGATGAGCACATATAACAATACGTGCACCACCAGACATTAAATGCTTTATCGTCGGTAACGAAGCATCAATACGAAAAGCATCAACAATTTTGCCATTTTCAATTTGAACATTTAAATCATCACGCAGCAAAACATATTTACCATGAACGTTATTATAATCAATTTTTCGTATCGGCATTTTTTATCTTTTTTTATCCAAATCAGGGATAAAATATTGTTTTACAAAATCAGAAGGCCTATATGGACGGCGTTTGCTGACCATTTTTAAAATTTCTTGATGAGTGTTTGGACCTGGTTTTATCCACGGCGGACAAATTTCAGAAACTTTGAATTCTTTCTTGTATTCCATTGTGCTTTCCTTTTGTTTTTGTTCTCTTGTGGCTAATAAGTTTTTGTATAATGCATGTTCAATGATCTATAAAATTCCGCTTGTTCGGGTGTTTCCGCAAAGTTCGGTAAAAAGTATTGTTTTATTGAATCGCTTGAACGATATGGACGTGGTTCATTCAATACTCTACAAATCTCACGAAATGATTCCTTGGTTGGTCTTGGCTTTTTTTCAGCATTATCATCACACTTTTTTTGTAAAAACTTTTGTGTTTGTTCAGACATAATTTGCATCCTTTGTTACATATAAAAATTATACAATTTTTTACACAAAAAGTCAATATTTTTAGGAATTTCCCAGGATTTTTTTCACTGGTCCAAAAGACTTTCGATAGTGTTCATTTATACCATATTTTTCGATAGCCTGCAAGTGTTGTGGCGTTGGATATCCAGCATTCTTTCCCCAACCATATTGTGGATATTGTTCAGCAAGTGTTTTCATCAACCTGTCACGCGTCACCTTTGCAATAATTGATGCCGCAGCAATAGATAAAGATTTCGCATCACCCTTTACTACCGCTTCACCAGTTAAATTTTTCGGGACACGATTTCCGTCAATCAAACAATGTTCTGGTTGTATTCTTAAATTCCCCGCAGCGCGTTCCATAGCCAACATCGAAGCCCACAAAATATTTAATTCATCGATTTCCGCAGGCGAACATAAACCAGTCGCCCAAACTATATTTTGATTATTCGTTATCCAATCAAACGCAATATCGCGTTGCTTTTCGCTCATCTGTTTAGAATCACTAATAATCGGCATATCATCAAAATCATATTTCAAAAAAATAACAGCCCCCGCAACCACAGGTCCACATAGTGGCCCCCGCCCTGCTTCGTCAATACCTGCAATTATTTTTTTGCCACAAATTTTTTCTAATGTAAAATCAGGAACACTTCGCATAATTATAATGAGGCTTTGTCAAAAGTATTGTTTATAACATATTCATCTTCGCTGTTGTAATACGGCCAATTGCCTTCGGCTAGTTCTTGTAACGCAGTCAACGGCTGATTAAGTCTTGCACGATACAACCACAAATTAGACATCACGCGTTTAATATAATATCTCGTTTCATACGCAGGAAAACTTTCTATGTAAAGCAATGGGTCTTTGGTCGAAAAACTTTTTTCAAACTTTGCCAAATTACCGATACCAGCATTATAGGCAATCAACATTTTAATAATATTATTTTGCACCAAATCTTGTTGTAATAAATCTACAATAAATTGCTGTCCCAAAAACATATTGTGTTCTGGGTTAGACATATCTATTTCCGACATTTTTACAGAATTTTTACGCGCAACTAATTTCGCAGTATTCGGCATCAATTGCATAACACCATTTGCCCCCACTGTCGATTTCGCAGTCGATTTAAAACCGCTTTCTTGCTTTGTTATCGCCAATAACAGCGCCCTGTCAATAGACCATCCCCCCATTGGTTCCCAATTAGGAAGTGGATACTGGGCAGAATAAATAATATCATCATTGATTTCCAAAATTCCCCTGTCGCGCATAACGCCAGAAACCAAAATAGAAACACTTGGCAGACCATACAAAGACGATACCGCATTAACAGCGTGCAACATCTTGTCACTTGATTTAGCAGTCACAAGATATTTTAAATAACGTTCTGCCCTGTCTTTGCGACCAACCTGAATTAAAGCCAACGCTTTTTTTCCATATTTGTCTTCGCGCAAAGTGACAATATCTTCATCCGAACATTCTTGGTCGAAAAATTCGTATTCAGGTTTATCACCCAGCATAGTTGACGCAAGAGCCCCATAAAAAGACATAGGACGCGCCGCAGCAATTTTCCAATAATCGCGCGCTTCGCTGCTGTCACCATTTATATCAGCAGCACGTCCTGCCCAAAAAGCAGCCTCTGTTTTTCTTGCATTATTTATTTGTGTCAAATCAAGAATCTGACCGAAGTATTTTTTCGCGTCATCAAATTTTTGTTCTTTGAAACTAATCAACCCCATAGACCACAAACCATATTCAGATTTAGCATCACTTGCAACCTTGCCCCATTTTTTTGCCAATTCATATTCGCCGTTCGTATAATAAAGAAATGCCAAACGTCCAGCGAGTCTTCCATAATCAGCAGCCGACACACGCGATTTGAAAGATTTATCTTCTAAAATTTTACGCGCAGCCTTTGACGAACCAGATCGAATCGCCTTTCTAAACTTAGTGATTGTTTTTGTTGTTTTATCGTTATATTGTTTCACCGTCCATGTTTCTGATTGCGCTGCTTCGATATATTCTTTGCCGGTGATAATAGATGGCAACGCAGGTTGACGCACCGAAGCCTTTTTTAATTTCGCAATCTTTGCCAATCTGTCAGCCCCAGGCATATCATAATATTTATTCATCCAACTTTGTAATTCACTGCCACGCGTGTGATAAGTTTTTGAAACATATCTTTGATACAAAACTTCGTTCATCAAAAATTTATCAGTTAATTTATTTTCGAGTTTTTTTGCAGCATCTATTTTTTCTTTGTCCTGTAACATAAATATTTGTGCGTACAACGCGGCATCATCATCAGCTAAAATATCAACAGATTCAATCGCCATTGAAAGCATGGGCGATAAAACCAAAATTAAAAATGCGATTAATTTTTTTATCATTAGAATAACGAAGTCTTTGGTAATTCGCAAACAATTGCATCTTCATCAGCCTCTGGTATCTGGCTGATAATTTTTTTAAAATCAGAAACCTTGGAAAACTTTCTATACACAGAAACAAATCTTATGAACGCAATCGGGTCAAGATTCAACAAAGAATCTGAAACCATTTGTCCAACCTGTGCACTGGTGACGGTATCATCGGCACTTTCTGTTTCAAGCCGTCTTTGGATAGACGCAACCAATCTTTCGATTTGTTCATCCCTTACATCACGATTACGACAAGCCAATTTAATAGAACGAAATAATTTTTCCCTGTCAAAAGCTTCTGTTTTTCCACTGTTTTTAATCACGATTAAATCGCGCATTTGTATACGTTCAACCGTAGTAAATTTGGCGCCACATTGATTACATACACGTCTGCGACGAATAATCGCATCGCCAATGTCAGGGCGAGAATCCGCCACCCTGCTGTCAGTAGAATTACAATAAGGACATCTCATAATCTTAAAGATTAGAAAAAATTCACCCACATGTAAAGCATAATTTATTTAAAAAAATGCTTTTTCAAAAAAATCAAGTGTTTTTTTTTACAAGCGATTCGCTTGACGCTTTTTTATACCTCAAAAATATGATAAAATATATGTGAAAGTTATACGAGAGAGAGAAATCAAATGCAAAAATATTTAAACCAGATTTTGTGCGGCGATTGTATCGAAATCATGCGCAATATCCCAGATGCGTCTGTGGACGCTGTTTTTGCTGATTCCCCGTACAATTTACAATTGGGTGAAAAAACTCTCTATAGACCCGAAGATCAAACTGCTGCACGCGCTGTGCGTGACAGTTGGGACGCTTTTGAATCGAACGCGCAATATGATGAATTCACTCGCCAGTGGATGCGCGAATGCAAACGCATTTTAAAACCAGATGGCGCAATGTGGGTTATCGGTTCATATCATAATATTTTTCGCGTTGGTTCTATTTTACAGGACATGGGTTTTTGGATTTTAAATGATATAGTCTGGGTAAAAACAAATCCTATGCCCAACTTTCGCGGAACGAGATTTACAAACGCCCACGAAACTTTGATTTGGGCAACACCTACAAAAACAGGCAAATATACATTTAATTACGAAACTATGAAGAAATTAAATGGTGGCAAACAAATGCGTTCTGATTGGGATTTAAATATATGTCTGGGTGAAGAACGCGTCAAAGATAAAAATGGCAAAAGTTTACATAACACTCAAAAGCCAATGGATTTGTTGCGCCGTGTGATTTTGGCTTCGACTAAACCAGGTGATATAATATTGGACCCATTTTCTGGTTCTGGCACCACGGCTGCCGCCGCAAAAGAATTGGGCCGCCAATTCATAGGGATTGAAAAAGAAGAAAGTTATATTGCGCCATCGCGCGAACGCGTGAATGCTGTGCAACCTGTTGATTTGTCAGGCATAGAAGTCAGCGCACCAAAACGCGAAGCAATCAAAGTTGCTTTCCGCGAATTGATAGACGCAGGACTTTTATACGTTGGTCAAACATTGGTTGGTCCGCGTGGCGACCGCGTTATGATAACGCACGACGGGCAATTAATGCACACGCTTTACGGCAAAGCATCAATACACGTTATGGCGGCACGCATACAACACAGCGTCAGTTTTAATGGTTGGGATTATTGGTCTGCTGAAAAGAAAGACGGTTCATTGGTTGCAATCGATGAATTACGTAAATACGTCCGCAATATAAAACAAAATATCAAAAAAGCCGCATAATAAAATTTCAATAAAAAATATTGATAAAAAAAAGAACGCCTTACGGCGCCCTTTCTTATATCTTTACCCGACATTATGGATTCACAGCAGGTACGAAATTATCAACCAGCACAACTGGCATTGGCAAATGAGAATTCATCACAGCATCATTTGGTACGCATATGCTGCCAGAAATTCTACAAGCAGAATCAATCAATTCATAAGTGCCACCGTGTTTATAGTTAACCTGAACACGTGGGCAATCCAGCAATTTACTGTTGAATTGACTGCACGCTTGTCTCCAAGATTCTCTATCTGTCACAGCCGCTGTTGGCGTAATATTATCTGGCAATTGTAAATTCCATTTCACATAGAAATCTTTCAAAGAATCTATGGTATGAGATTTACCCAAAGCGACAGAATTCAAACCATCGCCAACTTTGCAAGTAATATTATTCTTTTCAACCAACGCAGTAATACCTGTCACGATACCGCCAACACCAGCACCAGTCGCAGCACCAATCGCAGCACCTTTGGCTATTTCTTTACCCTTGTTTGCATCTTTGCCAGCCTTGATACTTGGAGATACAGCAGTCAACAAAGAATCCAATTTATTAATCTGGTATTCAATCTGTTGCACAGTCAAACATTTATTACCATGTTTACAAAGAACCCCTGAATTTTCATTCATATAAGTTCCAACTTGCAATGGAACAAACAAGCAAGAATTTTGATAGTCTGGCAATTCTTGTTGTATTTGCGCAGCAGCCACTTGATCAACAGGACCACAAGTCAAACTGCCCACCATACAAATCTGGTTTCCATTAACGGTTATGTTTTCAACATAATTATGACTGCCTTCTTTAACAACATCATTCACCGCTGAATAAACACGTTTTTGTGAATGATTTGTCTTACATTGTTGAACTTCGTGTCTGTACATTTCAACCTTTTCAGCCAAAGTATGCAACTTACGACATTTATCTTCATCCAAATCATTAAAGTTATAATTTACATCGAAAATCGGTGTTCCAGAGAAAGTTTTTCCACCCTCCCCGTCGTCACTGAAAGACACGCTTTCATAGGCGTAAGATTTCAAAACTTCACCTTGTTTGGACGCATAAATCTTTGCCCCTAAATCTTTACGATATTGTTCATCGGTACAAGGATCGTTCTTTTTGTCCACACTTTCCAAATAAGCATTGTGTTTCTTGTTATATGCAGCAGCCCCTGCCCCGGCACCGATTGCAGTTCCCAAAAGGGTTCCACCACCAACACCAACCACAGCAGCCGTTTTAGTATCATTCATCAAAGAAAAGTCAAACAAATCTTTGCTGCAAGTAAATGTAGAGCCTGCCTTTTCCCAAACCTCAGCCGCATTATCATTACCCACTGCACCAAACAACCAACTGTTTGTAATCAATTTGTCTTTGTTATACGCAGCAACACGGATTAAACATTCACCCTTTGCTGCATCCCAACGCGCATAATGTCCACGGTTACCATCATAACCAGTTGTGTTGACTTCAACACCCTGTGGGTTATCTTTAGACAAACTGTTATTATTAGCCTTGTTATAAGCGCCAACTTTTTTGTTATATTCGGAATTCACAGCATTAGAATCAGAAACCGCCGCAAACGATTCACCGTATGTATTTCTATCAAGCAACAAACAAGTGTTTTCAGCCTGATTTGGTGTTAAACCTGTTTTACGCAAAACAAAGTTATAATATTCCGGTTGAATAATTCTTGAATTAAAATCTAACCATACATCAGTCGATTCGTTATAAACATTACGACAGTTCACACGAACATCGCTGATACATTTATCTACAGCAGATTGGCACAATCTCATTCCGCCAACAATAGAGTTGCGAACATCTTCATTAAACAAATCGTTCAAACCGCCCTGAAGCGCGCCAGTATTAACGCATTGCAACAAATCGTTCATACAATTTGTGATTGTATATTTAGAATTTTTTTCTTTGCCATCTGGGCACGCAGACGACGTAGGATTATCTGGTGTCGTGTTATCGCCAGGATTATCAGGATTTGGATTATTTGGAACATTTGGTGTAATATTAAAACCACCGCCACTGACAACACCAGAAGGTACATTAACAGTATTCACAGCAGGATTTCCAATTGTTGTCAAACCTGTTGTTGGCATTGTCGGCATACGCATTTTTGCAGCCGCAATACGACCACTTTGTGCCGCATCCGCCCCAAAAGTCGCCATCAATACAGCAACGCTGATTACAGTTTTTCCGCATAAATTCAACATTTTCATAATATTTCTCCCAAATTCCTATAAAACTATTATATCACATAGTCAGTATTAAAAAAAGTTTTTTTTAACAATTTTTTCTGTAATTTTATCTCACAACATTATTTTTTATCTAACAGTTGACAAATCTTAAACATTGTCTATAATATAAGTATGGAAAAGATACTAGAATTTTTAAAGAAAAACGTCTTAATCGTCAAATGGACGATATGGTATGTTTTTGTATTCTGGTTAATTACACGTTTTGTGTTTAATTTTAATATGTTTTCCAAACTATATTGGTGGAAATTTTTTCACGCGACATTTCACGGTTTTTGGGGACTGACATTTGTAATCTTGGTATATTCAGCGATACCAATTTACATTGCGACCACATTAACAATTCATCGCAAACAGGCATTATTGTTTAAAATACCATTAATATCGAATTTGCCAATTATATCTAAACTGTTTGAAAAGAAAGCAGAACCAGCCAAAGAAGAAACTGCCCCAGAACCAGAAGAAGAAGAAAACAAAGACGATGAAGAATATCCAGCAGATTTGCCACGCGAAATGCGTATACCATATAAGCGCGCAAAGCAACACAAATCTTTCATGGGCACAGTGTCAGTATACAACAGACCCCCTGTGAAAACGCCGACAGAACAAGACGCAACAGAAGAAAAATCAACTATGCCGATACCTATGGATTTTGATATATCTGATGACATAGAACAAGACATGAATGATTCTGTTCCAACTTTCACAGACATAAATTTTGACACACCAATTGCAACAGAAAAAGAAATTGAAAACAACACGACAAAATATTTCAAATCACACAATATCGAATTTGAAACATATAAAGAATTCGTTGCAACCGAAAAATATGTAATATACGAACACGCGGACGATGATTTTTGGATAATGGATAACGAAAACTGGTTTGCAGCCGGAAAACAAATAGATTCGCCCGTGCCTGAATTATTGGGATTGGCGAAACAGAACGATTTAACACCTGTGATTTATCTGGCATCTCAAAACATCATGGATTTTGAAAACACAGTCCAACAATTCACAGAATCTGGTGTCAAAGTAATAACAAAACTCGAAGAACTCGATTAAAAAAACCGCCCAACAACGGGCGGTTCGTTTTAGAATGTATTACCGCGACCCTGCGCTGGTTGTTGACTTACTGTCCCCCCCCAGAAGTTCCTTCAACCACACTATTCACAGAATCCATAGTGTTAGACACATCCTTCAATCCGCCTTCACCTGGTTTTATTTTTTGTATTTCGGTACCTATTTTCACATATTCACACGTTCCAAGAGAAATTGTTGGACAAGTCTTTCTATTTGGATTCTTATACCAATGCGCTTGATATTTTTCTATCACAATAACACACTCATTTGTGGTCGCGTTATACGTAGCAGTCTTTTGTTCTATTATTTTATCACCACCAGCACCAGCTATTGGTAATTTTACAATGTGAGTATATGCATCGCATATCGCCTTGTTAGAAACATCCAAAGCATCCTCTAAACTGCCAACTTCTTTTTCGATTTTTTTGGCCAGTTCTTCTGCCAACACAGGCACCTTTTCATCATTAATCTTTTTCGCTGCATCACTGTAATCAGATGAAAAACGTTTTACTAAATCATCCGCGATATTCATTCTGGCACTCTGTGTCAAATTTGGATATCTTGCTTTTGTTTTATCGTTTGATTTACCAAATTTATCAAAATCGCGTCCAGTCATACATGCCTTGACCTTTGGATCCGATTCAATTTGTGCAATCTTAGAATTCCATGCAGTATTTAACATATCAACTGTCTGTTTGGTTAATGTATAAATGTCCTTAGATTTGAACTCGCTAGAATCAAACTCGTCAGTGGTTTTAAAAGTATCACTATATAATTTAAACACATCTTTGCCCGGATTTCCATCTTTATAGGCTATTTGAGACATTTCTGGACCACGAACCTTCACAAGAATATCACCTTTTAATAAATCAGCCACTTTGAATACAGATGGACTATCGTGACATTCTTTGCCATCTTCTGTACATACTTGTGCACGCATTTGATTGGTTATCGTACTCGATAACAGCGAAATGTTTGGACAAGATTGTTTATCGCCACAATATTTTTCCATCGCACTATCGAGCGCATTTTCGCATGCAAGTTGCATATTGCTGTCTATCTGCAAAGCAATACCTTGGGCAACCTTATAAACATATTCCATTACATTATCATCGCCATAAGAGCCACTGTCATTTGCAGTCTTACAAGCCGTCAATTTATCTTCTGGACATAATTTCATAATAGCATCTGCAGACAAACCAATACATGCCGAATAATCTGCACCACATGCATTATCAGATGTCAAACAATCTCTAACTTCTTTGGTACATGCATCAACCTTCATCGCGTTTAACGCCGCCAGAATACCATTCCACAAAGAAGAATCTGTCAAATTGGTATAAGAACCACCTGTTGCCTCTAGACATGGTTCCAATTGAACCTTGCACAAAGATTTATATGTTGCTGGATTAGACAAACACATATCGTATGAATCACCTTCGCCAAAATTAGATTTACATGCCGTCTGGAAACATTTAGTAATTGTTGGTATACATTCCATACGCAATTTTTGTTCCGCGATTTCTTCTGCAGATTTCAACGCTGGTGCAGCATTACGTAAAAACGTATTCCACACAGCATCATTTTTATTCGCATTAACACACTGTTTGGTTATGCGTTCACAAATTGGCTTTTTGGATAACAATTGTTCCATTGTGGACGCCGCCAATGTAATATCAGCACCCTTAACTGTGCCTTTGATTTTTTGTTGTTTTGCAATAGCCCCGTTTTGTGTACTTTTAACGTTTTCTTTTGCCGCCAACGTCACACAGCCTGTATAGTCTTCACCGCATTCGGCGGTTGTTTGCATACATTGCGCAAAAGCCACCGCACATTCCCCGACCGTTCCATATCTGTTTTGTTCGTTGTATTCTTCCAAAGCGGCATCACGCAAAGCCTTTTGTGCAGTTTGCAATTTTTGTTGGCTTTGACTTTTTTGCGCTTTTAAACTGTTTTCATACGCCATACAATCAGATTTGATTCTTTGCGCATAAACCAATTGCAACATAGAGTTATAATTTTTGCATTTTGCTGGTATCTGCGCGGCGCACATTTTCGCCGAAGCCTGATAGAGTTCATCACCCTTTTTGCTGGCAAAAGTAGAAACATCACCTTCGGAACTGTCACCAAAGATATTATCAGTATCTGTAAAGATATTATTATCAAAAACAGATAAATCTAACTTTCTCGCCAATTTAGATTTATCGTTTTTGTCGTCTTTGCTGTCTGCAACAGCCTTTTCCCCCGCAGCCTTGGCCCGAGCGAGAATTTGAGATTCTGCCTCTCCCATCTTGATACGTTCGACACCTTCGGTTGCCATAACATAAGATTGCTCATCAAGTTTTAAAATATCTTCCAACACGGCATCGTATTCTGTAATTTTATTGCTGCATTGACAACGACCACCAGACGCATTATCCAACATACAGAACGCATCCATACAGCCAAAGAAATTATCCTGACATTCTTGGGGGATAGCAGTATTTTCAGCAGCACCCGCGACCTTAGTCCCGGTATTTATCGCCTTTTGCGTAGTCCCTGCACGCGCAGCCACCACAGGTTTAGTTGCAGAACGTCCCTTGGAAACACTCGGTGTATCTTTTTTTACCGCGGAACGCGCAGTCGATGCTTTTGTTGTATCTGTCGCAGGCGGTGTATTTGACACCCCTCTTCCGCGTTGACTAACCGCCGCCAAAGCCGCAAATTCCGCGACACACAATGACGCAATCAATACAAAAAACATACGTTTACGCATAAAAATCTCCTTATTCCTCATGTTGTATTTTATCATAAATTGCCCCCTGTTGCAAATAAATATAAACAAAAAACCACCCTGCTTGGGTGGTTTAATTTTTCGTCCTAACAGAAAATTATTTGCCAGTAGCACGACGTTTAACAGCAACTGCTTTTTTTGCACCTGTTGCCTTTGGAGCAGCCGCTTTCTTTTCAGCAGCAACTTTTGTTGCTTTTGCAGCCTTTGGTGCTGCTGCTTTCTTTTCTTCGGTTACTTTTGCAACTGGTTCTTCTTTTGGTGCAGCAACTGTTTTTGGTGCAACTTTTTTTGCATTTTCATCTCTGTCGACCAATTCGATAATAGCCATTGGTGCAGCATCACCATAACGAAAACCTGCTTTCAAAACGCGGGTATAACCACCAGGACGTTTTGCATATCTTGGTCCCAACACAGCAAACAATTTTTTAACTGCTTTTTCAGAATTGTTACCCAATTCAGCCGCAGTCAAACGACGATTTGCAACTGTGTCAACCTTTGCGCGAGTAATCAATTTTTCGACTACGCCGCGTAAATCTTTTGCCTTTGGCAAAGTAGTTTTAATTTGTTCTTTTTCAATTAAGTTTTTCGCCAAACCGATAAACAAGGCTTTGCGAGCATTTGTATCGCGATTAAAAGTGCGACCTGCTAATCTATGTCTCATTGACTACTCCTTTTGTTTTCTGCCCCATGCGGGGATTTTTGAGACACTGCAACCTAGGTTTTCCCCCAGAATCACAGATTTTGTTTTTACTTTCGCTAACTCCTTGCAGAGTTAGAAATTAAATTATGTGTGACGATTGGAAGTGGTTGACATTTTGAAGTGTAGTAGACCTACATGAAAAATGGCAACCACAACAAGCGTCCACAGAATTTAATTTATTTGTAGGGGTCTTCGTATTTTTTGGCCAATTCCGCAATATTTTCTGGTGGCCAACCTGGTACTTCCATACCCAAAGACAATCCCATTGCTTCCAATTGAGCCTTAATTTCATTCAAAGACTTACGACCAAAGTTTGGTGTTTTCAACATATCGTTTTCTGTCTTTTGAACCAATTCGCCCAACCAGTTAATCTTGTCATTTTTCAAACAATTTGTTGCACGAACAGACAATTCCAATTCGTCAACATGTTTCAATAATTTTGGATCGAATGGCAAAACATCTTTTGCTTTTTCTTCATCGCTTGCTGCGCTGATTTGAGCAGGATCTTCAAAATTGATAAACACAGTCAATTGGTCTGTCAAAATGCGAGCAGCAAAAGCAATCGCATCTTCTGGAGATACTGCGCCATTTGTTTTAACAGTCAATTCCAATTTATCATAATCAGTGTTTTGACCAACACGAGTTGGGAAAACATTAGACGCTACGTTCAAAATTGGTGAATAAATTGAATCCACTGGAATAGTTCCCAAAGGCAAATCAACTGCGTTAACACTTGCTGAAACATAACCACGACCAGAAGCCAATGTGATTTCCATATCCAAAGATGCACCATTATCCAAAGTGCAAATTTCAGCGTCTTTGTTCATAACTTCGACACTGCCACTTGTTTCAATCATACCAGCAGTCACAACCGCAGGACCTTTGACTTTCAAAGTTGCTTTGTGTTGACCTTCGGTCAAAGCTTTGAAATAAACACCTTTTAAATTCAAAATAATATCAGTCACATCTTCGCGCACACCAGCAAGGCTGCTGAATTCGTGCTGAACGCCATCAATTTTAACATAAATTGGTGCGCATCCCTGCAAAGAAGACAACAGAACACGGCGCAATGCTGTGCCCAAAGTTAAACCAAAACCTTTTTCCAAAGGTTCCGCAATCAAAGTTGCAATATTAGGATTATTTTCATCGACTTTGATATTCAATTTTTTTGGCTTAATCAAAGTCATCCAGTTTTTTTCAATCATTTTTATACTCCATCAGGCTTAGTTTATTATTTTCACCAGATTAACGCACGGATTTCCCCGCGCGCCCGCAGATTCTATAACAAAATTTTTGAAAAGTCAATCAATTTAACTAGAAGTTCGTCTAACAACCGTCATATTTACATCGCCTTGTAATAAACAGGTTGGGAATTTAATTCCTGCTTCCTCTTCAGCGGAACTTGTTTTCAATGTGATACCTGCAAAAACACATGCAGAGCGAGATGTGGAACCTGTGCTTTCGGTTGTATAATACCGCGCACACGGTGTACAAGATGATTGTCCCGTCCCAGCATACGTGCCTTTGGCACAAATAGTTCTTGTTCCATTCTTACAATAATATCCTGCTTCACACGTCTTACAAATTCCATTATAAGGATATGTGCCATCTGGACAAGTTGTGCATCCAGTATGTAATCGAACATTGTCATCATTGGTAGTTACTACGACCCCCTTTCCTGTTC
>JAGCOU010000003.1 GCA_017642565.1 Alphaproteobacteria bacterium | reverse complement strand
ATTGCTTTTGTTAATTTGACTCTGTTCTGAGCCTCTTTTAATGCTGCTGATTTAGCCTCTTTTGCCATTTCCTGTTCTTCGCGTTTATTTAAAGCGGTCCATAAATCTTCTACTAAATCGTATCTGGCTTCGCATATTTTAAGCGCGTCACCTTCTACGTCTGGCACGCCACAATCTCTGACTAACAATGTTTTTCCTTGTTTATCCAAGACGGAAAACACAACGCTTTCTTCACCGCCACCTAATTCCAATATAACATCAAATGTGCCAAAAAGATATTTGCGTTGTTTTTTTGTTTCTATCTTTTTCATTGTCTTTGATTGTTGAATTTTTTTGATAAGTGTAGCAAACAATAATTTTTCATTTTTAATTTCTGTTTGAACGGTCATATTTTTCTCCTTTTTCTAACTGTATACCTAGGATTATACCATAAGTATACACCATCCACAAGTTCATAAAAAAACTGGTAATTATATACTTACTCGACCCAATGTAGTTTTTTTGTCTTCAAATAATTATAAATTGTGCATTTATGAACACCTAATAATTTTGCTATCTTTGGTTTGCTGAATCCGCGTTTTAACATCCATTCTAGCCGTTTTTGGTGTTTTGTTAGTTTTAATTCACGCGATTTTGAACCAAATGGTCGTCCAAGTTTCTTTCCGTCTGCTTTTAACCGCGCTAAACTTTCACGAACACGCGCCTGTAATAACGATTTTGATAATTCAGCCGATAAACCAAAAGCGAACGCCAGAACCTTTGATTGAACGTCTGTCCCCAATCTGAATTTTTCTTTGAGTGTCCATACCTGACACTCTTTTTCAAGACAGGTCTGTAATATACCCATTAACTCCATTAAACTACGTGCTAAACGCGATATTTCGGTTGTAATGAGTATATCCCCAGATTTTAACTTTGGAATTAATTTGCCGAGTTTCCGTTGTGATAATTTTTTACCACTTGAAATCGTCTCGACGACCCAGACATCAATTTTAATGTTGTTTTCATTCGCAAATTGTTCAATTACGAAACGTTGGTTTTCTTCGGTTTGATGGGTTGTTGACACCCGACAATACGCATAAATCATAAAAAATCCTTTTTGTTGTTCATTCGTATTTAGACACGAATTAAAAATCGTTCAAACCCAGAATACACGTGGTTTTGAACTTGATTTTTAGTGTTGAAATTAAACCAAACTAAAAAATCAACTGTTTTTTGAAGTTTTTTGATTTTAAAAACACCGCAAGAATCACAGTTTTCTTGTTTTACAGGTTGTTTAACAGTCGTATCAAATTAAACCTTGGTTTTATCATAATCACTGTATCAAAGAATTTATAAACAAAAGGATTAATTATGATTCCAGAATCTTATACACAAAAAGAGTTAAATACTATGTTGTTAAAAGCTGACTCACTTGAGAAAATAAAAAAAGCGTTAGACATGGGGGCAAATGTTAATGCAATAAATGAAAAAGGCTTTACGTGTTTGATGTATGCCCAAACAGTAGAAGAGGTAAAATTATTGATTAGAGCCGGTGCGGATGTTAATGCGAAAACTGAAGATGGCGAAACAGCTTTGATGTATGCCGTTGGGGCTGAGTTTGGTTTTTACGATATCGAAGCAATAAAATTGCTGATTGATGCTGGGGCAGATGTTAATGCAAAAGATAAACATGGCCAGACAGTTTTGATGCGAGCCATTAGGGCTGGTTATGCGATTGAACCAATAAAATGGCTGGTTGATGCCGGTGCGGATGTTAATGCAAAAGATAAACATGGCCAGACAGCTTTGATGGATGTTTTTGTTCGTGGAATATTTGACCACTTTACTGATGAAATGATAAGTAAAACAGTAAAATTGCTGATTAATGCTGGCGCAGATGTTAATGCGAAAACTGAAGAAGGCTGGACAGCTTTAATGGGTGCACGAACAGCAGAACAATCAAAATTATTGATAGAAGCAGGTGCGGATGTTAATGCGAAAAATAACCGTGGCGAAACAGCTTTGTACCATGCTATTTTGTCGAGTAATTCGTACGATGCTATTTTGTCGGATAAGGTTAAACAAATGAGAGTATTGATTGATGCAGGTGCGGATGTTAATGCGAGAACTAAAATGGGCTATACGCCTTTGAGGTATGCCGAAACAGCAGAAGCGGTAAAATTATTGATTAGAGCCGGTGCGGATGTTAATGCGAAAGATGAAGATGGCGAAACAGCTTTGATGGGTACCTCCTTAACAGGAGTAAGAGACGCATTGATTGAAGCTGGCGCACATATTCCCGACGACAAATACCTTGAAGAACATAAGTGGCTACAAAGAGGGGTAAATAAAGTGATTGAACAACGAAAAGCAAAAGCAGCCGACTTAAAAAAAAGGTTGAAAGCAAAATCACATAAAAAAACAGTGTCGGGTGCTGTTTTTGCTGATGCGATTGCGAAAATGAAACTTGCCGGTGAAATCGAGGGCGATGTCACGCCAGACCGCGCGAAAAAAATTATAACAAAAATGATGCGTGACCGTGCATTAAATGAACAAAACGACAAGAAATAGTCTTGGCATAATTTAAAACAAACACCGCCATAACCGTGGCGGTGTTTGTTTCTAACCCCCTTGTAAAACCCAACCCTTTTACAAAAATGGGTCGAGTAAGTATATAATTACCAAAAAACTACTTGATTTTATTAAAAAAAACCTATAATATAGTCTCACCTTGCCGGTTTAGCTCAGCTGGTAGAGCATCTGATTTGTAATCAGAGGGTCGTTGGTTCAAGTCCGACAACCGGCACCACGAAAAATTGTTAGCCCACACAATAAAGTGTGGGCTTAAAATTTATATCTAAAAACTTTCTTCACAACGTTCGGCTGATTCTATCATTTTTTTAGTTAATTTTATTAATGATATATTTAATCCTGTTTCAACTGCGCCAGTGGCAACATTTGCACCAGCCATTATGTTTGCCGTTGTGTTTAATGCGTGTTCTTTGTCTTTTTCTGCCGCACTTAGATTCATTTTGTTTTGCATATCCATATATTTATTGGAATTTGCAGCTGCACTCGTTCCAACACCAACAACACCTATGGCAGTCCCAGCAACAGATGTTCCCAAAACGCCTTTCATTCGTTTTTCTATTTTTTCTACATCTGCCGTGTTGATTTCAGTGCACCAAGTATGAACATTATCTAGTTTTTTTACCACAGGGTATTCGGCAGGATTCGCACCTGCCTTTCTTAATTCTTGTTTAATGTCCCTGACAGAATTTAACATTTCGTTACATGCCGAAATATGTTGAATCAAATCTGATTGATTTATGTTTATTCCGGACATTATTGCTGATGCCAGATTAGTTCCAATTGTGCCAGCCATTAAACCTGTGCGCCAATTACCTAATTTTTTAGATTTTTCTATTTTCTTTTCTAATTCAGCTATTTGTGCCATGGGTTGTAAAACATTTGTCAGGAATTGATTGCTGGTCATAGCGCTGACACCTGCGGCAGTGCAACCCCCAGACGCACAAATTTTATCTATTAATTTTTCTATTTCTTGTTCTTCCTGAGATTTTTTTATACCAGCAATCAATGCCCCACCAGATGCAACCGTTCCCACAGCGGTGACCGCTGTGTTTGCTTTAGATATATTTGAAATCTTACTTATTTCATCGGAAATACCTGAACACACTATACGCGTAGCCTCAAGCACCTGTTCTGCATTATTTATTGTGACATCTAAATTGTCTGCCAAAGCAGAAACACTCGCCAAAGACAAAAAAATACAAAACATTTTTTTCATGACAAGTATTATACCATAATTATCATGTTTATTCAAAATGTTAAAAAATCTAGTTTGGCTTATATCACCGCGCTTTCTAGTATAGACACAGTTTTTTTCGTTGGGTCTATTTCAGTCAGTACACCATACGGCAATATTATTTGTGGTACAGTATGTCCAAAGTCCATATTCGTAACAATAGGCATATCTTCACGAGAATATTCTTTGCATACCTTTAACAGTTTTTCATCAAATTTTTGATATTGCGCCAACCAATTTTCTTTGGCTTCTTGGTCATCAGCTGTAAATTCACCACCTGGACGACCAAACAATATACCATTAATTTTTTCTAAAATACCCATCGCGCCTAAATTACGCAGGAAATAAGAAAATTGATCTGGAGTTGGCATTTCTTCACTTGTCTCAACAAACAAAATCGTGTTTTCAAAATCATCTATGGATGGGAAAATCGATGTTCCATTCATCATAGTCAACAATTCCATACAACCACCAATCAAACGGCCGCGCACCGTTTTGTTTCCTTGGATAAAATGGTTGCCGTCTGT
>JAGCOU010000016.1 GCA_017642565.1 Alphaproteobacteria bacterium | reverse complement strand
TTATTTTGCGGGTCACAGGATAAACCCATAACCCGCAAAAATCAACAATTATTTAACAATTTTTGATACAACACCTGCACCAACTGTGCGTCCGCCTTCACGGATAGCAAAGCGGCGACCTTCGCTCATAGCAATAGGAGCAATCAATTGCACGCTAATGCGAACGTTATCACCTGGCAAGACCATTTCTTTGTCTGCTGGCAAAGTAATTGTACCTGTTACGTCTGTTGTGCTGAAGTAGAACTGTGGACGATAGTTAGAGAAGAATGCTGTATGACGGCCACCTTCTTCTTTTGTCAAGATATAAACTTCAGCTTCAAAGTCTGTGTGTGGTGTAATAGAACCTGGTTTGCAGATAATTTGACCACGTTCTACATCTTCTTTCTTTGTACCACGCAACAACAAACCTACGTTATCACCGGCTTCACCTTGATCCAACAATTTGCGGAACATTTCAACGCCAGTAACAGTTGTTTTTTGTGTTGGTTTCAAACCTACGATTTCGCATTCGTCACCTACTTTGATAACACCAGATTCAACACGACCTGTTACCACTGTACCACGACCTGTGATAGAGAACACGTCTTCGATTGGCATCAAGAATGGTTTATCGATTGGACGATCTGGCATTGGGATATAGGAATCACATGCTGCCAACAAAGCATCAATAGATTCTTTGCCCAAACCATCTTTCTTGTCTTCCAAAGCGGAAATAGCAGAACCACGGATAATTGGAGCATTATCGCCATCGAAGTCATTAGCAGACAACAATTCACGAATTTCCATTTCAACCAATTCCAACAATTCTGGGTCATTTGCCAAATCGCATTTGTTCAAATAAACTACGATTTTTGGAATACCTACTTGGCGAGCCAACAAAATGTGTTCACGTGTTTGTGGCATTGGACCATCAGTAGCAGCAACCACCAAAATAGCACCGTCCATTTGAGCAGCACCGGTAATCATGTTTTTAACATAGTCCGCGTGTCCTGGGCAGTCAACGTGAGCATAGTGACGATTTGCTGTTTCATATTCAACGTGTGCAGTATTAATTGTTATACCACGAGCTTTTTCTTCTGGTGCATTATCGATTTGATCAACACCTTTTTGTGCGTCAATACCGACGCCATAGTAATGAACGATAGCAGCAGTCAATGTTGTTTTACCGTGGTCAACGTGACCAATAGTACCAATATTGACATGAGGTTTTGTTCTTACATACTTTTCTTTTGCCATAGTTTTCTCCTTAGGCTTGTTAGTTACTTAGTTTGCAATCTTTTATTTTGTCATTTTCTTAATTACTTCGTCAGCAACATTTTGTGGCACTTCGTCATAGTGTGACAATTCCATATATGGATTTGCACGACCTTGTGACAAAGAACGCAATGTTTTGACATACCCGAACAAATTCGCCAGTGGGACATACGCAGTGATTAACTGGCTGCCGAATCTGGTTTCGATACCATTGATTTGTCCGCGACGACTGTTCAGGTCGCCTATAATGTCACCGACATATTCTTCCGGTGTATTAACCGCAAGTTTCATAATCGGTTCCAATAATTTTGGTGATGCTTTCTTCATCGCTTCGCGGAAGCAAGCACGCGCCGCAATTTCAAAACACAACACGTTAGAATCAACTTCGTGATATTTACCATCTACCAATGTTGCTTTGAAATCTACTGTTGGATAGCCAATCAAGACACCAGTCTGTTGTGCTATCTTTAAACCCTTTTCTACACCTGGGATGTATTCTTTTGGAATTGCACCACCAACAATCTTGTTTTCGAATTCATAGCCTGCACCTGGTTCCAATGGTTCAAATTGGATTTTAACCTGGGCGTATTGACCAGAACCACCAGATTGTTTTTTATGTGTATATTCTTCCAAAACAGGTTTGCGGAATGTTTCACGATATGCGATACGAGGTTCACCAACATTCACATCCACTTTGAATTCACGCAAAAGTCTGTCAATCAAAATATCCAAATGCAATTCACCAACCCCAGACAAAATTGTTTGACCAGATTCTTGGTCCACAGATACGCGGAACGAAGGATCTTCTTTGGCCAAAGCCTGTAATCCCAAAGCCATCTTTTCAATGTCTGCTTTGGTTTTTGGTTCTACTGCAATAGAAATAACCGGTTCTGGAACATGGATAGATTCCAAAATAATTGGATTAGCTTCATCACACAATGTATCACCAGTGATTGTTTCTTTCATACCAACCAATGTGATAATATCACCTGCGGATGCTTCTTTAATTTCTTCACGCGCATTAGCATGCATTAACAACATACGACCAACGCGTTCGCGTTTATCGCGATTTGAATTATAGATATAAGAACCAGATTGCAATTTACCAGAATAAATACGGATAAACATCAAGTTTCCTACAAATGGGTCATTAGCAATCTTAAACGCCAAAGCACTAAATGGTTCTTTTACATCAGGATGACGTTCTACTTCGGTTTCACCATCCATTTTTGTTCCTTTAATCGCTGGAATATCCAATGGGGATGGCAAATAATCAACAATAGCATCCAATAATGGTTGAACACCTTTGTTCTTGAAGGCCGTTCCGCACAACACAGGAACAAAGTTTTGTGCAATAGTTCCCTTACGTAACAATTTTTTGATTGTTGCTGTATCTGGAACATTTCCTTCCATATAAGATTCCATTACCGCATCATCTAATGTCACAACTTCTTCAATCAACTTATTGTGTAATTCTTCGGCTTTTTCTTTCAAATCAGCAGGAATTTCTTCAATTTTTGGATGAGAACC
Organism: Alphaproteobacteria bacterium; assembly: GCA_017642565.1. Taxonomy (GTDB): domain Bacteria; phylum Pseudomonadota; class Alphaproteobacteria; order Rs-D84; family Rs-D84; genus Enterousia. The sequence continues at coordinate 1,282 of JAGCOU010000016.1, read as the reverse complement.
GTTTTCGTCTTCCCAAATAATTCCTTTCATTTCAACAACGTCCACAACGCCTTTGAAATCTTGTTCTTCACCGATTGGGAAATTAATAACCAATGGATTGGCACCCAATCTTTCACGTATCATTTCAACACAACGGAAGAAATTAGCACCAGTTCTGTCCATTTTGTTAATAAAACAAATACGTGGAACATTATAACGGTCAGCCTGACGCCAAACTGTTTCAGATTGTGGTTGCACACCGTTCACAGATTCAAACACAGCAACCGCACCGTCCAAAACACGCAAAGAACGTTCTACTTCCATAGTAAAGTCCACGTGTCCCGGAGTATCAATCAAATTGATACGATGATCGCGCCAAAAACAAGTAGTCGCAGCAGAAGTAATTGTAATACCACGTTCTTGTTCTTGAACCATCCAGTCCATAGTAGCCGCACCATCGTGCACTTCACCAATTTTATATGTTTTACCAGTATAGAACAAAATACGTTCGGACGTAGTTGTTTTACCAGCGTCAATATGGGCCATAATCCCAATATTACGATATTTATCCAAAGTTGCGGTTTTTCCAACTGACATTGTGTCTTTCCTTATCTTTTATATTATTACCAACGGAAGTGTGCAAACGCTTTGTTTGCCTCTGCCATTCTATGAGTATCTAATTTCTTTTTGAATGCGCCACCTTGACCATTAAGCGCATCACGCAATTCACCGAACAATCTTTCTTCCATGGAACGTTCGCCACGTTTACGTGCAAACATAACCAACCAACGCAAAGCCAAAGTTTGTTGACGATCAGCACGTACTTCGACAGGAACCTGGTAAGTAGCACCACCAACACGACGACCCTTAACCTCTACAGATGGTTTCAAAGCATCAATCGCTTCCAAGAACACAGCCAATTCATCTTTGCCATCTTTTGCAATAGATTTCAATTTTTCCATTGCACCATAAACGATGTTTTCGGCGACTTCTTTTTTACCATCCCACATAACAACATTAATACATTTTGCAACAACCAGATTATGATACTTTGAATCTGGCAAGATTTCACGTTTTGTTGCAGCTTTACGTCTTGACATATTTATTTTCCTTTTTATTTCTTCACTTGGTTTCCCAAATTACTCACACCATTAACAGATGTGTATTATTTTTTTGCACCCTTTGCACCATACAAAGAACGACCTTGTTTTCTACTTTCGACACCTTTGGTATCAAGGACACCACGAATGATGTGATATTTCACACCAGGTAAATCCTTTACACGACCACCACGAATCATAAC
>JAGCOU010000015.1 GCA_017642565.1 Alphaproteobacteria bacterium | reverse complement strand
GCCGTATCCAGTATACCACTGGGTTGTTATCGTGTTTGCTTCCCATGCAACTTCTATATCTGCGGCGCCACTCGAAGTGCCAAGATTCGTTTCATTACATACTGCGTTATTTGGCAGTGTCGTCACGGTATCTGCAAAAGCAGGCATAATTGCAAATATTGCTGTTACAGAAGTTAATAATATTTTGTGCATTGTTTCCCCCATTTTTGTTCATAACAAAAAACCACCAGATTAAAAAGGTGGTTGGAGGTTAACGACAATTTGAAGTGAAATTGTGTGCATATTCTTTATATTTTGCAGCCCTCCAACCCAATTTGGTTGGAGTCTTTAACGTCCAAAGGACGCACTTCAAAACAGGTCGTTACACCCCATCAGGAAAACTCTCCCTGACGGAGTTATATTAACACAAATATAGAAATAAAAGCAAGATTAAAAATTTAACGCGTTTTGGTTGCCATTGCGTAATATTTTGTCGTGGCGATATTTTGAATGTCCGCGGCAAACGCTTTGTCTGTGTTCCATGTTGATAGGCATGTTGCAGGCTGTTCTGCGTTATATGAACAACAGATTGCTGTGCCGTTTGCGTCTGGGACAAATTGATTGTTTTCAATTCTGCCCTGACCCAAATACATAATGGCGTGTCCAGAACTGACGATTATAATAGTGCCTGGGTTTAAAGAGCTGGCACAGAAATTATTTTTTTCAAAATCTGCTGTGTATTTTGCACGCAGGCTGTCGATGTTTTCTGTTTTTCCCTTAGTTTTTACAGCCAGATATCTGTCGAGGGCTTTGTTATATTCTTTATCTGTGGAATAAAGGTGACCGCTGTAAATCGAATTTGGGTATTCTTCGTTTTTGTATAATTTTGTCATGTGGCGTCTAAATGAAGATGTTGCCATATGGGCGTTATCTGTTTTTGGAATTATTTGAATAGTGTCACCGAGTTCTGTGATGGCGCGATTCAATTGGGTATATTGTCCGTATAAACAGTGCAAAGTGTGTTCACTGTTCACTGGTGCGCCGGGTAATTCTTTGCGGACAGCGGATGGATAACTTGTTTTCTTTTTGGATGCCAAGATGTGGTTCACACCATTTATCGCGTTATCTATGTAATTTGTGACTAATTTGATGGCTTTATTTTCTGCGATTTGTTTTTGCAGGTCGTATTCAGCTTCTGTTTTGCCAGATACAGTATCTATGAGTTCAAATTTGATAACTTTGCGAGGATTTGTTTCATTAGTGTATGAAGCAAGTGCGTTAGAAGACAAAAATGCCGTTGCGGCTAAGAAGTAAGGGACTATTTTTTTGAATTTCATCTCGGGCTCCTTTTGCAATCAAATGTGTACGCAGTTGCGCAAACATTGTTTCATTTGATTGGTTTACCGCAGAGATGAAGCCGCGGTATACATTCGAACATCTTTATTAAGACATCCCGACTTGCCCTACTCTTTTTGGACAGCCCGCCCTGTTCCCAGGGAACCAAAAGTTCATCTTGTTCAATTGTATTATAGTGATTTTTGAGTCTTTTGTCAAGGGGTAAAATAAAAACACTTGAATTTTCGGGATGTTGCATATAAAATTGTCTGGTTGAATTTAATAATAAAATGGTGGCAATTATGAGCGATGATATACAAAAAATAAAAATGCGTGAATCAAAATGGCAAAAAAGATGGCGTGATGAACGCGCTTTTGTGCCAAAAAACGATGGTTCTAAACCAAGGTTTTATACTTTGGTGGAATTTCCGTTTTTGTCTGGGGCTGGCTTGCATGCTGGGCATTTGTTGATTTACACAGGAATGGATGTTATGTCCAGATTTCGCCGCCGTTTGGGATATGATGTTTTGTTTCCTATGGGGTTTGATGCTATGGGAATTACGGCAGAACATTATGCAACCAAGATTGGAAAACATCCTGCTGAGATTGCGGAAGAATTAAAAAAGGCTTATGCCGAAGTTATGGACATAGCGGGTTGGTCTGTTAATCCTGAAACCAGAATTGCGAGTTCTGATCCAGAATATATTAAATGGACCCAGTGGATGTTCCAACAATTTTTTAAAAACGATTTGGCTTATAAATCTGAATTGCCTATGAATTGGTGTCCAAATTGCAGAACTACCCTAACTAATGAAGAATTAGAAGACGGAAAATGCAATCGCTGCCATGGTGATGTTGAAAAAAAATTAAAAATGCAATGGAATTTGCGTCTGTCTAATTATGCCGAAAAATTGCTTGATGGGTTAAAGAATGTTGATTTTGACGAACGTGTCAAAAAAGACGAAATCAATATGATTGGTAAATCTGTCGGGGCAGAAGTTGATTTCAAGGTTGGCGATGATGTTATGACTGTTTACACAACACGCGTGGATACTATATTCGGTGTGACTTTTTGCGTGTTGGCACCAGAACATAAATTAGTGCGCAAATGGCTTAGTGAAGGTAAAATTCAAAATGCTGATGAAGTAAAGAATTATATCAAAGAATCAATGGCCAAAAGCGAAATCGAAAGAACTGATGTAACCAAAGAAAAGACAGGTGTAGAATTAAAGGGTGTCAAAGCGGTAAATCCGTTTAATAACACAGAAACACCTATATTTATATCTGATTATGTGTTGGCAGATTATGGGTTTGGGGCTATTATGGCTGTGCCTGCACATGATGGACGCGATTGGGCTTTTGCGAAAAAATTTGGTTTGCCGATTATTCCTGTGTTGGCTGGTGGTGATGTCGAAAAAGAAGCATGGGAAATAGATGGTAAACACATTAATTCTGGTTTCTTGGACGGTATGGATAAAGAAGAGGCAATCGCTGCAGCTATTAAATACGGAAGCGATTATGGCTTTGTCCGTGCTGCCACAAAATATAAATTAAAAGATTGGGGATTTTCGCGTCAAATGTATTGGGGCGAACCTATACCACTTGTTCATTGTGAAAAATGTGGGTGGCAATGTGTGCCGGAAGATGAACTGCCATTAATGCAACCATATATGACAGACTATCGCCCAACTGATGACGGAGAATCACCACTTGCGCGTGCAACAGATTGGGTGAATACAACCTGCCCCAAATGTGGTGGGCCTGCAAAACGCGAAACTGATACGATGCCAGGTTGGGCTGGGTCGAGTTGGTATTTCTTGCGTTATCTTGATCCAAAGAACGACAAAGAATTCTGTTCCCGCGAACAAATGGAAAAATGGATGCCTGTAAATCATTATAATGGTGGGCATGAACATAATACTCGTCATTTGATTTATTCAAGATTTTGGCACCATGCTTTGTATGACCTTGGTTTGGTTAATACACCAGAACCCTATGCGAAACGCACTGCCCAAGGTTTAGTATTGGGAAGCGATGGGTATAAAATATCTAAATCTCGTGGTAATGGTTTCCAAGTGATAGAATTGTTGGAATCTGCTGGGGCTGATGCGTCTCGCGTGGCGATATTGTCTTTGGGGCCATGGAAAAATAATACCCTTTGGACCGAAGGCGCTTTGTCAGGCGGACAAAGATTTTTAAAACGCATAGAGGCTTTTGCTGATAATTTAACAGACGAGCCTTTGACGGATGCTCAAGATAAGTTAGTTAATAAATTGGTCGCTGATATTACTGGTAAAATCGAAAACATGGAATTTAATACTTCTATATCTGCGATGATGGAATTTATAAACGAATTTTCTGGCGGGAAGATGCCACGCAAGGCTTATGAGATTTTAATTCAATTATTAAATCCGTTTGCGCCGCATTTAACCGAAGAAATGTGGGAAAGACTGGGACACAAAGATACTTTGGTATTTGAACCATGGCCGACATTTGATGCATCTAAATTGGTTGAAAATGATATGACCATAGTTGTGTCTGTAAACGGAAAACGCGCGCGTGATTTTGTTGTTCCTGTGGATATAACTGAAAATGATTTGATTGAAACAGCAAAACAAAACGCCGCAAAGCAACTGGATGGCGCAACTATTATAAAAACCATAGTTGTCCCGAAAAAATTGGTTAATTTTGTTGTTAAAAAATAAAAAACGCCCAAATGGGCGTTTTTTTTAATAGGTTTTCTTTTAAGAAATTTTTTCTAGTCTGCGTATGCGTTTTTCACAATTATCAAATGGGCTTTCCAAAAAAGCCTGTGCGCATAAAAACGCAATTTCAATATCTATATCGTCCGCTGCAAGTGCCAAGACATTTATATCGTCATGGAATCTGTCATCGCGGGCCTGTTCTGGTCTTTCGCAACGCGAAGCACGAATATGTCTGTGACGATTCGCGGCAATTTCCATACCTGCCCCCGTGCCACAAATTAAAATCCCACGAGATTCAGGGTCGTTTAGCATTTTATCAGCCAATTTATTTGCAATATCAGGAAAATCAACAGGTGTGTTTAAATCGTCTGTGCCAAGGTTTACAACGTTATATCCGTCTGCCATCAGCATTTCGTAAAGATATAGTTTAAGACCTACTCCGCGGTGGTCTGCTGCGATGTAAACATTTGATATATCGGTATTTTTCATTTCTTTTCGTCCTTTTTTCTCTCTAATTTGCATTCCAATCCTGTGTTTCCTGTAATGTTTAGCGTTTTATAAAAAAGTGTCCCGCACATTTGAGCGTTAGAAAAGGCGTTGGCTGTATCTACCGAAGCGTTGCCTTTGAGAGAGCCGTGCAAAAACAGTGTGCGTGCTGTGATATCCCCAATTACATTACCACCGCGACCGATAATAATGGTTTCTGCGACAATGTTACCACGGACAGTGCCGTGAATTTGAACAGTGTGGTCAGTGTCAATGTTACCTTTTAAAACACAACCTGCCCCCACAATTGTTGGAGATTTTTTTTCATCTGCGTTTGTAAATGCTAACATTTTTCATCCTTTCCTTAATCTTTGACAAAACTTGTTGGGTTAAATGGCGTTCCTTTGTATCGAATTTCATAATGTAAATGTGGACCGGTCGAACGGCCAGATGAACCGCCAAGCCCCACTACTGTTCCTGGCCTTACCCAATCGCCACGCGATACCATGATTTTTGACAGATGGGCATATAATGTTGTAAACCCGAGACCGTGATCGATTTCTACGGTAGTGCCATAGCCTGTTCTGTCGCCGGCAGAGATGACGCGTCCAGGTGCCACAGCATATAATTCTGTTCCAACTTTGCCCGCAAAATCGATTCCTTTGTGTTGTTTTTTTGTTTTTGTAAATGGGTCTTCGCGGACGCCAAAAGGCGATGTTATAGTCTTTGTTTCAACTGGTGCGCCAATAGGCAGAATTTTTGTTAATCGAGAAAGTCCATGCCATTTTTCAATGTCTTGGGCGATTTTTTGATATTTTTCATTTGAATTTTTAGATATTCTTATAGGTATATATGTGCCACCAACGAATTGACTTGAATAACTGTTGGCTTGGGCGATTAAATCCGCTTCGCTCAGTCCCAGTTTAGATATGCTTGCATTAATCTTTTTTAATTGAGCGCGTAACTCGTTAATGTTTTCAGATGTAATTTTTGATACTGCTTCTACTATTTGCGTGTCCGCATCAGCCATTTCTATGGCAGATTCCATTATTTGTTTGTGTTTTTGTTTTACAGTATCGTTTTCGTTGCGGACCAATTCGAATTCCATAGAAATTTCAGATATTTTATCAAATTCAGGTGTGTAGTTTTCGTCCATCATCATTTCCGTGATTCTGGTTTGCAGAAAGTCTAATTCACCGATGATTTTAGATTTTGTGTTTAATAATTCTTCCGCTTCTTGGTCGGTCAGTTTTTTAGATTTTAACAATTTATTGTCTGTGATATTTAATTCGCGAGTTAAATCAGTGTATTTTTGAAGATATACTTTTAAATCTGTCATTTGTCGATTGTGACGATTGCGAGATTCTTCGAGTTGCAGTGTGCGTTTTTGCAAAAGAGGACGATGATATACATATACGTATGTAGACCAAGCTGCCCATATAGTCATAGTGATAAATAAACAAAATTTAGTAAAACGCCAAAAACTGCTTTGCTGATAAGTGATAACTTCCCCGTCTCGTGTGTCCATAATTGTGCAGTCTCGTGGAGGAAAAAGTCTCGCAATTCCGCGCCATATTAATCTAAACGGTGCGGTCAAGAGTTCCCAAAGGGACGAAAAATATCTTGCTATAAAACTAATCATAGTGTTCCTAGTGTAGCCAATAAAGAGTCAATAGTCAAGCCATCGCGTAAAATAGAATTGTTGTTCATGGATGTGCCTTGGAATATTGTTGTTCCTGTTTTAACACCCTGTTTTGCCCGGATTATTGCGCGTTCCGCAGAATTTTTAGCACCAAAAAGCGGGAAAATTTCTATGTTGCCAAAATGCTTTTTGTCCAAGACAGATATAATTTTTGCGACACACAAGGTATCTATGATTATGCAGATGTATCCGTTAGGTTTTACGCGGGCACAACATTTCATAGTCCAACTTTTTATATCGGTGTTATGGTGGGCGTTGTGTTTGGCTGGGGTTCCATTAAAGTAAGGTGGATTTGTTATAACTAAATCAAATCTTTCTGTGGTCGACCATTTTAATATATCGGCGTTTAATAGTTTGATGGATGCGTTGTTTAAGGTCATGTTTTTTTCATAATCATCAAGCATTTCTTTGGATATATCAAGGCCTGTGATTTCCAAATCTGGAAAATGAGAGAGCAAACACAAAGATACACCGCCTGTCCCGATACCAACATCTAAAACGGTTTTTACGCCATTTGGTGCAAACGCTGCCAACCATACAGCATCACTAGTAGGATTATAAAAACCACGAGTCATTTTGACCCGGCCATTTAATAATGTAAAATTTTCTTGTTTTTCTGACATACCTATATAATAATTCAATAAAACGAAAAGGCAAGTTTATGTTTAATGATATATCAATTGTTGCAACAGCAGTAAGTTCTTTTAATAACGCGGCGCTATACAGCCCATACTTTTTTGTAGTAGGATTGTTTAGCATACCTTTGTTTTTTATGGTGTATTTATATGGACGCGATTTTGTTTCTAGAATTGGTTGGGCAAATCAAGATATAGAACCTAAGGTTGGCTTTTGGTCTGTGGTGTTTTTGGGTTTATGGATAATGATTTTTGGTGGAAACTATGCGGTAATACGTGACAGCATATCTTTGTTGGCTGTGTCTATGTCCGCAATTTTATTTGTGTCTATGGTGTTTATTGTAAACCAGGCTAAACAGATGAAATATCTAGCAAAAATAAACAACAAAAAAACAAAATGGGTTTTGTTGTTGGCTTTGGTTGTGTTGGCGGTGTTTTCTGCAAAACCTACATTGTGGGGAATTTTATTACAGTTAAGCGCCCTATTTTGTGGTATGATTGTGGGAAGCAGATTGAACAAATCTCTTTCAAATGTTTTTTGGGTAAGTTTGATTTTTGTAGTTATGTCAATTCTTATTTTAATGCAGCCTGAATTTTTCCGTTTTGGTCAGTTAGGTAATTTGACTTTGATACATATTGGGGCTGTGTTGTTGTGTGGATTTTTTGGGGTTACTGCTGTGGTTGCAAAGTATACTAATGCGCGCGGAAAAATTTATCAAAGTGCTTATATAAAGTTAAAATGGTTGTTTCGTATATTATCGATATTCGCTTTTGTTTTGCTGATTTCAACAGAATCTGTGCCTGTGTTTGTTGGTTTGCTTGGCGCCCTGGCAATAAACGAGATGTTGTCTATATATCACAGCAAGGCTTTGGCGGAAAAGATTTTTAAACAATCTTGGGCTTTGATGTTGATAACTTTTGGCATAATTATCATTTGCCCTGTTATAAGTTTGTTGGGAACGGCCTATCTGTTTTCAGTGCCAGAAAAACTTCGCTATAAAGATTTTACAGAATTGTTATAATTCGTTATATTTATTGAATACCATGTTTCGTTGTTTTAATGTATTATCTTCCTAGAAAACATTAAAAAACGGATTAAAAATGGCAACTATTATTCATCCAAGTGCGATAATTAAACCAGGTGCAGTTATTGGAAACGATTGTAAAATAGGACCTTTTTGTATAGTTGGTTCTAATGTCGTTTTGGGCGACCGTGTGGAATTGGTGTCCAACGTAGTGATTGATGGAAAGACTTCGATTGGTGATGATTCTATTGTATACCCTTTTGCTGTTTTGGGCGTAATGAGCCAGGATTTAAAATGGCAAGACGAAGCAACTATGACGGGTTTACGCATAGGAAAACGTTGCAAAATTCGTGAATATGTAACAATTCATTCAGGGACACCTGCGTCTGATGGGACCGAAATTGGTGATGATTGCCAGATTATGGTTAATGCACATGTCGGGCACGATTGTAAAATTGGCAACAGCGTAGTTATGTCCAATTTGGTTCAGGTTGCTGGTCATGTAGAAGTTGAAGATTTTGCTATCTTGTCTGGCGGGGTTATGGTGTTACAGTTTGCTCGTATTGGACGCAACGCATTTATTGGTGGCATGAGTGGTGTCGGTAACGATGTTTTGCCTTATGCTATTTATGATGGTGCGCGTGCTGTTTATCGTACAATTAATCGTGTTGGTTTGATGCGTCACGGCTTTACAAACGAAGATTTGCATGCGATACACACTGTGTATTCGGCTGTGTTTGGCGATACAGAAGGCACTGTTTCGGACAGAATAAACAAAGTTCGCAAAGATGTTAAAAATAACAAGTATGCTATGGATGCCATTGATTTCATAGAAAATCGTTCAAAACGCGGAATTGGAACAGCCAAAAATGACAACCACTAATAAAAAGATTTTTATTATTGCTGGCGAAGTTTCAGGTGATGTTTTAGGTGGAAAAATAATGCGCGAAATGCCTGAAAATACCGAATTTGTTGGTGTTGGCGGGCAAAATATGATTGCGGCTGGTTTAAAATCATTATTCCCAATGTCTGATTTGTCTGTGATGGGAGTGTTTGAAGTTTTGGGACATGCAAAAACTTTATCTTTGCGCATAAAGCAAACTGTTGCTGCTATAATAAAAGAAAAACCCGATATTGTTTTAACCATAGATTCACCTGGATTTGCTAAGTCTGTTATCAAGGCTGTAAAAAAGCATTCTCAGGCTAAGACGATGAAGTTTTATCATGTGGTTGCGCCACAAGTTTGGGCTTGGGGTGCAAAGCGTGCCGGTAAATATGCTAAAATCTTTGATAAACTGTATGCTTTTTTTGAATTTGAAAAACCGTATTTTGAAAAATATGGATTAAAAACAGTGGCTGTGGGACACCCTATTGCTGATGGGCTCGATAAATATAAAGTTGTTAATAACAAAGAAAAAATTATAACTTTGGTTCCCGGCAGTCGAATGAGCGAAGTAAAAAAATTATTACCGGTTTTTCATAAAACTGTGGAACAGTTGGTTAAAGATGGATATCAAAATTACAAGTTTGTGATACCAACCGTGGAAACTACAGAATCTTTTATTAAAAACGAAGTGAGCAAATGGGAAGTCAAACCACAATTGGTTGCTGCAGATGAAAGATATGATGTGTATTCAAAGACTTTTATCGCTGTTGTTGCTAGTGGAACTGTATCTGCGGAATTGGCTGTGATGCACATACCAGCAATAGTGGTTTATAAAATGAATCCGTTAACTTGTTTGTTGGCTCATATTTTGATAAAAATAAAATGGGTCTCGTTAGTAAACATTTTAATGAATAAAACTATATATCCTGAATTATTGGGCGGTGCTGCAAACCCAAAAGAAATTACAGATTGGGTAAAAAAACTGACTTTGGACACCAACAGAAAAACGATGATTAAAGAATTAAAGTCTGCAGATACTAAATGGAAAATATCCCAGAAAAACTCAGCAAAAATAATCGCTGATGATATTTTAAATTCTAAATAAAAATAATATAATAGATTTTATTGGTCTGTCAAAAGACGTTTGTACACATTATATTTGACGACATCAATTATTTGGTTGTTTCCGTCTGCACAGTATGCGGCGTCCCCGTCTGTGATTAATTGTGTTGTTGGGCAAAGTTGTCCGTTGGATGAGAATACAGATTGTTGGCACCAGTACTGATGCTCATCGCTTATTGCTCTTGTGTTTTCGCATAAGTATTCGGTTGAAGTGTTCGTTGGAGAGCACAAAAGTTCATCAGAACATAATGGGTCATTTTGTCCAGATATTGATGGTATTATAGGTCTGCATGTAGATAACGTGCCGTTTTTACTTCTGTATCCGCCGTTTTCCCAGCAAGAACATATACCCCAAGATTGGACATCTACGTCGTAAGCATAATTGGATGGACACATGTTTTCTTCTTCTATGAAGTGGTACCAATAAACCAAACTTTGCTGATGATTAACGGATGGGCTTATGTAAAAAGCACTCGTTGCATTGTTTGAGTCTATTTTGCAAAAATCGTTTGGTTTATAGCCATAAACTGTGGCGTATTTGTATTCTACAAAATAGCCACCAAGACCAGCACAATGGTTTTTCAAATTGTCGATAATTTTATAATATACTTCTGTGGCAACACCTGTTGGGCGAATTTTGCGCGTCATATCTGTCAAGTTTGTTGCTATGGTACGATTGTCTGTATCAAATATGTACGCATAGTTGTTGTTTGTAGTATCTGTGTATTTATCAAATCCGCCAAATACTTTTTCCACTTTGTCTTCACATCCTTTTGTATTAGCAACTTGTTGGGCGCACGGTGATAGTATAGTCGGTTCAGTGGAATCTGTTGAATATTCATAAAGGCTGAACCAATCCATGGCTTGCCCCAATCTAAATAGTCCGCTTTGTGTATAATAAAGATTGTTATAGGCAGTGCCACCAAAGCTCTCAAAACATTGTTCTGCGATTGCACGACAAGCATTCAAAGAATCTGTGGTTTCTTTGTTTTCAACATATTGGGCAATTATGTCATTGTCAAACATGCCGTTACAAGAATCTATGTAGTTTTTGCACAGTTCTGTGGTCAAAGATATTGTTGTCGGTTTCAATAATACTGTTGTGTCTCCGGTTAGGTTTGCGATAGCGGTCGCTATGGCTGTGTTTTGGTTGTCATAGCAACTTGCAACCAAATCAAGACAACTTTGTTTTATGGTTTTTACCTTAGACTGTTGGGCATAATAGATGTCTATTAACGCCCTATCGAGATATTGTTGCCATACAAAATCGGCGTCTTCTGTGCATTTGTCCAAAGATTCTTTGGCGAATTTTTTTGTTTTGTTCTCAAAGAACTGAACAAAGGCTTTGTTGTTTTGAATTTTGGACAATTGTTGATCTTTTAATTCCGAACCGGTTTTAAATGTTAATAAATTTCCTAGCTCATAAAATTTAGAAACCCCAGTCAAAGGAGCGCCTGTATCAACATCGATAAATTGACCATAATCAAGACATTTATGATAATTTGCACCGCAGACCTCTTCGTTTTGGATTGCGGTTTCTACATTGGTTAAACATGTCGCAACATCCGCGGAATTGTGTTTTTGGCGATTTTCAACGCGCGCTAAATCGAGCATGGCACTGCTTTCGTGAGTTGCTGCTTTTAATGTTTTTTGCTGTTTTTTAAGGGCGGCTTCTACGGTGTTGCAATCTTGTTCTATGGCCATTAAATATGCATTAATTGCGCGTTGCAACGAAGCAGAATTACAATCGTCTTTGACAGCATTACGGCATTTTGGGTAGACGGCTTTGTACAAAGTTGTGCCATTATAGGACGCGATAAGTTGTGCTGAATCATCTATGTTAAAGGCATTGGTAAAATCAGAAGAAAGGTCTATGCTGTTTAAATCTCTGTATTTGCCACCGACCGTTGAGTCTTCGCCTTTGATAGAATTCATAATTGCCTGCAATAGTTGTTTTGAAGCCGATTTATCTTCGGTCAGGGCGTCTTCGCCTGCGGATGCGGTTTTTATAGCGGTGGCTTGTTCTTTGGTCATACCAACTACATCGAGATTTTCGTTAAATTCGCTCAATTTAGTGCTGACTGTTTGATAGTTTTCTGAAACATCTTGGAAATCAAACACGCGTTCGCTGCAAGAGCATCTCCTGAAATTATCATTTTTCAATTGACAAAATTGATCCATACAATTAAAGAAAGCAGTTTTACATTGTTCATATTCTGCACCTGTACGAGTTTCTGTTGCCGCGGGTTTTTCTTCGTCAGTTGTTGCAGCGCGTGCTGATACTGCGCGGTTTTGTTTTGTTGCTGAACGCGCAGATGTTCTTGTTGCCACAGTTTTGTTGGCTGTTCTAGGAATTAATACTGATACAGGTTTTGTTGTGCGGGCAGCCACAACAGTTTTTACCGGTGTGCGCGAAGTTACAGATCGCGTTGCACGCATGGCTGTTGCGCCCTGGGCAGATTTGTTGCGAACCACAGTTTTTTCGCCACGCACAGCAGCGTCCGCACTGAATATGCAGATTATACTTGATAGCACAAAAGTTAGAATTTTCTTCATCTCTTGTGTAATTTTAGCAAATTTATAAAATGCAGAGCAAGCAAAATCACAAGAATTTTACATAATTTTTTCATAAAATTCGATTTTTTCTTGTTGCAAAACGAGTTGATATAGTTTATTATTTGTCGTGCTTCGAACGGGCATATGGCGGAATTGGTAGACGCGCTAGTTTCAGGTACTAGTGGTAGCGATACCTTGGAAGTTCGAGTCTTCTTATGCCCACCATATGTTTGAGCAAGAGTTTTTGGGGTTGTAGCTCAGTTGGTAGAGCGCTGCGTTCGCAATGCAGAGGTCGTGAGTTCGAATCTCATCAGCTCCACCACCCTTCGCATTAATAGATGC
>JAGCOU010000014.1 GCA_017642565.1 Alphaproteobacteria bacterium | reverse complement strand
CGCTTACGCCCCATGTTTCTTCTAATGCTTTGGACAATTCGACTGCTTCTTGAACAGTCAATTTTGACAATTCTTCAACGATTTTTTGAATATCTGCCATTTTAATACTCCTTCGTGAGTTTTTATTAATCTTGTTTTTTTCCATATTCTGCGGAAACACGCGCCAAACGCGATGCTGGTTCTATCAATATACGTGCGATAGTTCCACGAATTTCCGTCAAAGATGGAAGCTTGGATAATTGCACAATGCCGTTCACATCCAGAAGTTCTGCATCCATTTTACCACCGACAATTGTCAGTTTTTGATGTTCGTCAGCAAATTTTGCCAAGACTTTTGTCACAGCCAAAGCGTCTGTTGCAACTGCAACTGCTGTTGGATGTTTCATCAAATCAGATACAGCTTCGAAATTAGTGTCTTTCAACGCCAATTTCATCAAACGGTTTTTAACAACTTTGAAAACAGAAACCAGTGGACGCAATTCATTACGCAAAGTTTCCATTTCTTTTACTGTTAAACCATGGTTTTCAATAACGAAAACACCGTCTGCTTCTTTCAAGGACGACTGCAACGCTGAAATCAAATCTGATTTTTCTTCGCGTCTCATTTTCTATATCCTTTTAAGCTTTTTTGTTAATCTTTCCATCTGTGGTTTTTCCACCGGTGGGGCTTGATGTTCCTGCCCCAAAGAATTTTTCTTTGTCTATGATGGGAATTAAGTGATTTTATTTCACACCATCAGTCTTGGACAGAAATCTGTTTTTATGGTGGGAAGTCCCACCATAAATTATTTTACTTCAACTTTAAGACCTGGGCCTTGAGTTGTAGCAACACTGCACCCCAAGATATATTGACCCTTGGCTGATGCAGGTTTAACCTTTTTCAACTGTTCGATTAATGCGTTTGCATTTTCGACCAATTTATCTGTGGCAAAAGACATTTTACCAATACCAGCATGAATAATACCTTTCTTTTCAGCACGGTATTCAATTTGTCCTGCTTTTGCACTGGCAATTGCATCTGCTACATTGTTTGTAACTGTGCCCAATTTTGGGTTAGGCATTAAGCCTTTTGGTCCCAAAATACGCGCAACTTTTGACATTTTTGGCATCATATCTGGTGTCGCGATGACCCTGTCAAAATCCAAAAATCCGTTTGCAACTTTGTCGATTAATTCTTCGCCACCAACAACATCTGCACCGGCTTTTTTGGCTTCGTCTTGAGAGTTAACAGTAAACACTGCAACACGAACCTTTTTACCTGTGCCGTTTGGCAAAGACAACATTCCACGAATGTTTTGATCAGCCTTCGCTACATCGATACCAAGTCTAACTGCGATTTCCAAACTTTCATCAAATTTAGAAGAACCAAAGCCACGCAAAGTTTCAATTGCTTCATTCAAAGGGTAAACTTTCTTTGTATCCAAAGAAGCCCAAGTTTGTTTTCTTTTTGTAACTTTCATGACTTATTCCTCCACCTTTACGCCCATAGAACGGCATTGACCTGCAACGATATTCATCGCTGATTCAATTGTAGAGCAATTCAAGTCAGGCATTTTATTTTTTGCAATTTCTTCAATTTGTGCTTTGGAAATTGTGCCAACGAAATCACGACCTGGTTTATGAGAACCAGTTTTCAATTTCAAGGCTTTCTTAATATAATATGACACAGGAGGCAATTTCATAATGAATTCGAAACTGCGATCTGTATAAACAGTGATTATGCAAGGAATTGGCATTCCTGGTTCTTTATCTGCTGTTTTGTCATTAAACTGTTTGCAGAATTCTGCGATATTAACACCCGCAGCACCCAACGCTGGTCCAATTGGAGGCGCAGGATTTGCTTGTTTTGCAGGGACTACTAATTTAACAATCCCTTTAAGTTCTTTTTTTGCCATTTTTTCACTCCATTTTTATTTGTTAGTGTTGTGGTGCGATGTGGCGCATCTACCACGTTGTTATTCAACCCAAAGGGTTAAATCTTTTCTACCTGGGCAAAATCTAGTTCAACACTAGTTTCACGACCAAATACCAAAATCGTCACTGTCATTTTTTGTTTTACATTATCAACATTAGATGCGATACCATTAAAGTTCGCAAAAGGTCCATCGATAACATGAACTTCTTGACCTTCTTCGTAGACAGTGTCTTCAGTGATAACAGAACCTTCTTCGACTTGTTTCAACAAGCGGCGAGCCTCTGCTTCGCTGATAGGAATAGGTTTAGATTGGTTTTTAACTTTTTGTCCCAAAAACATTACAACCTGGGGCATCAATTTAACCAAAGAAAATGTTTCATTGTTCATAACCATTTGAACAACAATATATCCTGGGAAAAATTTCTTTTCTGTTTTTACGCGTTTGCCTGCTTTGACTTCGGATACTTCGCGAGTTGGAACCAATATTTCACCAAAATAAGCGTTCAATTTACGTTTGTCAATTTGTTCGCGCAATTCACGAGCGACCTTGTCTTCGCAAGAAGTGTGAACATTAACGACATACCATTGCATTTTTTCTTCCATGCCCATCCCCTTATTATTCTTAGAAAATCCAGTTCACCAAAGCATTCAAAATGCTATCTATGATAAAAAAGAACAACGCGGCAAGACCCGAAAACACCAATATCATTATAGTAGTATGAACGACAGTTTCGCGATTTGGCCAAACAATTTTAAACCATTCGCTGCGTACTGATTTGATAAAATCTATTACTTTTTTCATATATTTTCCCAGTTTACCGTGTGTTATCAATATGTTTTCTTTTGGCAGGGGCTGAAGGAATCGAACCCTCATCCGCGGTTTTGGAGACCGATATTCTACCGTTGAACTAAGCCCCTTTTACAACTTTTTATGCACCGACCTCCATAATACACCACGGCACTTTTTTGCCGTTTCATATCGATAATCGGTGAAAGCATAGCACACCTATATTAAAAATCAAGCGGAAATATTATAATGTTTTAAAAAATTTATCGCAAGCAAAAAAGCACCCATATTTATACTTTTTTTGATGTATTTATTCAAGTTTTATGTTTTTGTAATTTTTTTACTTGCACTGTATAAAAAAAATTGTCTACAATCGTTTTATATAATGTAGGAGTTTATGTGGCAAAGATAGTAGAACCGCCAGTTTTAATGTCTCGTGTGTTGGCTTTTGTGTTGGCCACATCTGCTGTTGTGCTGGCAGCATTGCTGATTACTTTGTTCAAAATGATTCCTTTGGAAAGACCCGAAGTGTTCTTTTTGTTCACACCAACTCGTTCTACGAATGTCGTTATTGAACCTTTGTCTTTGGACGCAGACGATAAAAAAGCAATTGAAAATTACCAGGAAGGCTTTATTCGCGAATATGTTATTGCGAGAAATACACTATATACAAACACGACCTTGACCCGCAATAATTGGGCAAAAGTGGTTAAACCATGGTCAAGTGCTAAGGTATTTAATGCGCTGTCAAAAACAGCCTTGTACCAAAGTTATAATTTTGACGAACAACCAACGATTATTTCGTGCACTGTGAACTTTTCAACTAATAGTCGCGACCGGGCGATTATAAGAACGAAAAATTATTCTGCGAACAATAATGAATACACTGTTAATTTTACATGGATTTGTGAAAATATTGGTGGACAGACCACGCAAAAAAATTATAAGATACAAATAAAGGTACAATCTGATTTGAATAAAAATGCGTCAGAAGTCTTAACAAACCTGGAAAAACTGAATGTAAATCCTTTGGGAATCCAGGTTACTGAATACAAGGTGTTAAGTGCAAATGGCGACCCATTAAATTCAGATGTAAAGTCTTGGTAAAAAGATTTGAAAGGTAAGGATTATAAAAAATGAAACTTATGAATATATGCAAATTAAATATTTCATTACTTGCAATCATTTGTTGCACCGGTCCAACTTTTGCTGGATATCAGGCTGCATGGGATAATCCAAATGCAAATATGACAAGCGGGTCTACAAAACCAGGATATGCAAATCTTACTTGGTCTACTGGGACAGTGTTACCTATAAAAATGCGCGCTGATATGGCAACTTTGGTGACTTTGCCAAATGGTGAAAAGATTGCTGATGTTGTAATGGGAAATAATGGTTTATTCAGTTTTGATGGAAAACCTGGCGATCAGTCTATGTATATTACCCCAGCAGACAGCAATCAGGGAAACGATACAAATATGATTATTACAGGTCAATCTGGAAACAAATACATATTCTATTTGCGCGCGTATCCAATCAATTCAAACGAGATTACTTATTCCCAGGTTGATATTACTGCTGACAACGGTCAAACTATACAGGCAATGAATACAACCCCGGCAGCGGGAACAATGGGGTCTGTGTTTAAAACTTCTGCTCCTAAGGCATCGACCGTTGGTGTTGATGGCGAAGATTATGGCTGGATAAAGACGATGAAAATCGATCCTGCGGAATTCCGTTTCGATTTGGATATATTTGTTCCAAATCCAGACGATTATGTAATTGCACCAGAACGCGTATGGCGCGATAGAATCTTTACTTATATTGATTTCGGGGACAAGGTTATTTCTATGACACAAAGACCTGTGGTTTCTCTGTTGGTCGAAGGTGGCGAAAGTCCGGTTGGTTTCCGTACTGATGGCGAAGATGGACGTTTATTGATTGTAGAGGCTGTGGGTGATATGGTTCTGCGCAGCGGACAAAGAATTGTATGTATCAAAAAACGTGAAAAACCTTTCTTGATTGCTGATACTGCGTCCGTTATGGCATTGGCAGAGGCTAATGTTGCACAATCTATGATGGCGAATCAATCTTTGAATGCGATTGCTTATAATGATGAACAATATGCGATTAATGCTAATATCAATGATTATACGGCTACACCAACAATGGTTTACAATCAACCTAACAATACGATGTATGCAACGGCACCTGTGTCAGGTGGCACAAACATGGTTTCTGCCACGCGTTCAACCGCAGGTTCTTATTTACCGCAAACAAATATTCCTTTGATTACCAGCAATCAATCTGGGGTGGCTGTGGAATTGCAATCTGACACATCTATCAAAAAATTGAATGATTACTGGACAGATTTGTTGGCAAAGTTCAGTGGTGATGATGGCGTTGGCATTTTGACTCCGTATCAAAACAGCGTATTTTTCGCAGTAGACGAACAAGGTGTTGGTGAACTTGGCTCTGGTTCCGCAACAGCGCGTTTATATCGTTTGCGCATTGGACCACTTGCTGACATAGATACTGCACAACAATTATGCGACCAATTATTAAAGTTCAGTGGCGCAAGTTGTCACGTGGTAAGAATACAATAATAAAACATGAAAAACATAAAACAACAATTTGTAGATTTTCGCGCTAATACGCCTAAGCACATTCAGTGGTTGCTGATGGGTGTCGCGTTTTTGGTTGTGATTATATTGTTAACTTTGTTGTTAACAAACAAAAGCAAAACCAGCGAAGAAGTCACCGTTGTTAATCAACCAGTATCTTTTGAAATAGATCCTGAGCAGGTTAAATTATATGATGTCAAAGTTGGCGAATCAAAAAGCGAAATTGTCACTATTTCCGTTGACACGCCTATTGTCATAGAAAATGTTGAAATGGAAGACAAAGGTTTTTCTTTGCCTAATGATTGCACAGAGGCAATTGTTGATAGCGCTTGCAATGTAAAAATTGTTTATAAGCCTTTGGCTGCCCAAGATAAGACAAAAACAAAAATACTCCTTAGATGGCATACAAAAGACCGTGACGCAGAAGTAAAAACAGAAGAGATACCTGTTCTGTACAGTGCTTTCGAAGAAAAAATCGAACCTGTGAAGGTTGTTGAACCAGAGCCATTGCCAGAACCAGAACCAATTGAAGAAGTAGAAGAAGATGTTTTTGCAGATGAAGATATGGACGCAACAGAAGAATTGACACAAATTGCGATTCCTAATCCTTTCATAGAAGAAACACCAAAACCAGTGCAACCTTTGGTTCCACCAAAAAAATGTTCTGAATTTGCAATCCCAGGATACGATGTTTCGGGAAATCAAATTGGTTGGATAAAACCTGAACATGGTGCAAATTATTTTTATCCGTTTTCAGACAAAGAATGTTCTAATCCAACTGGAAAATATAATCCAGAAACAGGCGTGATATTATCTTTGACTGATGGGTCTAAGATTGGAACAGACTCTGACCACATTGGTTTTAGAAAAATTCGCGATAGAAACTTTTCTTTGCCGAAATTATCTGCACCAAAAATAGGTAATGCAGCCATTGCAAAAAACGGCCAATTCGATGGAAACGCAGAATGGAGCACCAGTGGCAGAGAGGTAAAAACATTTGATAAGACTGCTACATCACAAGAAGACGAAGCGACACTCAAGGGTTCTGCGGATGATACTGAATCTGTTACATCCTCTCGTCCATACGACAGAACGTTTATATTGCGTCAATTTAAACCGATTCCTGCAACCATAGTATCCGAAGTCCGCGCAGACCCCAGTGTTTATGGTTGCAACAAAGCAGGTCAAAATTGTAACGATGAAAAAAACTATAGCGTTCCTGTACGCGCAACTGTGGATAGAAATGTTTATTCAGACGATGGTCGCACGATAATATTACCTACGGGAACTTTGTTGATGGGGTATTTAAGCGGTGATTTGCCAGGCCCATATCAAGCATTTGGTCGTATGAATATCAAATGGTACCAATTCATCCGTCCAGACGGCATAGAATTTAATTTCAGTGATTCCGACCAAGACCCTTATTCTGCTGACGCCCAAGGACGTATGGGGGTTCCTGGCCACGGCAGCACAGATTATGTAGAACAAATGGTTATGCCTATATTGACTTCGTTGGTACCTGCGGCTGTTAATATGATTGCACCTATTACTGACACGGTCATAAATCAAATAGATTTAGACAATAATACAATTGTTCAATCTGGCACGATTCGTTCATCAGAAATGGCAAAACAAGATATTATTAATACTTGGAATAAAATAACACAAAAATTATTGGTTGATTCTATTGATAATACTGTTCCGCCGTTTTCCATTGCTGCTGGAACTCGTATAAATGTGTTTTCACCAGTAGATTTAATTGTGTCCTGTAAGGATGCTGCTGGTAAAAAGTGTTCTGTCATAGATTATGGACAAAACCCGCGCCGTAAATGGTCTGAATTAAAGAAAGTACAATTTGTTGGCAAAGATGATCCGTCTTGGATTGGACAAATTCGTTCGTTTAATTTGACCCAATACTGTAATTATGACGAGAAAAAGCAAAAGGTAACCGTTGGTGATAATTGGGATGAATCTGGCTATGATTACAGAACAGTTTTGGCATATTGCGAATCACAAAATTATCAGGCAATTAATAATGCTAAACAGGCGGCGTATAATAAACAAGTCCAAGCGCAAGCCCAAGAAAAAAGAGATGAATACGGTGTAAGTTGGAATCAAGAAGATGGATGGACAACTAACTTCTCTGACAAAGAAAAAGAAAAAGAATATAATACCGAAGTTTTGGGATTACAATATGATGATGAAGATAATCTTTTAAATCCGTTCTCTCAGACTGTAAAATCTGCCCAGGAAGAAGTTTTAACTTGTGATGATGGCAAAGCGCCTGACGAAAACGGATGCTGCACAGGGGAAACATTTACAGATATGGGCGAAGATGGTTGGAATTGTTGCCCAGATACAGGTGGCGATTGTTTCCCGCCATTAACGATGGAATAATAAAAAATAGTCCGCTTTGGCGGACCATTTTTTTACAAAATTACACAAAAGAACCGATTCGATAGAGTTTATAAAAAACGCGTTTCGAATCGGTTTTTCGATTCGACTTTCTATTTACAGTTGTATCATTTTACACGATTCAATTTTTATTTTACTTTTGGTTGTGTCTTTAAATATGAAAGCACTCAATAAGTATAAACAAACAAAGGAGAAAAAATATGTTAAAAAATACTTTAAAAAATTCTGAATCACAATTGTGTGAAAAATTTCAAAATGCAGAACAACTTTGGTTTTGGTTTATATATTCAAAATCTGTTCAAGACCATTTTAAACGTTCGTGTTCTTCTGTACGCAGACCATGCGAACTTTTGGATGTAGAAACATTGATAACAAAACTATATTTATGCGGAAAGTTATCAAACGAACAATTATGCGTTATGAAAAAATTTGGTGATAAAAGAAGAGCACCTCATCAATATATTTACGCAGAAAATAAATCTGCTGCACTTTGGAAATCTGCGATGGATGTTTTAACTGTGTATGCGCACGAGAAAGGCTGGTTAGCAGATTAAGTCCACAGGAGGGGGAACGGTTTAAACCACAGGATTTTGTTATGACTATATACATTGGATTTTCAACAAAAACTCATAAAACTATTGCACAAATTGTTTGCCACAAATATAAACACTGCGCACCAATAAAAATAATGCGCAACAAAGTCATAATCTATCAATTTGTAAACTATAAAAAAATAGTAGCCATAACGATACGAAAACAAGACCTTGAAAAATTAAAATTATTTGGTTGGACTTTTATACAATATAAACCAAGCATAACAGACAAAGATATTTTAAAAATTCGTGCCATTACATGTGTGAATTTTACAAAACGCGTATGTCGCATACGCAATATGAAAATACAAACCCCAGACGCCCTATTTCGATATTTACAATAAAAAATGCCCAGATGGGCATTTTTTATTTTGATGTCTTTTTAATAATATACATTTGCAATATACCGAACAGATTAGACATTGTCCAATAAAGAACTAATCCTGCTGGCATCCAAGCAAACATCACTGTAAACAAAATAGGCATCCATTTCATAACGCGTTGCGTAGATGCAGTAATATCATTTGTCCCAGATTTTATTTTTGGCGATTGTAAATATTGCTGTAACCACATTGTAGCGCCCATCAAAATCGGCAGAATAAAATATGGGTCCATAGCAGCCAAATCTGATATCCACAAAAAGTGTGCGCTGCGCATAGGAACAGATATTAACAACGCTTTATACAAAGCAAAGAAAATAGGTATTTGAATCAACATTGGTAAACACCCAGACATTGGCGAAGTTTTATGTGTTTGATAAACCTTCATCATTTCCATTTGCAGACGCGCTTTGTCATTAGCGTATAATTTTTGGACGCGCTGTAATTCTGGCTGCATCTTTTGCATCATCATCATTGACACATAAGATTTACGCGTCAATGGCCATATCAATATTCTCAAAATCAAAGTCATCAAAATAATCGCAACACCGTAATTTCCCACCAATGCAAACAGCCAATTTATCATCCATAACATAGGCTGAGCAAAAAACCAGAACCAACCATAATCCATTGTTTCTGCGATGCCCGGGATTTTACCTGCTGCAGCGTTTAAAAGATTTGCCATACGCGGACCTGTGAATAAATATGTGTTTACATCAATTGATGTCTTTGGTGCGACTTTGATTGGCGCGACATTAGTTTGCGCAAAATACAAATCTCCGCTTTTTTTCAAACTGATTGTTTGGTCGTTTGAATCAATAGATGCAATCGTTTCCCAATATTGTTCTGCAAACCCCAGAGAACCGCGCACCGTAGAATATGCCACAGATTTTTTATTTAATGTATTCCAATGTGTGTAATCGAGTTTTGAATTAGCATAAACCACGCCACCTGTTTCAACTACACCAGACATTTTTTCGTTTGTGCTTTTTACAATTTGAATGTATGGCGCAACATTAATTTCTGTGGCAGAATTGTTTTGAATTGTGTCTGTGATTGTGATTGTGTAACCTTCTACGGATACTTTGCGCGAAAAATTAATTTGTTTGCCGTTATTCCAAGACATTAAATCTTCTGAGTTTTTCCAAGCAGTATTTATATTTGGCACCACAGTATCAGTTGATACAAAACCGATTTCTATAAAATTGTTTTCTGCGTTTAACAAAGAAACATTTTCATTACTTGTTGCGTCTTTTTTGTGATTTTTTAATGCGATATTAGATATGCGCAATCCTTGGATTTCAAAGTCAATCTCATCCTTGGCAACAGTTTGTTTGGTCTCGCTCGATTGTTCGACTGTCACAGGCGCAGTATTTGCAATCTCTGTATTTTGGGGTTTCATCCACAGTCCCATCACCCACCAAGCCAACAGGAATATCAAAGCCCATTTAAAGAAACTGAATTTCTTTTCTGGCTTTTTTTGATTTTGCATACTCGCCCATTGAGCAAACCCAGAATTATTATCCAAATATTGTACCATTTTTTCTTTCCTTAATTTTGTAAATTACGAATACATTTTCTTCTGTTTATAAATAAATTTATTAAATACAAGCAGACACCAAAAGTTATGAACATGTCACCAACATTAAATATTGCCGGAAAAGTCCAAAGTCCCCCAATATGCCATTGTATAAAATCTGCCACTGCGCCAAAACGAATTCTGTCTAATAAATTGCCCAGTGCGCCCCCAACTATCATTGCGATTGGCAATCTTTCGTATGTATACGATTTTTTGAATAAATAATAAAGCAACCATAAAATTATCAGGGCGGTCAAAACACTTAATATCATTGGTGCCAATTCATTAAACGCAGAAAAAGAAACGCCGCGATTCCAGATAAAATGTATATTAAACAAATTAGATAACCCATAATCGCCACCGATAATATCGCGCCAAGATGCAATAACCCCATTAATATTACATTTTGCACAAATTACATTAGGGTCAAAAATCATATCGCCATATTTGTTTGCCAATAAATCCAGCAAGTATTTTTTTGAAAAGAAATCTGCCGCAAAAACCAATAATATAATTGCTATATATTTCAAGAATGTTTTCATCAAATAACCTCACTTTTGTGAAATATAGCAATTACAGATTATAAAATCAAATGGAATATGGCAAAAATAATCTTATTTATACTGCGAATAGTCTAATTTACAGGACCGTTTGTGACGTATTCGCAAAAAACAAAATCAAAAAACAAAAAATCCCAGATTTCCAGGTTTTTTTCGTTCCGCTTTTATAGGAAAAATAGTTTGATTTAAACGATGGTTTTTGATATAGTTTTTCATGTAAAAAATAATTTAACAAAGGAGATACATATGGCGATACCGGCAATGACAAAAAACGAAATACTTGATGGTGAAATTATTCGTCAAAACGGTATAAAAAATATTCTGGAAGAATTTGGATTCAAAGAGAATAAAGATTTTATTTTTATACCAGAAAGACAAGGGGTATATTATCCTTTTGAAAACGGAATCAAAGGTTCTGAACTTACACTAGGTATAGAAAACGTACGTGGTTCAGTAGATTCTAATGGCCACATAAGAGCCGCTGTAACCAGCGGAAACAACGGTGTTGGTGCTATATATGTTCCTTTTCAAGGTATGGTTTTGGCACCAACTTATTATATCAAGAACATAATAGAAAAAGAATTTTCGGTCAAAGATACTGACTTTGGTGTCCCTCTTTCAAATGGCGAACGTTTTTTAAGTAATACCTTGCAGTCAAATTGGGATAATGTTGTTTCAGATATGAAATTGCGCACAAAAAATCGTATAATGTCACCCGAAGAAGAAAAAGCAGAAAAAATTAAGATGGCAAACAAGGTTATGAAAGGTCTAGAAAAATTAAAAGCCAACACCAATATGAACAAAATGCCAGAATGGGCAAAACAACAGCTGGCAACCCAAGAATATTAAAAAAAACCGCCACGATTGTGGCGGTAATTTTTGTATCATTTTGTACTGATTGGTTTGCCAACGTTTTCATATCCATCTGTACGCAAATATTCAGTCAATTCATTTATCTTGTTTTTCGAAAGTCCTATGTTAGAAAGAACTTCGCCCCCCAATATAAATGAAGATTCTATGATTTCTGGCGTTGCTGATTTAACACCCATGCTTAACAACTCTTTGGAAGATTTTAAACTGTGCGCACGAGCAAATATTTTTACATGTGGCGCAATCGTATTCAAAGTATGAACGATTTCGCGAGCAACTACTTCGTCATTCAAAGATATAACCACTGCACGCGTTTTACGAGGCTTAAGACCCGCCGCTTGTAAAATTGATGCCTTTTTAGAATCGCCGTAAATCACATTGTAACCCGCTTCGCGCGCCAAAATTACTTCGTCTACGTTACCATCAATGGCGACATAAGAGATATGTTCTGCGCTTAACATTTGGGCAACAATTTGCCCCATACGACCAAAACCGCAGATTACAACAGTTGGAACTTCTTCGCGTATGCGTTCTGATAAATTCTTGGTCTTCTTTCCACCAAAGAACATTCCTGTTTTTAACAATCTGTCGTAAATTACCAATAATATTGGCGTAGACATAATAGACACTATGATAATCGCAGTTAAAATTTCTTGGTGTTCAAGTGGAATAGCGTTTATTCCGTTCGTTTTCATAGTCTGTAAAATCAACAGACCAAATTCACCACCCTGGGCCAAAATTAATGACATCAAAGCCGCTTCGCGTCCATGAACATGGCGAACGCGTGCAACCATGAACAATGCCAAGAATTTTATCAAGACCAGGCCTATGACCCCGACCAAAACCAGATCCCAATGATCCATCAAAAATGGTAAATTTATTCCCATACCCAATACTATGAAAAAGAACGATAAAAACAATGTCGCGTATGGTTCTATGGCGGCTGTCACTTGGTGTCTATAGACTGTTTCTGACATTAACATACCAGCCAAAAACGCACCCAATGCTGGTGGCAAGCCCATTATGCTCAACACCACAGCCCACACTGCGATATTTACCATTATGGATAAAACCAATGCTTCCTGAGATTTTATTTTTGCTACGACATGCATCAATGGATTAATAACGAATTTTGCAACAATAAGAACGCCCAAAATTAACCCCAAAGACATTACGAAAATATCAATTATCGAAGCACCCAAATTTATAGATTTTCCAGTCATTACCGGCAACATAGCAAGCAGAGGAATCGATAATAAATCTTGGAATAATAAAATCGAAAAAGTTTGACGTCCCATATTTGTTTGCAACTGATTTCTATCTATTAATATTTGCAAATCTTCAGAAGTACTCGACATGGCGAGAATCAAAGAAATCATTATTGTTCCAATCAAAGTCCAATGAGCAAGCCCGACCAACATTGGAAACAGCATTACTGCCACCATTAAAACCTGGGATGCGCCAAGCCCAAATATAGTGCGGCGCAACTGCCACAATCTTTTCATATTGATTTGCAAACCTATATTAAACCACAAGAACATAATGCCGAGTTCGCCCAAAAAATTCCATGTCCCCGACAATTCAAACAAGCCAAACACATGCTGACCCGCCAATATACCAGTTAACAAAAATGCAAGTAATGTTCCCATGCGAAAAAGTCGCATAAAAAATACTGATACAAATGCTAGTGCAAAAAATATAAGCGTTGCGATTGACATGTTTTCCCTCTCCCTTTTTTTGTTTTATGTATTATAACAGATTTGAATCCATAATGCTTGCTATTTTTAAAAATATTTCTGGTGTAATTTCTTCTGCTCGTTCAGTTCCTGCTAGTCCGTATTTTTCCCAATCTATTTTGATTATTCCACGTATCATTTTTCGTCTTTGACCAAATAATTTCGCAGTTAATTTTTCCAATTTTGCAATATCTTTGATTGCTTTGATTTTATCTTTATTTGGTATAATTTGAACAACTGCAGATTGAACCTTTGGACGCGGAACAAATGCTGTATTTGGAACATCAAATAAAATTTTCGTATCTGCGATTAAATTCGACAACACAGATAAACGACCATATTGTGAATCACCAACCTTTGCCACTATGCGCAAAGCCACTTCTTTTTGAAACATCAATGTCAAAGATTTTATCTTTTCACCACGCGCGATTTTATGTAACCAATTAATCAATAATTCTGTGCCAACATTATAAGGCAAATTAGAACAAACTGCATAACTTGTTTTATTTTCTATATCTGTTTTTAATGCGTCACCATAAATTATTTCAAGTCGCCCCCCAGATGCATCAACTATGCGAGATAAAATTTGAGATGTAGTTTTATCTTTTTCAATTGCGATTACTTTCTTTGCGCCAGCCATCAAAAGCGCACGCGTCAGTCCGCCTGGACCCGGGCCTACTTCGACAACTATGTTTTTTTCAATCTCTGGAACACTGCGTGCAATTCTGCCAGTTAAATTCAAATCAAACAAAAAGTTTTGCCCGAATTGTTTTTTAGGTTCCAACCCGCTTTCGCGCATCATTTCAGACACTGGGGGTAAATTTGCAATTTTATCTATCATAATTTTTTACGCCCCCCAAAAGCCAATGTTAATGTCCCGTCATCTATGTAATCTAAATCCCCGCCAAGTGGCACGCCTGACGCCAATTCTGTAAAATCAACCCGCTCGTTCCCGATAGACGAAATTATATATTGCTGTGTTGTTTTACCTTCGACTGTGTTAGGCAAAGCAAATATTATTTCGCGTATATTTTCTTTGTCTATGCGTTCTGCAATACCAGCAATATTTAAATCATCAGGTGTAATCCCATCAACCCCAGATAAATTTCCGCCCAGCACATGATATCGCCCATGAAAAACACCAGATTTTTCCAAAACCAAAACATCCGACAAATCACGAACTATGCACAATTGCCCGTTTTGTCGCGACATATCTGCACAATATTCACAAGTTTCGCCGTCTGTTAAAACACCACAATTTGAACAAGGATGAATTGTTTCTGCTGCGTCCAACAAAGCATCAGCCAAAGCAGATGCGCGTCCTGTTTTATCTTGCAACAGACCAATAACTATACGCGAAGCCGCCCTTGTCCCAACTCGTGGCAATTTAGCAAATTGTTTAATAAGTTTTTCTATCTTTATATTCATTTTATTTCTTTAATGAAAAACATAGCAATCTATACCATTGGCATAGGCTGTATTTTTCGCGTTTTGCGCTGCGCTTTCTGTTAATCCATTTATACGAACACGATAAAGCCCCGTTTCGTTTTGTTGTATTTGAGGCGCAAGCCCTGTCACAGATTGAACTTTGCTTAATTGTCGTTGCGCTGTTTCATACGCAGAAAAAGCGCCACATTGAACCCCGACAGAACCAGATGAATGTTGCACAACATTTGTTGTTTGAGATGGTGTTGCGTATTTGGCAACTGGATTTGAACTCGCTGGGGTGGAAGTGTGGTATGTCTGCGCTGATGAATAATTAGTTGCAGAACCAATACCAATTTTTCCAAAACCTATGTTTAACATTCTTGTCGCAACGCTTGCACGGATGTCTTTGTTTTCAGCACCCAAAACCACAGCGATTAAATGCCGCCCTTCCCTTTTTGCAGTCGCAACCAAAGAATATTTGGATTTATTTGTAAAGCCCGTTTTCATACCATCGCAACCTGGATACGAAGCCAACAAACGATTCCCATTTGTATAAGTTTTTCCGTCATAAGTCCAAGATTTTATACCAAAATATTTCCAATATTGTGGAAAATGCTTATAAACCGCCATAGACAACAAAGCAATATCGCGCGCAGTAGACATATGGTCGTCATTTGGCAGACCAGAAGAATTTTCAAAATTAGTATTTTGCAAACCTATTTCATTCGCAACACGGGTCATCATGGCCGCGAAACTGCCTTCTTTGCCACCTTTTAAATTTTCAGCCAATACGCGTGCCACATCATTTGCAGAATGCACCGCAACCGCTTTAATCGCATCTTCGACCGTGATTTTACTGCCCGCGGTTAAGCCTAGTTTTACAGGCTGGGCATCTGTGGCATATTGCGACACTATTAAATAATCATCCAAGTGAAGACGACCGTGTTCCAGCGCATCAAAAGTTAAATACAAAGTCATTATTTTCGTGAGCGATGCTGGGTAATTTAATTGATTTGCATTTTCTTGGTATAAAACATGCCCGCTGTCTATATCCGCGACCAAAACAGCCTTGTAATCTTGCGCATAAGCGCAATTTAAAATAAATAACGATATAAAAAATGCAAAAACTCTCTTCATAATGAAGAATCATAGTAAAAATACTATTCCTGGGTCAATAGCAAAAAAAGATTTTTTAATCTATCGTTCGCAGACTTATTTTATCGTCATCAACGATGACCAGTTTACCAAAACCTATGCCAAATTTACGAACAGCACCAAAGGCATCTCTTTGACCGAACAAATAGTCATCACAAATTGGGAAAACACCACGCAACAAACACAATTGGCTGGCAGTTGTTTCGTCCCCGCACACAGCGATAATTGGGATATCTGGTCTGCGACAAGAAATTTGGGTTGCAATATCTGTATCACGCGCAAAAACGACAATCGCAACAGCTTTGTTTAAATATGCCATAGATGAAACCGAACGCGACCAATCATTTTCAGGAACATTATCTATGCGCGACCAATCAAAAGGATTTTCAATCGCGTCCTTATCTGCATAAGACAATATTTTATCCATTGTTTCAATAACATTCACAGGATTATCACCAATCGTTGTTTCTTCCGAAGTCATTGTGGAATCTGTGCGCAAATATGACGCATTCGCAACGTCCGAAATTTCTGCGCGTGTTGGAAATTCGCTGTGCACCATAGACGACAGCATTTGTGTTGCCATTATCACAGGTCTATTTAATTTTCTACATTCGCGAATTATATGACGAGAAATCGCAGGAACTTGTTCAAAAGGAACCTCTACCGCCAAATCGCCACGTGCAATCATAATTCCGTCTGCCGCAGTTGCAATATCCGTTATTCTTTCGACTGCATTTGGACGCTCTATCTTTGCGATTAATTTCACAGGATGAGATGAACGCATCATTATAAAATCACGAACATCCGCAACATCTTCGGCAGATTGAACGAAAGAAAGCGCTACATAATCAGGTTTTTTAGTAATCGCATATTCCAAATCTTTTTTGTCTTTTTCAGTCAAAATATCTGTATCAACATCGGTGTCAGGTAAATTAAAGCCACGTCTTGACCAGATTTCATCGCCACGCACAACAGTCGTTTCAATTTTATCGTCAAAAACAGCGTCTACTTTTAATTCTATTTTTCCGTCATTTAACAAAACCCTGTCGCCAACAGACAAAGATTTCATAACATCTGCATCTGGCAAACATACCCTGTGTTCGTTACCGGGCGTTGTATCTGAATCAAGAATAAACTTTTGTCCAATTTTTAACGGATAATGATTTTCTGTTTCAAAATCACCTATTCTGTGTTTTGGACCTTGAATATCAACCATAATTGCCACAGGTTTATTCAAATCTGCCGCGATTGAACGAATCATATCTATTTTTGCGCCCTGGATTTCGCCTGTATCATGGCTGAAATTAAGGCGACATACATTAACGCCAGCCTTTATCATATTGGTCAAAGTCTTTTTATCTTCGCAATTTGGTCCAATGGACGCTGTTATCTTTGTGAATCTCATTTGTAAAATCCTTACCTTCGCAAAATAAAAACATTTGATTTTTATATTTGTTAATATATCATATATTGTATACAAAAGACAAGGGGAAGAATATGAAAAATGCAAACCATGGTGCTATTGATAACGCTCAATTAATCAGCATTATTGAAAGAATTGAAAAATTAAACGAAGATACTGCGGCTATTGCTGCTGATATCAAGGAAGTATATGCAGAGGCTAAATCCGCAGGATACGATCCAAAATACATTCGTCAAATGATAAGATTGCGTAAACTGGATCCAGACGAATTAGACGAAGCAGATGAATTAACAAAAATGTATCGTGACGCATTGGGTCTTTGAGTTATGAAAAAATTCACTAAAACAAAAGAAAATTTTACCTGCGCCCATTGTGGCGCAGAAGTTTTAGGCAATGGCTATACCAACCATTGTCCAAAGTGTTTATGGTCACGACATGTTGATAACAGCCCTGGCGACAGACAGTCAAATTGTGGTGGCATGATGCGACCAATATCAATAGAGCAAAAAAATGGTGAATTTATAATTACTCATAAATGTGAAAAATGTGGAAAAACTATCAAACAACACACGGCAGAAAATGATGATATAGAAACCATTATTGCTATATCATCAAATCCTGATTTTATTTTTGGGAAATAACTTTATTTCTTTTTTGCAGCCGCGATAAACGCATTAAACATTGGATGTCCAGAAAATGGGCTGCTTTGGAATTCTGGATGGAATTGCCCTGCAACAAAAAATTTATGCGATGGTATTTCTATCATCTCTGGCAATTTTCCATCCGGTGAAATTCCCGATATTATCATGCCCGCTTTTTCCAGCGCATCTTTGTATTTAATATTAACTTCGTATCTATGACGATGACGTTCAGATATATTCGTTGCGCCATAAATTTTTTCTGCCAAAGTTCCTGGTTTTATATTACAAGGATACGCCCCCAGACGCAATGTTCCACCCATATCTTCTTTGTCACAATCAGACATAATATCTATCACTGGTGTGCAATTTTTTGCAAATTCTGTTGAATTAGCATTTTCATCACCAACAACATCGCGCATAAATTCTATAACTGCGACTTGCATACCCAGACATATTCCCATATAAGGAATATTGTTTTCACGAGCATATCGCGCTGCCATAATTTTTCCTTCGATACCGCGCGTCCCAAAGCCACCTGGCACCAGTATTCCATCTACATCTGTGAAATCTTCTGGCGATACTGTTTCTGCGTTTATCTTTTTAATTTTCACATGCACGTTATTTTGAATTCCTGCGTGGAACAATGCCTCATTTAAAGATTTATAAGCATCCGCAATATCAAAATATTTTCCCACCATACCGATTGTGCAAGTTGGCAAATCTGCATTAAGATGGTGTTCTATTTTTTGGATTTTAGACATATCGCCCGCAGCATTTGGCAATCCAAAATGTTCTGCCATAATATCAAACACATGTTGAGCATCATAAACCAATGGTATTTTATAAATGTTATCGACATTCATACTCGTGATAACATTTTTAGCAGGTAAATTACAGAACATACCGATTTTAGCGCGTTCATCATCTGTCAACATACGCGGAGAACGCACAAATAAAACATCTGCCTGGATACCATTTTCTAACAGGTTACGAACAGACATTTGTGTTGGTTTGGTTTTTAATTCACCGCTTTGTTCCAAATATGGCGCCAAAGTAAGATGCGAAAACAAAACATTCCTGCGCCCAACATCATTGGCAAATTGTCGTATAGATTCAAGAAAGATTTTACCTTCGATATCACCAACAGTTCCGCCTATTTCACAAATAACAAAATCTGTTCCCGTTGGTGCACCAATGTATTCTTTGATTTTATTAGTTACATGTGGAATCATTTGAACAGTATTTCCCAGATAATCCCCGCGTCTTTCGGCATTCAATACATCCCAATAAATACGCCCCCCAGAAACCGAATCGTTACGCGATAATTTGATTCCCAGATATCTTTCGTAATATCCTAAATCGAGGTCTGTTTCAAAACCGTCATTTGTCACATAAACTTCACCATGTTGCAAAGGCGACATAGTTCCAGGATCAATGTTCAAATACGGGTCAAATTTACGGGCATGCACGGTATACCCACGGGATTGAAGAAGGGCGCCCAACGATGCCGCTGAAACGCCCTTACCTAAACTCGATACAACCCCACCAGTCACAAAAATATATTTCGACATAAGTTTTTCTCCTTATGTACAATTACATTAGAAAAATATTCGTTGCGATGCAAGCATAAAATTTTATAATGAAAATTATGAAAGAAATCCTGAATTATCAATATAAACATATTTTTCTTTGGATGCCATTCGTTATGGCTTTCGGGGCTGCTTGGTATTTTTCTATTGAAACAGAACCGAATTTTAATTTCCCGCTAATTATAACTTTGTTATGCGGTGCGATATTTTTCAGGTATAAAAATATTTTGATTCGCGCAATATGTATATTTTTCTTTGGTTTCTTTTATGCAATGTCCTTCACACATATCATTGACACGCCACAAATCAAAGATTCTTTCGGGTTTGTAAATATTTCTGGCATCGTCAAAAACATTGATTACACCACAGACAGCACAAGGGTATTTTTATCTGTTCCTGGGGATAATATAGATTCAAATCTAGGAAACAAAAACATTAACATTCGCGTTTCTTTGCCAAAAGATTCTGCACCAGTAAATATCGGGGATACTATCAGTGGAAACGCAAAACTTTTTCATCCGTCTGCCAAATATGTAGATGATTCTTTTGATTTTGCGCGTTGGGCTTACTTTGCAAATTTGTCTGCGACAGGCTTTTTCCAAAATTACGATTTGGAACATTCTGTTGCACAATCAAAAAATCTGCGCACATATATTCACGAAAAAGCAAATTCTGTATTAACAGACACACTCGTTCTTGGATACAAAAAGATGTTGCCTGAAAAAGAAAGTCAAATTTGGAAAACTGTTGGTGTTGGGCATGTTTGGTCTATTAGCGGTTTTCACATGACTTTGGTTGGTGGTTGGTTTTTTGCTTTCTTTTATTTGATATTTCGTTGCTTTACAAAATTGACCAGGCGGATACCTGCCAAATATCCAGCCATGATTTGCGCTTGGTTTGGACTGGTTGGATATTTGTTTATATCTGGCATAAGTGTCGCAACAGTTCGCGCGTTTTTAATGGCTACATTAATAGGTATCGCAACATTATTGGGACGCAGTGTATTTTCATTACGCAATGGGGCTTTGGCATTTTTAATAATATTTTTGGTAAACCCTTTCTTTGTTATGAACGCAGGTTTTCAATTATCTTTTGCTGCGATATTTGGATTGCTTTGGTTTTTCAATGATAAAACTTATGAAAAGCGCAGCGGCTTTAAAAGACTGTCTCATAATTTGTATCTATCTTTGATGACAGCAATAGTTGCAACAACGTTCACCCTGCCTTTCATCATCGCTCATTTTGGTTATATACCGATATACAGTTTATTGGGCAATTTAGTCGTATTGCCAATATTTTCTATTGCGATTATGCCACTCATCATGATTGGAACGATTTTTACTTTGTTCGGCAATCACTATTTAATAAATTTAACAAATGATATTTATGAATTTGCTTTGCATATTGCGGAACATATTTCAAATTTACCATTTGCAAGTTTAACTATGCCTTTTGTTCCTAATTTTGCTTTGATATTATCTACTTTGGGATTTTTATTTTTAATATTAGTTGTAAAACCAGATGTAAAAAATATCTTTATCAAAAATATAAATTATTGTTTGTGTGTTTGCTGTGTAATTTGCGCCTGTTTAATTACAGCCACGCGTGAAAAACCATTATTTTATTCAACAACAGATAATCAACTCGTTGGGTTTGTTATTGATGGCAAATTAAAGTTTAACAAAGTGAAATCATCAGCGCACTATTTTGCTTTTAATTCTTGGCGCGAATTTAATAACGAAGCACAACAAGATAAAAATGAAAAATATAAATGCAATCACGGACTTTGTGTTTATAAAACAGACAAATGGAATCTGGTTTATATGCAAAATTTCACTGCTATCATGAACAACATTGAAAAAGTTTGCGCAGACACATCTGTTGATTATGTGGTAAGTACTTTTACCATTAAATCTTCAAAATGTAACGCTAAATTTTTACGCAAAGGATTGATAATATATCCAAACGGACACATCAAAAAAATTATTAATCAACGTCCGTGGCATAATCTGCCGAAACAAAATACAGACCAGATGCAGGCGCAGTAATTCCTGCGGCACTGCGATTTTTAGCATTGAATATTTCATCTATGTCGTACGGTTTTCCCATGCCGATTTCAACCAAAGTTCCAACCATATTGCGCACCTGATGATGCAAGAAAGAACGCGCTGAAAATTCAAATATTATTTCTTCGCCATTTTGCGTTATAGATACAAAATCCAAAGTTTTTATTGGTGATTTGGCCTGACATTGACTTGCCCTAAAAGAAGTAAAATCATGTTTACCAATTAATTTTTCAGCGCCCTTTTTCATTGCGTCTATATCAAGTTTTTGTGGCACCCACCAAACACGATTTTTATTTAACACAACTGGCGCGCTGCGATTTACAACGATGTATTTATAATGCCGCGCAGTGCAAGAAAAACGCGAATGAAAATCATCACTAACTTTTTCACAATTTAAAACCGCAACAGGTTTATTGGTTAAATAAAAATTCATCGCGCGCATAACAGTTTGCGCATCTTGTTCGCGTTCCAAATCAAAATGCGCAACCATAGCAAGCGCATGAACGCCTGCATCTGTGCGTCCTGCGGAATACACTTCGACCTGTTCACCACAAAATTGAAAAATCGCCTCTTGTAATAAAGATTGCACAGACGGACCATCTTGGTTTATTTGCCAGCCAATTAAATCTGTTCCATCATATTCAAGATATACTTTGTATCGTGTCATTTTTATTTTTGTATTACATAGTTTTTACAACGACCGCAAATTATTGTTTGTATTTTCGATTTGTATTCGCTTTGCAAAAGTTCACAGTTATCTTTGTTTTTGCCCAAACATTTCAAGCAAGGACATTTAGTATTTTCACAATCACCGACTGTTGCGGCACAATTTTCTAAAAAACATTTTTTATTTGCCATTTTTATTCTCCGTATTTTATGGCTGCACCATGCAGACCATTTATAAAACTTTTCCAATCCATTGGATTTTTTCCAGCGGGTTGAATCTTTACAATTCTCAAACTGCCATTATCTATTTTTGTTTCCAAAATTTTTACATCTATGCCGTTTATTTTTGTTCGACCACACCCAAGCGCACGAATTTGATTATGAATTTGCTGTGGCGTTTTGTCCCAATCTATGATTTCATCTTCACCAGTAAATTTACGCGTTAAAACCACTTCGCCTGTTTGCGGAATTGGCGGGAAAGCAGATGGATTCTTCATATATTCATTCAACATTTCAATTGCTGTGTTTGAAACCTTCGTTTCCACTGTTTCATTAGTATCGTTTTCGCCAATTTCGATATTTTTGCGCATATAGACATCGCCTGCATCCATTTCAGCAACAACATCCATCAAACAAACATCCATATCTTTATCACCGTTTAAAATCGCAGTTCTTATTGGTGAAGCCCCGCGATATTTAGGTAAAGAACTGGGATGAACGTTTATACACTTTGCGGCATTTAACACATTATCACGCAAAATCACACCATAAGATATAACGACTATCATATCAGGTTTTTCATCAATACTATCAAATTCTTTGATAGAGGTATAAACATTTAAACCACGATTTTGCGCCCATTGATGCACTGGTGACGGGGTTAAAATATGTTTGCGCCCCATTGGCTTTGGCGCACGAGTAAACACCGCGATAATATCGTGTTTATTCGCTAAATCATCAAATACAGGGACAACAAAACTATTCGTTCCCATCAAAACCAATTTCATTTAATGTCTCCGTCTTACCTTGCGCATAACCATTTCGCGTTTTACACCAGATAAATAATCTATGAATAAAACACCGTCCAAATGGTCTGTTTCGTGTTGCACTATGCGCGCAATAGTTCCTGCCATTTGTGCAATTTGCTTATTGCCGTGTTCATCTGTCCATTCTACTTTGACACTTGACGGGCGGCGAACATGGGAATACACAGGCAATCCATCGGGACCCAGCACTGACAGGCACCCTTCTTCCATAACACAAGTTTCATCGCTTTTGGAAACTATTGTTGGGTTAATCATACGGTATATTTCATTAGTATCTGGATTCATCATAACCAAAAATCTTTCTTTGAACCCAACCTGGGGCGCTGCAAGACCTACGCCATTTTGTTCCTGCATCATTTTCACCATTTCATCCATAGTTTTTAATAACTCTGGCGTAATAGTCGACACAGCATCGCATTTTTCACGCAAAACTAAATCTCCACAAAGTTTCATTTGCAACATTTATAAAACCTTTTTATAATCATTAGGTATAGATTGTAGCAAAGGATTTTCAAATGACAACTTATATTTTAATATTGCTCAGCGTTATAGTTTTTTTACTGCTTGTATTAATATTTCGCAAACCAACCGTAGATATATCAGGACTTCGCGAAGACAATGCAAGATTGCGCGAAAGATTGGCTGAAAGATTGGGTATGCTGTCCCAAAACGCAATTGAATTAAAAAACATCAGTGGCGACATTGCTAATTTCAAAGACATTTTGATGGGCAACAAACAGGCACGCGGAACATTTGGCGAAAGACAACTTGAAGATTTGGTGCGCGATATTATGCCACCTGAGACTTACGCTTTTCAAAGCGTTTTATCAACGGGTGTTCGCCCTGATTGTGTAATAAGGTTGCCTTATCCGCCTGGGGATATGGTTATCGACAGTAAATTTCCACTCGAAAGTTACAATAGGATTTTAGAAAACAAAAACGATATGGGCGCCCGCAAACAATTTGAATTAGATGTTCGTAAACACATAGACGCAATCGCCGAAAAATACATAATTTCTGGTGTAACTGCAGAAAGCGCGATGATGTTCATTGCTTCTGAATCTATATTTATGGAATTGCACACACAATTCCCAGACACCATAGAATACGCGGCACACAAGAAAGTCTTTATTGTATCGCCAGCAACACTTTGGGCAACTTTGAACACTATACGCGCAATACTGAGCGACATAAAAATCAAACGCGTAGCAACAAAAATAAAAAAAGAACTGGAATTATTATTGGCAGATCTTGGTCGTCTTGACGAACGCGCATCAAAAGTAGACCAACATTTTGCATTGGCTCAAAAAGACATAAATGACATACAAACTTCGATTTCTAAAATAACACCAAGGGCTGAAAAAATACGCGAAATGGATTTCGGTGAAGATTAAAAAAACCGCCACAATCGTGGCGGTAAATGTTATTTTCGCAAACCGGTTTTAGGGTCTATCCATACTTGCTCTTTTGCAATTTTCATTATTGGCATATCATATTTGCTGTCAGAGTAAGCACGCACCAGGTTTGGAATACACTTATGTTCTCGTGCCCAATTATCCATAGCGATTACTTTGTTTTTACCCCAACAAAAAAAATTATATTCATACGGCTTTTCTTTTTTCATTTGTGAACATATCACTGCATCAAAATTCATATCTTTTACCAATTCAGGAACTAAATAATCAGGCGATGCAGAAATTAAAAGAACTTTGTTGCCTGCTTTCTTTTCTTTGGCTACCTGTTCTTTTGCCCAGCCAAACCTATTTTGTTTGTGCCATTTTATCACATTTTGAGAAAAGTCTTTTACCATCTCAGCCGTTATGAAACAGCGCATCTTTTTACGTCCCCAAGTGCTATTATGATTGAATTTTATAGCCGTGACTCCCGCAATAACAAATGGCAAAAACAACCACGGTCTTAACGAGTGTTTAAAACAATATTTGAAAAATTCCCAATTTGAATCACTGGCTGATAACGTTCCATCAAAATCAAAAATTACTACATTCTCTTTTTTTAACATGTTCTACCTTTTGTTTTGTATTTTGTTGCGTAATTTTTCCATCACAAAGAATATAGACGGTGTCAAAGTAAATGTCCAGATAAGTGATGCTATCATACCACCTATCATGACCGCACCCATCGCGACCTTCATACCGTCATTAGACCAAAGTTGTGGCAACATACCAGCAACAATCGCGATACTCGTCATCCAAATCATACGCTTTTTATCCATCAACTCTTGCCACAATACTGTTTTTGCGTCTTCGCCATTTTGAACGCGTTGAACAGTCGGTTCCAAAACCAAAATATTATTATTAACCACAAGTCCCACCAACATAATGAATGCCAACATAGCTCCCACATTCATCGAAGCGCCGGACAAAAACAGCATTATGAATACGCCTGCAAAACTCGTTATAATAGATGTTGCAATTGTAAACGGATGAACAAACGAATTCATAATCGCCGCCAGCAACATAAAGGTCAAAATAGTCGCTAGTAAAAATGCCTGCGCAATTTCTGCGGTTGATTCTTCTTGGATTTCAGACATACCCGCAAAAGACGCATAATATCCGTTTTCCCAATCTAGTTTATCAAGTTCTTTTTGAATTTGTGCCTGAACAGGTCCAATAGTAGATTTACCAATATTGATATCTATTTCTGTGACACGCGTTTTATCAATACGATAAATATTTGATGTAGCGGGGGTATTTTCCAAACTCCCGAGTTGCGAAAGCGCCACCATACCTTTGTGCGAATTTACATAAACGCTATCAAACATAGATTGTTTTTTAAACTGTTTATCAAATTCCAAAATTATCGGGTATTCATCACCTTGCTCTTTGTATTTATATGTGTCGTTTCCAAACAACGCTGTACGCAAAGTAGAGCCCGCTTGAGAGTTCTTTACACCCCAAAAATTCATTTTTTCATTATCAGGAATAAAACGAATTTCATTATTTGGTGTTTGCTGAGAGATAACAGCACTTTGCACTGCGTCTATTTGGTTTACTATTTTGATAATTTGATTTGCATACATTGTTCTTTTTGCATCATCTTCACCATAAATGTTTAATTGCATATCAGAATTAATACCTGCACCGCTCATATTTTCACCAGCACGAATTTGAATTTCTGCGTTCGGGATATTTGCGAGTTCAGGCAATATTTTTTGAGCCAACTTTTTATCGCTTATTCTGCGTTTGCTGACATCTACCAAAGTCAGTTTCATACTTATATTTTGAACTCCTTTGTCGCCAATTTTTGTTGTTGTAGATTCTACTTCTGGAAACTTTGAGACACGTTGTTCAATTTCTTTTGCAATAGATTCTGTGTTTGCATAAACACTGCCCATAGGTGCACGTGCTATGATTGTGATTTCGTTTGCGTCTGTTGACGGAGAAAATTCATTTCCAACAAAACGCATTAACTGAGAAGACAAAATCAATACTGCAAACGCGCCTAAAATCACAAGTCCTGGACGCTTTTGTTGATATTCATACCATTTGTGAATACGAGATTTTTCGTTATGTTGTTTTATTTCTTTGGTTTCTTGTTTTGTCTGTTTATGTTCAGTCAATCTTAATAATTTTGCTATCATCATAGGTGTCAAAGTAAATGAAAACAGCAAAGACAGCAAAGTTAAATACACAACTGTCATACCAAATTGCAACATAAATTGCCCAACTATGCCACCCATAAATGCGAGGGGCAAAAACACCACGACATTTGTTCCAACGCCTGCTAATACAGGAACTGCTACTTTTCTGGTTCCTTCTTCTGCTGCGGCTTCTGGTGTTTTACCTGCACGCAATTCGCTTAGTGCTGATTCAATCAAAATAATCGCGTTTGACACCAATGTCCCGAGCGCCGTAGCGTATGCCAAAAGTGTCATTGCGTTTATTGTAAAGCCTGACCCGTTCATTAAAAAGAAACCTGATAATAATGATGCAGGAATCACAACACCTGCAATAATCGTAGAACGCCAGTTACCTGTGAAACCAAGCAACACAAGAATCGTAAATATAACACCGATAATAATACCATAAATTGTATCGCGAGTATCTTCTGATACATGGACAGAAGAATCTGAAACAATTTCCATTGTCGCATCTTGGAAATGATTTTGTAAATCTTGTTGCAAATCTGGCAATTTTTTACGCAAGGCTTTTGATATTTTTATCGCATTACCATCACTCGCTTTGACTACAGATAAAATAACAACACTTTCTCCGTTATGTATTGCGCCTTTTTCAATATCACGCGCTGCATCTGTAACAGTCGCAACTTCTTCCAATTTAAATGTTTCGCCTTCAACAGTTGTAATTTCAAGGTTTGCGATTTCTTGAACATTTTGAAATTCACCTATGAATCTAACATTTTCACTGTTAACAGTTGTTTCTATTTTTCCACTTGGGACATTTAAATTATGTGTCGCAACCGCTGTTACTATATCTGTAATTGTAACACCATACGCAGCCATTAAATCTGGGTCCATCGCTATGCGCACTGCCCTTTGCAGACCACCAAAAGTATTGACAGATGCAACGCCTTTGACCGCTGTAATTTTATTTGAAAGACTGTCTGTCACATATTTTTCAACATCTCTGGGGTTACCACCACGAATAACTATGTCTAACACCGGGGTTTGAAGTGGGTTTAATTTTGCAATCACCGGCTGTTTTAAATCGTCTGGGAATTCGTTTGCAAGTCCGTCTATTTTTGCTTTGACCTCATTCGCTTTGTCGTCAACATTCACCCCCAAATTAAATTCAGCGATAACATACGCCATATTTTCATAAACTTGGGAAGATATTTTCTTTACACCCGCCACTTCAGACATAGCATTTTCTGCTTTTTTTGCAACTTGTGTTTCTATTTCTTCGCTTGATGCACCAGGATAAATAAATGTCGCGGTTACATACGGAAAATCAACCGATGGTGTGCGTTCTACATTCATTTTCGGGAAAGACACTATACCCAATATCACAAAAAACAAAACAAACATGATTGTTGTGACAGGTTTACGAATAAAGAATTTTAACATTTTAAATTTCCTTTGCTTTATTTAATAACTTTAACTTTTTCGTTTTCTGTGACATTTGATAAAATCACAATATCACCATCTGCTATGCCAGATTTTATCAATACATTTTGAGCGTCTCGGTCTTCGATTACTATTTCACGTTTCTCGGCAATACCACTGTTTTCAATGTATACAGCGTTTCCATGTATTGCGGACACAGGAATATAAAAACCATTTTTTTCTTTTTCTACATACTGAAGTCCGTCTTTACATTTTGAAGTTCTTATTATATGCATGCCTGTATCTAAATCTATGTTATGAGACACAGAAACTATTTTACAATTGCCGATTTTTTGACCTGGTTTAAATACAGATATACGCGCACCTGATACAAAACTGCGATTGCTTTTTATTGTCAAAGGCTCTAATAAAACGCCATTTGTTTTTTGCATTTTTAACACTGTGAC
Source organism: Alphaproteobacteria bacterium (assembly GCA_017642565.1). GTDB lineage: Bacteria > Pseudomonadota > Alphaproteobacteria > Rs-D84 > Rs-D84 > Enterousia. The sequence continues at coordinate 2,210 of JAGCOU010000014.1, read as the reverse complement.
CGGCGTTCCTTGGGCAGCATTGTTTCTTATGATGTTAAACACGTTAAAATTGCTTTCTTTTCCCACAGAATAAAATCTGTATCCAACAATTAATATCGCCAACCCAATAAGGGTTCTATAAATAATTTTTTTATTTTTTGGTGTATTAAAATTTTTTACAATTTGTTCAAATTTTTCAGTTGTTATCATTTTATTCACCTAACTTTTTTACAGATTCACCTGCCATTAAAATATTATATTTAGCGTTCAAAACAGCCATATCCATTTGATACAAAGCACTTGATACATCAGACAATTCTATGGCCGAAGTTTGACCTGCGCCAAAACGATTAGCAGAAACATCGTAAGCCTTTTGAGCCAATGCATGCGCTTCGTTCAATTTGCTTAAATTATCACAAAGATGTTTGTATTTTTTGACTGCAGTATTATATTCTTCGGTTTTTAATTTCTTAGATTTATCTAAATCTTGACGCGCATTTTCTGCATTCATCGCTTCTATCGTGGCATTTGCAGAATGCAGTCCACCATTAAACAAAGGTACTTTTAATGCCAAGCCCCAATAAGCCGATTGACTGCCTTCTTTGTCGAACATATTTCCTGTGTCCGTTCCCAAAGAATAATAAGAATACGAACCAACCGCCGCCAAAGTTGGATAACCGCCCGCACGTTTAGACGAAGCGTTTGATTCATACATTTTAATTTGCTTTTGATAAATATCCCATTCTGGATTTGATTTTAATTCTTTGGCATCCAAATCTTCAAAAGAATCAGGAAAATTATCAGTCAAAACTAAATCTTCTTTTTCATCGATTCCCGCCATAATTTTCAACATTCTGTACGCTGTATCACGATTAAATTCAGCATCAGATAAATTGATTTCTTTGGTTGCAATGTCAGATTCTATTTTTATCAAATTGCTTCTGTTTGCGCGTCCTGCCGCGGTTAATTTTTTACGGGCTGCACGTGCATTATCAAGGTTTTTCTGGCTCGCACTCACAATTCCATCTGTCATTTTCGCAGTCCAATAAAGATTTGCAGCAGCGTATTTTACTTCGCGCGATGTTAATTCTTTGGCAGATTTAGACATATCAATCGCATCATGCACTGCATCTACTGCATTGCCTATTTTTCCAAAAGTGTAAATAGGTTGAGTTATTTGAACGCCCGCCGAAAAAATATTATCTGGAATTTCGTTAAGCGGGATAACACTGCCCAAAAGTGCGCCGATATCACTCGGGATTTCGACACCATTATGGTCTCTTGGGTCTTTGACATTTATCAAATTCATATAAGACACCGTTCCGTCTATTGACATCCAACGATTAGCATTAACCGCACTTAATTGAGCACGTGCTTTTTTTACATTTGCCTCTGCCGATTTTAAATCGTTAGATTCAGCAACAATTTTATCGACTGCGTCTTTCAACGATAAATCAAGTGCCCAAGCATTTGGAACACAAAACAGCGTACACAATACACAAATTAAATACCTACGCATTTAATGCCTCCATCTTTTTCAAAATACCATTCATAGTTTTAACGGTTTCAGCCAAGGTATCTTCGTCTTTTTCTGGCAAAACTTTGCACAAAGATTCAACACCTTTCATAAATTTATCTATTAATTTTTCAGCCAAAACTTTGCCCGATTTAGTCACTTCGTACCAAGTATCTCTGTGATCAGTCGCATCCACAGTGCGAACAACCAGTTTTTCTGCTTCTAACTTGCGAAAAACAGCACAAAGATTTGCCGTGGAAATAACTTCTTGATTGGCAAAATCTTTTAATTTAATTTTTCCAGCCAAATAAAGCCTGACTAGAACCGAAAGTTGTTGACGCGAATTTTTTGAAACCTCTTCAAAAAGTGGTGTCAAACGGCTCGACAGGCGGCCCATAATCCGCATATTTTCAGCCATCAATTGTGTCACTTCGTTATGTGTCATGTGTCACCTTTTTAATTATTCAAAAATTAAATCATTAAAAACTTTAACGATTATATATATATTGAAAAATAAATCAAGAGCAAATTTTGAAAAAAATCACCTTCTGGTAAAAAATTTTATTGCAAAAGCAGATAAAGAATGTATAATTGCGAGAGTCCTTGGAGCGTCGTCTAATGGTAGGACAAGAGATTTTGGTTCTCTTTATCATGGTTCGAATCCGTGCGCTCCAACCAATATTCAAACGCACCCTTGTGGTGCGTTTTAATATTG
>JAGCOU010000013.1 GCA_017642565.1 Alphaproteobacteria bacterium | reverse complement strand
CCAACCAATTCAGTCAATTCATGATAATGTGTCGCAAACAAAGTGCGTGGACACAAAGTATTTAAATATTCAAGTACTGCCTGGGCAATCGCCATCCCGTCAAAAGTCGAAGTTCCCCGCCCTATTTCGTCAAATATAATAAAAGACTGTTTTGTCGCGCGGTTTAATATATTTGCTGTTTCAACCATTTCTACCATAAATGTAGATTGACCCGCCGCTAGATTATCTGATGCACCAACACGACTGAATAATTGGTCGCAAATGCCGATGGTCGCACTCGTTGCGGGAACAAAAGAACCCAAATGTGACAATACTACTAATATTGCATTTTGACGCAAATAAGTAGATTTTCCAGCCATATTTGGACCAGTTAACAGCGCAATCGGGTGATTGTTCAAATTACAATCATTTTTAACAAAATTATCACCATTGTGGCGCAACACATATTCAATCACAGGATGACGTCCGCCAACAATTTCAAATTCATTGTCGTTTGTTATCTCTGGACGAACCCAGGAATAAAGTTCAGCACATCGTGCCAAAGATGCCCAAACATCGATGTCTGCGACTAAATCCGCCGTATTCATCAAATCGCTAGATATTTCACGAATCTCTTCGATAAGTTTATCTATGATTTCATTTTCTATGGCAGTGGCTTTTTCAGATGCACTGCGAATATCATTGTCCAGATCAATCAATTTAGAAGTTGTAAAACGCATATTCCCAGCCATTGTTTGACGATGTATAAAACCAGAATCATTCGCCATTAAAATATCCGCTTTGCTCGCTGGAACCTCTATAAAATAACCGAGTATGTTGTTATATTTGATTTTTAAATTGCTTACATTTGTTTGCTGAATGTATTCAGCCTGTAAACCTGCGATGGTTTCAATCGCGCCATTTGAAAGTTTTTTCATGTTGTCAAGCGCCATGTCAAAACCGGCACGAATCACATTACCATCCCTGAAAAATGTAGGCAATTCATCGTTAAGAGCGTTTTGTAATTTATTCGCCAAAGCATCATGTGTGTTTATTTCAGCAAATTTCAAAGCCAGATTATAATCAAGTTTTCGACCAACATTTTTCACTGTGTCTAATATCAATAAAAATTCAGTCACATTACGCAAATCGCGTGGTGTGCCCCGCCCTGCGAGTAATCTCGACAAAGCACGATTTACATCAGGAATTCGCGATAACACTGAATCTATTTCTGCCATCAACGAATGATTGGTTAATAAATGCCCTATGTGTTCTTGACGCGATAAAATAACATCCTTATCACCTGGTAATGTTCGCAAATAAGAACGCAATTTTCGCGCACCAGATGCTGTCTTTGTGTTGTCTATTACATCTAATAAACATGTTCCGCCATCGTTTATTGGCGCATCTATCTCTAAACTTTTCCAAGTGGACGAATCAATTATTAACTGGCGCCCCGATTTAAAAGCATAAGGCGCACGAAAAGATATATTCGCGCCCCGCTGAGTGTTGAATAAATAACCCGCTAGTAAAGTTATCGCGCTCACATTATCACGATTGTCTGATTGAACATTTCCGCCGAATACATGCGAAACAATTACATTTATATCTGAACGCAAATACAGTTTTTCATATACTGGCGTAGTTTTATATATTTCGCGCAAATTTTTTATAACTTGTTTTTCTGCATCTTTTTCAGGATATATGATTTCTGCAGGGTTTATGCGTATCATATCGTCAATAATACAGTCTGTTTGCCCGATAAAAAATTCGCCAGTGGATATATCACAGCCCGCTAGGTCAAATACAGATTCAGCCACCGGAACAACAGAAATTAAAAAATTCGATTTGGCAGGCGTTAATAAATTTTCATCAGTCAAAGTCCCCGGCGTTAAAACACGAACAACTTTTCTTTCAATAAACTTATGACCGCGTTGCTTTGCCTGTTGAGGCGTTTCCATTTGTTCAACGAGTGCAACTTTGAAACCAGATTTTACAAGTCTCCCAAAATAATTATCTGCTGCATGCCACGGAATCCCACACATAGGAACATCTGCACCAAAACCATCTGTGCCGCGATGCGTTAAAACCAAAGACAAAGCAGCGCTCACAGTTTTTGCATCTTCAAAAAAAGCCTCGTAAAAATCGCCAAGACGAAACAGCAACAATGCATCTGGATTTTCAGATTTCATATCAACATACTGTTGCATTACTGGTGAAAGTTTGTTCTTTTCAGCCATTTTTATTCACCAGAATTTGTGACTTTTAATGTTTCAATTTTCAATTCTGCTTCTTTCAATAATTGTTCACAGTAAGCCTTTAATTTAATTCCTTGTTCGTATGCGGCCACAGAATCAGCCAAAGGCATTTCGCCACTTTCCATTTTTTTTACCAATTCAGTTAATTGTTTATAAGCATCTTCAAATGAAAGTTTATTTGTATCCATCGTTATAATATCCTTTTGCTTCAATGTGGCAAAGATAGCGCAAAAAATCAAATTTTGCAACAAATAAACATATTAAAAAACCGCCCAAATGGGCGGAAATTTATTTCGCAGGTGCAATAATGATTGATTTCGTTCTGTCGTCTGGTTTCGATTTAGATTCAAGTGTTCCTTTGTCTCCAATTAATGTAACAATGCGTTCAAATAATTGAGGAACTGCATCACGGCTGCGCGCCAAAACCCTTTTGTCACCGTGGGTCATCACAGCAATTTTTACT
>JAGCOU010000012.1 GCA_017642565.1 Alphaproteobacteria bacterium | reverse complement strand
TTGCACCTGATTCTGCATTTTTAATAAAGACTGATAAAGCATCATATTCATGGTATAAGATATACAGCGAAAAAATGTCTTTCGTAGTGACTCGTTTTTCTAAGGATTCAAAAAAAGAAACACAAACAATAAATAACATTGTGGGTTTAATCAAACAATTACAAGCAGACAGAACTGTGCGTAATAATTATATCAAACGAACATATGGCATGTAAAAAACCGCCCAAACTTGTCACACGAAGTTTTAACGAAGTGTGATGGGCGGTATTTTTTTATTGAATCAACAATTCTTTGCCGTGAACATCTACGGTTATTGTAGAGCCTTCGCCCACAGCGCCTGATAAAATCAAATCTGCGATTTTATCTTCGACTGCCGTTGTGATAAGACGTTTTAATGGACGCGCACCAAACACAGCATCATAACCATTATCAGCCAACCATTGAATTGCTTTGTCTGTGATATGCAAAGACATTTGACGCTCGGCCAATCTCTTTTCCAAAATCTTGATTTGGATTTTAACGATATCGCCCATAACATCTTTGCCCAGCGCATTAAAGAATACTATTTCATCAATACGGTTAATGAATTCAGGTCTAAATTGCTTTTTAACTGCATCCATACTTGGCAAATTGCTCGTCATAATTATGATAGTATTTGTAAAATTAACTATGCGACCCTGCCCGTCTGTCAATCTGCCATCATCAAGTATTTGCAAAAATACATTGAACACATCAGGATTAGCCTTTTCAATTTCATCAAACAATAATACTTGATAAGGTCTGCGGCGCACAGATTCTGTTAATTCGCCACCTTGTTCATACCCAACATATCCCGGAGGGGCACCGATAAGACGCGCCACAGAATGTGGTTCCATATATTCACTCATATCAATACGCGTCATAGCAGTATCATCATTGAATAAATATTCTGCCAAAGCCTTTGCTACTTCGGTTTTACCAACACCAGTTGGCCCCAAGAACATAAATGAACCAGACGGTCTGCGTGGGTCGCTTAAGCCCGCACGCGAACGGCGTATAGCACGCGCAACAACACTTAATGCATGGTCTTGACCAACAACGCGTTTGCGTAATTCGTCTTCGATATTTAACAGTTTTGCCTGTTCTTCCATGGATAATCTATCTGCTGGGACACCAGTCCATTTAGAAACCACCGCTGCAATATGTTCTGGCAACACGGTTTTATATTCTTTGGATTCTGTGTTTTGCTTTTTGATTTTTTCTTCGAGTTCTGGGATTTTACCGTATTGCAGGGCTGACGCTTTTTCATAATCGCCATTTCGCATAGCAATTGCAACCTCTGCACGTGCGGCATCCAGCGCAGCCATAGAATCTGACAAACCTTTCATTTTCTTTTGTTCATCATGCCACGCAGCAGTCATTTTATTAGATTCTTGTTGCATCTTTTCAATTAATTTTTCCAAATCAGCAAGACGCTTCTTAGATTCTTCATCTTTTTCTTTCTTTAATGCCTGTTGTTCAATTTTTAATTGCATTAAGTGTCTATCCAATTCATCTAACTTTTCGGGTTTAGATGCAATTTCAATACGAACACGCGCAGCCGCTTCATCAATCAAATCAATCGCTTTGTCAGGTAAAAATCTATCTGTGATATAACGATTAGATAATTTCACAGCAGCAACCAAAGCACTGTCAGCGATACGAACACCATGATGACCTTCGTATTTATCTTTCAGGCCGCGCAAGATAGATATAGTATCATCTACTGTTGGTTCGTCTACATACACAGGCTGAAAACGTCTCGCCAGGGCAGCATCTTTTTCAATATATTGGCGATATTCGTCCAAAGTGGTTGCACCCATACAATGCAATTCGCCACGCGCCAACATAGGCTTTAATAAATTGCCAGCATCCATGGAACCTTCACCTTTGCCTGCACCAACCATAGTGTGTAATTCATCTATGAACAAAATGATTTGTCCATTTGAATCTTTGACCGCTTTCAATATTGCTTTAAGTCTTCCTTCGAATTGACCACGAAACATAGCACCTGCCATCAATGCACCCATATCCAGCGACAACAATTTTTTCTTTAATAAATTTTCTGGGACATCGCCAGAGATAATACGTTGTGCCAAACCTTCGACAATCGCAGTTTTACCAACACCAGGATTACCAATCAGCACAGGATTATTTTTTGTTCTGCGCGATAATACCTGAATAGTTCTGCGAACTTCTTCTTCACGACCAATAACTGGGTCCAATTTTCCATCTGCTGCCAGTTTAGTAAAATCAGTAGTGTACTTTTCAATGGCCTGCTCAGGCGTTTCTTGAATTTCTTCTGGATTCATAATTTCACCTCTTGTTTTCTTACTGTGTTATATAGTCGCGCTAAGTTAAAAATTCAAGGTGGCTAGCAATAAAGACCTATTACAACAAAAAATAAAATCACTACTTGACTTTTGGCAAATTATAGTATAAATTATGCGTCAGTAATAAAAGGATTTAAAATGCCACGTGTATGTAAAGTAACTGGAAAAAAAACAATGGTAGGAATGAATGTATCGCATTCTATGCGCCATACAAAGCGCACATTCTTGCCTAATTTACAAAAATTAAAATTTCACAGCGATGCTTTGAATCGCGATTTCAGTCTTCGTATTTCTACTGCGGGATTGCGCACATTGACTAAGCATGGCGGTTTGGATGCCTATGTAATGGCAAAACCTGTTTCTCGTTTGACCGAAGAAATGGCAGCTATTAAAAAAGCCATTGAAAAGAAAAACGGTAAAGCGGAAAAGCCTGCGAAAAAACCGGTTCATAAACCAACTCGCAGTGCACGCCTTGTTAAAAAGGTAGAAGCAAAGAAAGCAGCTGCTAAGAAAACAAAATAACAGCAGTTGTTTAACGTTCTGGCTCTGTGGTGGAACTGGTAGACGCGCTTGACTCAAAATCAAGTTCCGAAAGGAGTGTCGGTTCGATTCCGACCAGAGCCACCAGAAAATAAGAAAATCATCCCTTGTGGATGATTTTTTTTATTTATGTTTGGATATGGCGGAAGCGAACCATTCGTGAAGAACAAAAAAAACGCCCAAATGGGCGTTTTTTTATGATCTTCTTTCTTCTCGCATTAAACGACCATAATGTATACTGTTGGCTTGTTGTTCTTTGAACAAATCTCTAACGGCCACAGCCAAATCCAGCCCCACAGGTGTAATTTGATGTTTGTATACAACAAAAGCACGCCATGGATTCCACACAGGTGCTTTGAATCTATCGCCCTTGTATTCATATATTTTTTCGCCACCATATTGATATTCCAAAACAAACGCCACACCAGCCCATTTTACGTTGAAGATGGACACTTCTCCCTTTTTCCAGCGTTCAAATAAATCTTTGTGTGTGTTTTGCACATAATTATATTCATACATACCAGGGCCAGACAAAATTGTCACATCACTATAAAATTGTGTTCCTTCGTCATTTTTCTTACCCAATCTTTCAAGATAATCTTGAACGATAGTAAGATTATAATTTTTATTTTGTTCTGTCATGGAATTAACTCCTTAGGTTTTCTTACTTACAAACATAAGACAAAAAACACAAATTGTCAAGCAAAATCTGTCGCTACACAGTACAAAAATTTCAACGATGTTTTTATGGGCTTTCGTCATCGCAAAACAGGCAGTTTTCTGGGATTTTTTAATATTTTTAATAAAAAACAAAAATATCTAATTTTTTTTGTTTACAAGATTTTTTTATTGTGCAACAATGACCGTAGAACATTGCAAGAGAGAAAAAGAAATGAACACTATTCATAAGGTATTTCTAACATCATTATTTGCTGTATTTGTTGTGTATTCTGGGGTTGCGACTGCATCTTTGATTGATTCAACAACGACAACTACTTGTGATACAGGTCTGGGAAGCAGCAGTGGAACCATAAAATTTTTCGCAAAGTACCAGGCAAATTCTTACACTTGCAATCCGGGAACATATTTGGATAAAACGACTGCAACATGCGTAACATGTGGCACAAATTATTTCTGCCCCGGCGGAACATTTGTATTTAATGGCGAAAATCAGGGTTTAAACGAATGCGACCCTTCGAAATATAAATTTTCATCTGCGGGTTCTTGGGCGCGCACCCAATGTTATTCTGAAACGGGCACAGAAGATTGCAGTAAATTAAATAAAGTTAGTAACGGGACAGCGACTTATGTTGCTAATGATGCCACTTACAAAGCGTATCCAGGTGGCAACCAAACAGATAATATTGGCGCATGTGCAATAACTGATTTAACATGCGATACGGGATACACAAAAACACCTGCATCAAACGGCGTTTTGGCAAATTATACCCATCAATCGCACAACATATCCGGTACCACCACAAAATATCGTGCATTAAGCGGTGATAACGGATACAACCTGAATTCAACAGGTTTAACAAACGGCCAATGGCAAATTGGCTGGACAGATGGCACGGTGATAAGTGGTGTTGCTTCTTGTAATACAACTACTGTTTCCAATCACGAAATGTCTTCGCTTAATCAACAAATGGCAGATGGCACTTTAACAGAAGAAGAAAAACAAGCGATTATTTGGGCAGATGGTGGCATTGGTTCACGTTCTGCAAATACATTTAATTCCCAATCAACCGGAACAAATTGTTGGTGCAAGATGGACAGCTATACTTTGACTGGTGGTTCTGCACAAACAATATCTTCCTCAACATGGAAGCTTGTTGGTGATGCAGATAGCACTGATGAATGTGCTAATTTTTGCGCTTTTGCTTGTATTGAAGCCCCGATTACATATATGTCCGCATTTTTGGGAACGCTCGGGCAACAGATGGCTTGTGTTGCGAATTCTGTAACCTGCGATGCGGGCGCATATTTAAGTGGTGTTTTGGGTCAATGCGTCACATGTCTCGCAGACCATTATTGTGCTGGCGGAACGTTTACACTGAACGGCAGTGACCAGGGAATTTCATCTTGTCCGGTTGCAACGCCTAATTCTAACCCGGGTGCTAAATTGCAAAGCGATTGCTATGTTGGATACAGTTGTCCTGCGGGTCAATATTTGGAAATGGGTAAAACAACATGTGCACCATGTCCTGCGGGCTCTTACTGTCCAGACGCGGGCGTTTATCCGTTCAGCGCTATTGCAGACCAAGGAAGGAAAACATGTCCAACCGATGCAAACGGCAACCCACAATTTTCCCCCCAGGGATCTACGAGTAGTGATGCCTGTACAACAGAAATAACCTGCCCTGCGGGTCAATATGTGGCGGCTGGTGGTTTAGGATGCACAATTTGCCCTGCAAATTCTTACTGTCTAGGGGATAAAACTTGTCGGTATAGTGCATCAAGTGATTGTGGTATAACCAGTTGTAATGACGTTAAAATGGATAAGAATAATAATCCAGTTTATCCTTATTCTGATATGGGTTCTACTGCTGCTACAGATTGTCATGGTGCAACCACAACTGGACGATGTTCAGATTTAAATCCTGTGGAAAATGGAACGGCTGGTTATCAAAATACAACGGCTTCTTATACACCTTATTCATGGGGCAACGCATTAAGCCCTGTTAATGCATGTGCAATAACATCGTTAACATGTGATTCCGGATACACATTGGATCCTACATCAAATGGTGCCTTGGCATATTATTTTGGTCAACGTATGCCCACATCTGGCGCAAGTTTCCGTGCAATAAGTGGTGACAACGGTATTAACAGCAGCACCGAAGAAGGTCTTGGCTCTTCTGCTGGTATGACAAATGGAACCTGGAAACTTTCATGGGCAGACGGCACATCTATTTATGGTCGCGCATCTTGTAATACAACAGTATATGAACGCGACAGCAATAGTTCTGGTACTGAAATTCGTATGGCTGATAACAATTTGATAACAATAAACCCAGAAGGATCAACTCCTCTTAGTAGTGAAGACACAACATCAATAGCATTTCCTGATATGGCTGTCACACATAATGAATTCAATTCATCCAGCACCGGTGCTTATTGTTGGTGCAATGTGACAGGATATAATGTTACTACGGGTTCAACTGTAGCGGTTAACGATTCTTATTGGCTACCGTTGGGTGCAATAAGAGATAGTGATAAAAACCCCAGTGCAACTGATTGCGCCGATAAATGTAGTGTATATTGCATCGCAGCATTCTATGCGCTGAACGAAAACTTGGATTACAGTGATGCCAAAAACAGCGAAGCAATAGATCAAGTTTTTGGCGCTGGCGTTGCGCGCGAGATGGGATGTAACACATCAACTTATACTTGTGAACCAGGATATTATTTACCGATGGGAACAACCCAATGTGCATTGTGCACAGCTGGTAGCTTCTGTGATGGTGGAACATTTGAATATTCAGTTGTTGCAAATGGTGGATTGAAAAAATGTGGCAAAGAAGCTGGTGAAAGTTACCCGAATTCTGATGCTGGTGCACGCAGTATTGATTTCTGTTATAGTATTGAAGAAGATAAAGAATGTTCAGAGATAAATAAAACAACAGATGCTACTGATTCAGTTACATACGCAAATACCAAGGCTGACATAATAAACTATTATAATGCATTCACTGCTGTTTCACCTGCGGGCGCATGTGCAATATCTTCGATGACATGTAAAACTGGCGCAGATTTAACACCAACTACAAACGGTCCGTTGTCTGATAGTGTTCTTCAATCTATCCCTTATCAGGCAAACACGGCGATTAAATATCGCGCTATAAATGGTGATAATGGTGAAAACAGCAACACCAATAACCAAGGTGCTATCACTGGTTTATCAAACGGCGAATTCGAGGTTGATTTAGGAAGCGCAAAGATTCATGGTGTTGCATCTTATGCTTACAGTTCTGGTAACTACTACTGTCAATGTAGTATGAACAGTTATACCCTTTCTGGCGGTTCAAGTGTCACGGTAAACCCCGCAAAGACGGCTTTGTCAAATAAACATGAAACACAAGCAAATGCAGAATCATCCTGTGCGAGCGATTGTGCTTGGGATGTCGCCCAGAAAGAAGACTTCCGCACAGCGTTATTCGCAGAATTGGGACAACAAAAAACCTGTGTAATACCAGAATATACTTGCGCGGCGGGCACATATTTACCAAAAGAAGCAAGCGCATGCGCACCATGCCCTGCGGGGTCTTGGTGTGGTGGTGGTATATTCTCATATAATGCTTCAGATGCCCAGGGTATAGCCGCTTGTCCAAGTGAAAGAGGATATACAAATTCCGCCGCTGGCGCAACCGCCATAACACAGTGTTACGATGCGCTTGAATCAAAACTCTGTTCGGGCTTTAATTCCGTAGAAAATGGAACACCAACTTATGCGAATTCGTCTGCCGTTGAAAAAGCGGGATATTATACAGGTCAAGAAACACAGACAATTGGTGCATGTGCAATAACATCTTTGACTTGCAACAATGGTTATACCCCGTCTCCGTCAACAAATGGACCTTTGGCGAATTATATTAATCAGATACATAATCTATCGAAATCAAATACTAAATTCCGTGCGTCGAATGGTGATAGCGGAGAAAATAGTGGTGCAAAAAACGGCTATGGCGATTCCACAGGCATGACAAATGGAACAATGATACTTCAATGGTCTGATGGAACCAAAGTGAATTTGCGTGCTTCGTGTAACGGCACAGAAGGCACTAACGTTGGCGACACAAGAAGGAACGAAACCTTTACTTCTTCTTCCACGGGTAAACACTGTTGGTGCAACATGACCAAATACCAATTAAATGGTCAATCTGCGGTTAATACAAATAATACAGATTGGGCATACGTGAATAGTGATAGCGATAACGACTCTTGTGCATCAAAATGTGCTATGGATTGCACAGCACTATTCTTTGAATATAATGATGTTAGCAAATTTGCAACTAAATTATTTGGTGAATATGGGCAAAAAATGGCGTGCGGAACACCTTCTTACACTTGTGCACCGGGTGAATATTTGGCCGCTGGGGCAACATCGTGTTCAACATGCCCAACTGGGAAATATTGCATTGGCGGAACATACACATACAACGCAGGAGATGCACAAGGTGTAAAAGCATGTCCGGACGAATATCCAAATTCCGAAGCGGGGACATACGCCCAAAGTTTCTGTTACAAAGAACAAACTGTTAATTGTTCGGCGGTTAATTCAATAACAAATGCAACAGCAGCATACGCAAATAATACCGCAACACAAAGAACCTATTACAATAATGGTTCTGGTCTTCCAGTGACGTCTGTTATTCCTGTGGGTGCATGTGCGATAACAAATGCCACATGTACCGTTAGTGGCGAAGCGTTAAATGGTTCTGCGGGTCCATTGGCAAATTATGAAACTCCTATGTTTGGTATGCCATCTAATAAAAACAAAAATGTTTATTATCGCGCAATCAATGGCGATACAGGTCGAAACAGTGGTTCGAACGAACAAGGTGACCATACAGGTATGGTCAATGGAACATTTAGAGTGGTATATGGCAGCGAACTCGAAATAACAGGAAGAGCATCATGTCCTGACAATTCTGATTACAATTGCTATTGCTATTTAACAAGTTACAAAATCGGTAACGGAAACACGATTCAAACTGATATGCAGATTAAATATTCAGGAGGTGGCTCATCTTGTGAGGACGATTGCGCACAATACTGTGCTAATAGGGTTGCAGCATTACCAGAATTTGGCGCGCTTGGTGATAACAGAGAATGTGGAACCCCAACTTATACTTGTGCGCCAGGTGAATTTTTGGCTGCAAATGCTACGACTTGTTCAACCTGCCCATCTGGTGGTTATTATTGCCCTGGCGGAACATGGGAGAAAAAAGATAGCGACCAAGGTAAATTACCATGTCCAACAGGTTATGCATATTCTGACGCAGGAAATAAATCTATTAATTTCTGTTATAAAGATCCTGGCACGCAACAATGTTCTGCATTGAATCCTGTGGTCGGTGCAAATGTAACCTATGCAAATCAGACCGCTACAGTAAGAACGTATTATGTAGATGACGATACTGGTATCCAACAAATTGGAACAATCGGTGCTTGCGCGATATCTTCTGCAACATGCAATACCGGTTATACCTCTACAAATACGACAGATGGTCCTTTGGCACCATACGTAAATCAATCAAGAAACTTGAACCTGGCTTCGACCCGTTATATGAATTTTGATGGCTCCGCCAGTGGCGCAGGTGAATTCTATAATGGTAATGCGAGCGGTATGACACCTGGAACATTTGAATTGGTGTATAATAATGGAACGAAAATTATGGGAAGAATTTCTTGTAATTCTATTGGTGGGAATGAACTTGATACTCGTTCATATTCAACTTTCAACATCTATAATTCAGGGAACCATTGTTGGTGCAATATGACAGGCTATCAATTAAATGGTCAATCTGCT
>JAGCOU010000011.1 GCA_017642565.1 Alphaproteobacteria bacterium | reverse complement strand
TATCTGAGTTGGGAACCAAACAATGGCGAAACTATAAATCCGCCAAACATGTGTACATGGGGTGGTTCTATGACGGGCATTCAACACCCAACAAAGACGGGTTATACATTTATAGGTTGGTATTTAAAAAGATGTGAAATCCCATCAACAGACGTAAGTAACAATGGTAATGCGCGCGCATCAAAACGGTTAAGTAACGGAGGTGTTCTTGCAATTGGTGCCACAGCAGAAACATACGGCTTGGAACAACCCGGGGAATGGGGCGTGTCATGGTCAAACGGTGATAAAGTGACCGGTGTCGCATTGTGTAGTCAAACAAGCGGAACATATCCAAACACAGGCACACCAGATGAAACAGGTAGTGGGGAAACACAATACTGTTGGTGCAAAGCAACACATTATACTGCAAATAACGCACAGCAGTGTAGTTTGGTGTCCCCTGCGTGGGTGTTCTACGGCGACTTCGGTTCGAATTGCGCGCTCTTCTGCCCTGACAACTGCGCCGGCACCGCCGAGATCACCTCCGGCTTCCGGGCTGCGTTGTTCGGGGAAAATGTGGCGACACCGTAAATTATCAACAAAAGGCTATAATGATGATTGACATAGAAAATAAAAATATTCTAGAATTAAAAAATAATGAAGGAGAAAAATCATGCGCATAAGACTGTTTTTAACGAGTATGCTGGCTGTGGCAGCGGTCTGCCCTGCTTTTGCAGATAATCCAATAATTGGTTCAGACGAGACTCAGGTTGATTGTGATGCCCCTTATATTGGTGATGCGCAGCCTGGCGATACTGTTAATTATGTCGCTGTTTGGGAACCACTTGAATGTTCTATTACATTGGATTCAAACATGGCCTATGGTGCCGCGGCGCAATCTACGTTGACTTTGTATGCAAGATATGCGGAGGGCGCGTATCGTTCGTCAACTGATAGAACTAATAGTTCAAACAAAATGACGACAAATGCTTATGGGTTGGAGACTACTCCTGGGAATTTAACTCTTCCTACTGGTGCAACTGTGACAACAACCTATACGGCTCATTTGCCAGGTTCACATACGTTGTCCGAGGTCGGTTCTTGGCCTGTGACAGCTCCTGCAACAACAAAAAGTGCGAATAGAGCGTTAAAGGGTTATTATAGCGCACAAACAGGTGGAACAGCTTATATTGGTGGAACAACACCTTATACACCATACTATATAACAACTGCTGGTAATACAGAAGCGTCAAGTATTGTTGCTGATCCAAATGGTGATGGAACAACATGTACCCCTACTACATGGTATGCTCAGTGGGATTGTGTTGAAAGTCCTTTGCCAGCATTGACTTTAACTGGTTATACATTTGACGGTTGGTACAATGATTCTTCGTATACAACCCAAGCCTCAGGAACTTGTGTTGAAGCAGACAGGACTGTGCATGCAAAATGGACTGCAAAGCATTACACCGTGACTTATGATTGTAATTCTGGGAATGCGTTGGTACAAGATTTAATTGATGAATATGATAGTACGAGTGTTCCGCCTGCTGGTGGAGCAACTTACGATTCGCCATATACATTTTGGATCGTTGATGATATTTGTTCAAAATCAGGTTATACGGCAACCGGTTGGGAATGTAAGGATGCTAATTCAACTGTAATTAATCAAACCAGTAATGCCACTGCTTGGACAGTGGATAGCAATGTCACTTGTTATGCACAATGGAATGCAGATCCTGTCTATTTGGAATGGTATGATGGCGAAGATGAGGTTTCTGGTGGACAGCCAACCTGTGAATGGAATGTCGGCAGAATAACCACTATTCCGCACCCAACAAAGAGAGGTTATACATTCAAAGGATGGAATATTCAATAATAATTGGGAGATAAAAAAAAGTAAGAATAAAAAAATAAATGTATAAAAGATTGCTGACATTTTTAATGGCATTTGTGCTGTTTTCGGCGACAGTTGTCGCCGAGAGTGTCGGCTATACAATAGATGCAGAAGACCAAAGTGCTAATTGTAACTCGCCTACTATTGGTAATGCGAACCCTGGCGACACCGTCACTTACAAAGCCCAATGGGAAGCGAATCAGTATAGAGTAAAGTATTATTGTGGTTCTTCTGCGACCCCTTCTGATTCAAATAACCCCGAACCTGAGGATACCGCTGTTTTTGATACTCTATATAACTATAAAACGAGTTCTGATGTTTGTGTGACTCCTGCACGGCAACATTTTAGATTCTGGATGTGTTATGAGGTTGAATTTGATGGTAATGATGAGCCTGTTCTTGTAGGGACTGAACAAGATGTACAAACAATCTCTGATGGTGAACAGGTGACGTGGACCAACGAACATCATGTTGTTTGTGAGGCAAAATGGACAGAGTGTCCAGATGGCTATCATGCTGTTGATGGAAAAAATGGAGACTGTGTTTTAACAGAGTATCATATTGGTTATCACGAAGTCGAAGAAAACGATTGGGATAACGATGCTGTTCATCCAACGACATATACCATAGAGACAGATGTGCCTATTAGTATATCAAATCCAAAAGATCGTGAAACACAAGAATTCAAAGGGTGGTGCCTTGGTAGTTCTACTTGCAACAATCCAACAAAGGATTTTGAGATTACAAATAATACCAGTGGGTATAAACAGGATTTGTGTAATATAAACGGTGTGCCATCAGATACTTGTATTAATTTGTATGCACAATGGGCTTGTAAAGAAGGATATGAGTTAGATAGCGAAACAGGAAAATGTGAAAAAAAGAAATATGATATATCGTATGGCAGTGGTTTGCATGGTAGTGTTCCAAATCAAGGGGCAGATCCTGTTGTTTACACGGACGGTTTAACATACAATCAAACATGGACAACAAAATCTTTTGCTGAAACTGGTATTGTTGCAGATGAGGGTTATACATTTAGTGGATGGAATACAAACGCTGATGGTACGGGTACGCCTTATGTGGCTGGTGTGACTCAGCCTGCCTGGACAACAGATGACGCAGGTTTAACATTGTACGCAATTTATACGCCAAAGCATTATACCGTGACTTATGACAAAGGTGACACGAACGCTGTGGCAACAGGGGTTAACAACTATGTTGATTCTTATAATGCCCAAACAGGCACAGGCGGTGCAACTTATGATCAAAATTATGTTGCGTTGATTGGTGGTGCTGCTGATTCCGAAACAGGAATTTATGCAAAGACTGGTTATACTTTCTGTGGATGGAGTGAGACAAATGACACAGCAGAAATTTCTCAATGTGATGATAACTTTGTTAGCTGGACAGGCGAATCGCCATGGCAAGAAGATAGCGACAAGACTGTTTATGCAATTTATAAACCAAATCCTTATCTAATCACTTATAATTGTGGACGCCAAGACGCAGGTGAAGTTGAATCAGATAGTGTTGTTATGGATGGAACATATACGCTCGCAAATAATCGTTGTGAATTGACCGGTTACACATTTGCTGGATGGTATTGCCCTAACCTGCCTGGAACAAAAACTTTGCCAGAAGACGCCGATGCTGAACATAAATTGTATTTTGAGGCTGGTGCTACTGGAACATATAGTTATGCAGGCAATATTGAATGTACTGCACAATGGACAGCAAATAATTTTGAAATCGTACTGAATAAAAACGAAGCGAATGGTGGAGATACAGATTCTACGCCGAATAAGTTATATACTACATACGGTGGCGATGTCTTCTTGCGTGAAGCCAGAGATTCTGCCGATGTGATGTATACCAGTTCAAATCCTTTGACAGAAAGACCTGGTGGTAAAATAGTAACATTAACTTTTGCTGCTAATTTGCCTAGAGGATATACTGTGGATGATTTGACAACAGGAGATAGATACCTTGGTTCTAAATCTGGACAGGTGGCGTTCAATGGTTTTTATGATACCGCAGAGACTACAGAAAACGAAACGCAATATATTAACGAAAACGGGTATATAACTCAAGATGGTATAGATGATGGTATTACTGCTGAGGACAATCAAACCTGGTATGCACATTATGATTGTGTGGAGTTGCCGTTGCCAAATATCGAGATGAAGAAAGGGTATGAATTTGCTGGTTGGTATGATGCACAGACTGGCGGAAATAAAATTGAGGAAGATAGTGTTTGCTTGCGTGATAGTGAGACTTTGTATGCGCATTGGACAGAAAAAACAAATACTATAACATACGATGCGAATTTTACGGGCAAATCAGGAGAGTATTCGGGTATGCCAGAGCCTGTGACAAGATCTGTGATTTATGATCAGTATTATAAGGTGGCGGACGGATTGATTGCAAATGGTTATGAATTTACCGGTTGGCGCGCTGATTATAATTTAAGCACCGGTGTGCGCGCAGGCACTGATTATGCGGCAGAAGATGAAATAGATGCTTACAAGGTAGATAAAAATGTGACGATGCGCGCACAGTGGACGCCGAAAAAATTTACCGTTATTTATGATAAAGGTGATCAAGATGCGGTGGCGTCTGGGGTTAGAAACTATGTACATACAGACGGCGTAACTTATGATCAAAGTTATGATGCGTTGAGTCAAGCTGTCACAGGAATTAATGCAAAGTCTGGTTATGTGTTCTGTGGATGGAGCGAGAACGCAGAGACTACATGCACGGATGCAAGGACTTTTGAAGGCTGGACAGGTGAAGATCAATGGAGAGAGGCAGCAGATAAAACCGTATACGCTATATACACAACAGATTCGTATAAAATTACTTTCGATTGTGGAGAGGCTCCAGAGGGTGCGTCTACGGAACTTGTGTCAGGTATTGCACGCAATAGTCGTGGTATAGACCCAATTAAGGTTAAATTCAAAGGAAAGTACAGACCATATCATAAAGCCCCAACAAGCCAAGAATGTAGTTTGCCTGGATATGAATTTGATAGATGGGAATGTGACAAAGATGAGGTTGAGATTACGTCCATAGTTTCGGATGAAGAATCTGCTCCGGTGAGCGCAGTATATAATTTTGATGATGATACGGCGTGTCATGCTACTTGGAAACCTTTGAAATACTATATTTCATATGATTGTGGTCAAGGTACTGGTAACGCGCCTGAACCCCAGGAAGTAACATTTGATGCCGAGTATAATTTGGTTCCTGCTGGTGATTGCAGTTTGGAAGGATATACTTTGATAGAAGACATCCCGTGGAATTGCACGCCGGCTGCTGCAAGCGGAACTCCTTATACTTATGTTGGTGATACAAATTGTGAAGCAAGGTATGATATAAATACTAATGATGTTAAATACAAACCTGGTGCCCACGCTACGAGCGCTAGCCAGGAATATGTTGTTCGCGATATAGCGTTTGAGACTGCGTATACCTTGCTCGGTAATACCAGTGTGGGCATAACGCCAGATACTGGATATGTATTCAAAGAATGGAATTGTAATAATAATATCGGCAAAAAAACAGCCGGTCAAACATTCTCGATGCCTGATGCTGATGTGACTTGTGAAGCGCAATGGGATTGTGCAACTAATTATGATTGGGATAGTGACGAACATATAGAATGTGTTCCAGATACATATACTATAACATATGTGTATATTGATACAAGTCTTGTTGCCTCCAACAAACAAAAAGTATATCATCTCAGCCAAGAATACATAAATAATCATAAAATAAATAATATAGACGCTCAGTATACATCGTATTCTTATGGTACACCAAAGAGTTATCCAACATCTGTGAACATAACTGGGTATGGAAATGTTGAAGCGATTTGGTATGAGGGCGATGGTAATGTAGATGTAAAGGTACAAAGAACAATGCCTCACGAAAAAATTAGTACGACCGTGGCTGATGTTGGTGATAGAACAGTTTATGTATTTGTCGACCCATTTGTGTGTCCTGATGGATATCAGCGCGATCCAAACGCTGCCGACAATGCGCATCTGTGCTGGAAAGAATGTCCACAAAAGACAGGTAAAACACTTCAAGGTGGCAGGGTTTACTATGAAGATAATGAAGAACAGTGTGAATATCTTGTGGATACATATACAATTACCTATGATAACCAGGGACACGGTGAGTTGCTTGTTGATAATTTAGAAACATATAATTATGATAATCGAGATGATATTGTTCCTTTGAATCCTCTTGTGCCAAGAGATGGTGTTTCTGAAGATGCAGGTTACAGGTTTGAAGGCTGGTATGATAACCAAGGTTTCACTGGTAATCCTGTAACATTCGTTCCTGGTGGACGCACAGGTGATTTCACTTTGTATGCTAAGTGGAATCCGTGTTCAGAAGAAGGAACAGAATGGGACGAAATCGCGCAAGAATGTGTTGAAAAAGTTTATCATATTGAATATGTGATGAATGGTGGACAATTGCCTGATGGAGAAAATAATCGTGAAAGTTTTACTTGGTCGGAAAGAAATCTTCGAGAAGAATTGCACAGTCCTGTTAAGACAGATAGCGTGTTTGGCGGTTGGTATGATAACCCAGAGTTTAATGGCAATACTCCAGTAACTGTTGTTCCAAATGGACACACAGAAGACTTTACACTGTATGCTAAGTGGGTTGATGGTGTAATGGCATTGTTTGATTGTAACAACCCTGATCCTGATGATAATAACCGTACTACACAATTCCCTACATATGATCTGGCTGTTGGTGATTCTGTTGTTTCGCCAGATTCAGAACAATGTGGTATTTTGGTTGGTGAATTGGTTGCTTGGGATTGCACAGATAATCGCAAGTATTCTTTGAATGGTTCAGATACTATTACTGTAACGGTTCCAAAGGATGGTATAATTTGTACGGCTGATATAGATTTGTCAGAGGTTGATTTTAATATCAATTACAGAGCGTGTGATAGTAATGGCAATGAAGTTGAAATACCTGAAGAAATGTCCAATGACTGGCCGAAGACATTTAAGCCGGCACATCCTATTACATTTGAAACTAATCCATCGTTTGAAGAGTATAAATTTAATGGTTGGTATACTGCATGTTCCGGCGGTTATCGTGTGTCAGGAACAACGCAAGACGATACAAGAGATGTAACTGTTTATGCACATTTACAGAGAAAACCAGCGTGCAGCGAAGGACAATATTTGAACGCTTCGTTGAGATGTATAAACTGTCCAGATGAGTATCCGTACGCAGATGCTGGCATAGAGTCGAGGAATGATTGTTATATGCTTTGTGACACAAGTGAAGGTTATACAACAAGACCAGCACGTATATATTACAAAGACAGAAACAACCGGAATATTAGGTGCGAACTTGTACCAATCGACTATTCAATAACCTATATGGATGGCGATGAAATTAAAGCGACCGATAATTATACATACGGCACAGAAGTGACTTTGAGAAATTATAGTAAAACAGGTTATGTGTTTAATGGGTGGTGCGATGGTGCTGAAATTTGCACTACAAAGTTAGGGGCTAATTCAAAACAGACTGGCTGGATTGGTGACAAGATTTTGTATGCTCAATTAACACCAAAAGATTATCCAGTTGTGTATATGGATGGTAATCAAGCTATAACAACATTTGATGATGTTTATTATTCTTATAAGATTACAGACAATGTCTCGTTGAAAGATACATATATCAAGGCAGGATATGTATTCCATGGCTGGAAAGACGCAGATAACAACAGTATTACGGGCTGGGAAGCAGGCGAAGCCCCTGCTGATGCTAATGGCACAGTAACGGTTTATGCTGATTTGGAAGCAATAGATTATCATGTGAATTATTATTGTGATGAAAACGATGATAATGCTGCGATTAGTGACTCTGTAACCTTTGGTGATTCTTATGTGTATCGTACAAAAGTTGATGGAAAAGAAAATTGCGATTCTGGTTTTGGTGAAGGTTATACATTTAACAAATGGACATGTGAATATGGCGATGATGAATTTGATGTGAACGGAAACAGGGTTATCAACTGGGATATCGCAAGTGATGTAAATTGTTATGCGGCGCCAGAAGCGAGTCCGTATGATATTACCTATTTTGACGGCACACTTGAATTTGCAGGATTAAATCCGGATAAATATACGATTATAGAAAATATTACATTGCCTAGGTTGGTCGATTATCCAGATATACTCGTTAAGACAGGTTATAAGTTTATTGGTTGGAAAGATGCTGAAGATACAGATGTTACTGGCTGGAATGCTGGTGCAAAGACTGGTGATGTTGCAGTGTATGCTCAGTGGGATTGTGCTGACAATTACACTTGGAATGCTGCACACACATTATGCGAACCAAACGCATGGCCAATTACATACAAATATAAAGATGAAACATTAACAGGTTTATCACCTGTTGCATACAATTATGGCGAAGGTGCAACTTTGCCGCTGGATGCAGGCATAACACACGATAGTTATGAATTTGCGGGCTGGTGCACAGATTATAACGCAACGACAAACACGTATTCTGGATGCGGTGTTACATCTGTTGATGCAAACGAAACCGGAGCAAAAGTATTTTATGCTACGTGGAATTTTGTGTGTGAATCTGGTAAATGGTGGCACATTGGAACAGAAAAGATTTGCTTGTATAATGACAAGCCAGAAGGCGTGCCAGCGGTAAGAATTAATACTGCAAATGGACAAAGTTATTTGTTGTTGAAAGAAGGACAAGAAGATTTACCAATCCACAAAGGCTCGCAGAAGAAGTTCCATATCTTAAAAGGCGAAACTGGCTATAATGCCTATGATAAATCAGTGGAAGACTGGTAAAATGCCTTGGGAGAGTAAGTTTTTTCTTAACCAAAACTTGTTTTATCGAAAATATTAATTATATCAATAAAGTGTCTTGACCCGGGCGCTTAAAATTGCTATAAAAAGTAAAGATTTAAGTGCTTTTGGGCTTGCCTAGAAGTCTGTAAAGAATGGTAAGGAAAAAGAAATGAAAAATATATTAAAAATGTTGTTGGGCTCTGCTAATGATAGGCTTGTAAAATCTTATGAAAAAACAGTTGCTGTTATAAATAGTTTGGAACCAAAATATGCTGCATTAAGCGATGAAGAAATTCATAATTTAACTAATGTTTTTCGTGAACGTTTGAAAAACGGAGAAAAGGAAAAAGAGATTTTGCCAGATGTTTTTGCGGCTGTGCGCGAAGCGTCTAGACGTTCTATTGGTTTGCGCCATTTTGATACTCAGTTGATTGGTGGTATGGTATTAAATAATGGACAAATTTCTGAAATGAAAACAGGCGAAGGAAAAACATTGGTTGCCACCCTCGCCTTGTATTTAAAGGCTTTGCATGGTCAAGGTGCGCATTTGATTACTGTTAATGATTATTTGGCATCGCGTGACGCTGGTTGGATGGGGCAAGTTTACAGATTCCTGGGTATGAGTGTGGGTATTATTCAACACGATATGTCTGATGAAGAAAGACGCAATGCTTATAATTGTTATATTACTTATGTAACTAATTCCGAGTTGGGATTTGATTATTTGCGTGACAATATGAAATTTACCAAAGAACAACAAGTTTTGCGTCCGTTCTTTTTTGCTATTGTTGACGAAGTTGATAGTATTTTAATTGATGAAGCCAGAACGCCTTTGATTATTTCAGGACCGTCAGAAGATACGAGTGAATTGTATAACAAAGTTGATGCTGTGGTTGCACAATTGGCGTCAGAAGATTACAAAATAGATGAAAAAGACAGACATGTAACTTTGACAGAAACTGGTATAGATCATGCTACTAACCTTTTGAAACAGGCGGATATTTTAATTGGGGATAATTTGTACGCTGCTGAAAATGCTCTTGTGGTAATGCATGTTCAACAGTCTTTGTTGGCACATCATTTGTATGAAAAAAATGTTAATTATGTTGTTCGTAATGGCGAAGTTTTAATTGTAGATGAATTTACTGGTCGTGTAATGACTGGACGCCGTTTTGGCAAAGGTTTGCATCAGGCAATCGAAGCCAAAGAACATGTTGCCGTTCAACCAGAAAATCAAACTGTATCAAGTATTTCTTATCAGAATTTGTTTAGAATGTATCCTGTGTTGTCTGGTATGACTGGTACCGCGATGACGGAGGCAGCAGAATTTGAAGAAATTTATAAATTGCGTGTGGTTTCTATCCCGACAAACAAACCTGTGGCACGCGTAGATCATCATGATGAAATATATCGTAACAAACAAGAAAAATATGAAGCAATTATAAAGCAAATTGCAGAATGTGCAGAACGCAAACAGCCTGTGTTGGTGGGAACAGTGTCTATTGAAAAATCTGAAGAATTGGCAAAAATTGTTCAAGAAAAATTGGGCGTCAAACCGGCTGTGTTAAATGCTAAACATCATGAATCAGAAGCAAAGATTGTTTCCCAGGCTGGCGCTCCTGGGGCGATTACAATTGCTACGAATATGGCTGGACGCGGAACAGATATTAAATTAGGTGGTAACGCGGAAGATTTAATTGCTGAACTTGATGAAAATGCGCCTGATTTCGAAGCAAAAAAGAAAGAAATAATTAAAACCATCGAAGAAAACAAAAAGATAGTTTTAGCCGCTGGGGGACTTTATGTGATTGGAACAGAACGTCATGAATCACGCCGAATTGATAATCAGTTGCGTGGTCGTTCTGGACGTCAGGGAGACCCAGGAGATTCTAAATTCTTTTTGGCTTTGGACGATGATTTGATGCGTATTTTTGGTGCGGCAAGATTAGAAAATATGTTGACTACATTGGGGCTTAAACCTGGTGAAGCGATAACTCATCCTTGGATAACAAAGGCGTTAGAGAAAGCACAAAAACGTGTGGAAGCCAGAAATTTCGAGGCGCGCAAAGAACTGTTAAAATATGATAATGTTATGAACGACCAAAGAACCGTGGTCTATAAACAACGCGATGATTTGATGACTTCTAATGATTTAGAGCCGTTGGTTAAAGAATTAATCGGTGATGTTGTTGAATTGATTTGTGAAAAAAATATACCAGAAAAAGTACGTCCTGATGATTGGAATACAAAAGGTATACACGATGATATGATGAGAATTTTCGCATTAGATATCACAGATATTGATAAATGGAAAACAGATGAAACTATATCTGAACGCGGTGCATATGAAATCTTGGTCAATTTGGCTATGCGCCGTTATAATCAACAGAAATCAAAATATGGCAATGAATTAATGCAGATGGCTCAAAAACAGATGATGCTGGGGGCTTTGGATGCTGTGTGGAAACGTCATTTGCAACAAATGGATTATTTACAAGGTGCGATTGGATTGCGTGGCTATGCGCAAAAGAATCCTTTGTACGAATATAAAAACGAAGCGTTGGAATTGTTTAAAAATACAATTCAAAATTTTAAAACAATGTCTGTTGCTTATATTTGTCGTATGGAATTAACTCGGGCTGATGTAGACGAAACTGCAAAACAACAAGCACAACATGATTCTGAATTAAATCAAACTGCATCAGAAGGCAATATGGCTAATATGAAAATCAGTCGTAATGCTTTGTGTCCATGTGGTTCGGGTTTAAAATATAAACATTGTCATGGTAAATTGCATTAATACGCTATAAAAAGGAAAGGGTTTTTATTATGGCGGATTTTGTACATCTTCGCGTTCATTCAAAAATATCTGTTGGTGCGAACACCCTGCCCATTGCGAGTAATAAAAAACTCGGGATACTTAAAGGTATTCCAGAATTGTGTGCAGACAACAATATGTTTGCATGTGCGTTGACAGATACGAATATGATGTCTGGATGTGCAGAATTTTCTGATGTTATGCCGTCTAATAAAAAACAACCTATTATAGGTTTGGAATTGTCTTTGAATCATCATAATGCAGACCCAAAAATATTAAGACAATCTTTTTTATCCAAGATTGTTTTGTTGGCAAAAAATCATGATGGTTATTTAAACTTGTGCGAATTAAGTCGCATCATGTATATGAGACAAGATAATCACCATTTGGGACCGTATGTCACATTGGAAGAACTTGATAAACACAAAGATGGTTTGATTTGTTTGTCTGGTGCCCACACTGGTCCAATTGGAATGGCTGTTTTAAATAATCAAAATGATGCTGCGTTTTCTATGGCACAAAAACTTTTTAATATGTTTGGAAATAATTTTTATATAGAAATTCAGCGACACGGATTGGAAGACGAAATAAAAACAGAACCTGTGTTTTTAAAAATTGCACGTGATTTAAATATTCCAATCGTAGCAACTAATGATGTGTGTTTTGCCACATGTGCCGATTATGAGGCTATGGACGCTTTGGGCTGTGTGTTAGGACAAACAAAAGTAATTGACCCAGACAGACCCAAAAAATCTTCAGAGCAATATTTTAAATCTATTGAAGAAATGACAGAGTTGTTTTCTGACTTGCCAGAAGCGGTAGAAAACACGGTAAACATAGCAAAACGTTGTGCGTTTTATGTTAATGTACACGAAAAGCCTTTGTTGCCACGTTTTGGAGATGATTTGAAAACAGAGTGTAAAATGTTGCGTGATGCAACTATGAACGGATTAAAGGTTCGTCTGGAACAACAAAATATTACTGACACGGCGCCATATTATGAACAGGCAGAGTATGAATTAGGTGTTATTATTGGTATGGGTTTTCCTGGATATTTTTTAATCGTTGCTGATTATATTAATTGGTGTCGCAACAATGATATTTTAACTGGACCAGGACGAGGTTCTGGGGCGGGTTCTATTGTTGCGTGGGCTTTGGGTATAACGCATGTTAATCCGTTAAAGTATGGTTTGTTGTTTGAAAGATTTTTGAATCCAGATCGTATTTCTATGCCTGATTTTGATGTGGATTTTGAACCTACGGGTATTGATCGAGTGTTAGATTATGTTGGTGAAAAATATGGACGCGACTCTGTGTGTCGAATAATAACTTTTGGCAGTTTACAGGCGCGTGGTGCTGTGCGTGATATTGGTCGTGTTTATGGTATGCCCTATTCAAAATCTGATAGGTTGTCAAAGTTAATACCAGCGGATGCAAAAACATTACGAGAAGCAGTAGATTCTTCACACGAGATTAAAGAGATTTTGGACAATGATCCTGATATGAAAAAAGTTGTATCTGTCGCAGAAGATTTAGAAGGTTCAATAAGAAATCTTGGACAGCATGCGTGCGGAGTTGTTATTGGTGATAGACCTACTACGAAAATCGCGCCAGTGTATCGAGATCCTGCGAACCCGTTGCCTTCGTGTCAGTTTGACGGACATTATTTGGAATCAGCTGGTTTAATTAAGTTCGACTTTCTAGGTCTTGAAACTTTGGTTGTGTTGAAATATGCAACCAAATTAATTCAAAAAACTCAGGGTGTAAATATTGATTTAGATCAAATACCAACTGATGACAAAAAAACTATGGAACTGTGGCAATCTGGTTTAACCGAAGGTATATTCCAATTTGATGCTGCTTTTGTGCAACAAACTTTGAAAAAAATGCATCCCACCAGTTTCTTGGAAATATCAGCATTAAATGCTTTGAATCGTCCTGGACCTATTGCGTTTATCCCGCAATTTATTGCGCGTATGCACGGCGAAGAAAAAATTGAATATGTACACCCTCGTGCTGAACCTATATTAAAAGAAACATATGGTATTATTGTTTATCAAGAACAAGTTATGCTTTTGACGCGTGCATTGGCTGGTTTTACTCGTGGACAATCTGATACTGTGCGAAAGGCTATGGGTAAGAAAAAAGCAGATTTGTTGGCGGAATTAGAAATTCTGTTTTTGGAAGGATGTAAAAAAGAAGAAACTTTGGACGAAGTGACCGCAAAAGATTTGTGGGAAAAATTTAAAGAATTTGCAAAATATGCATTTAATAAATCACACGCTATTGCTTATTCAATTGTGGCCAATCAATGCGCTTATTTAAAAGCACATTTCCCTGCGGAATTTTTGGCGGCATCTATGTCCAGCAATATGAACGATACAGATCAATTGGCTATATTTGTAGACGATGCAAAATCTAATTTTAATATTCAAATAGTTCCTCCAGATATCAATGAAAGCGAATCTAGTTTTACTGTTAAAAATGGAAAGATAGTTTATGCATTGGCCGCTATCAAAGGTGTGGGGGCTGTTGCGACTGATGCGATTGTTCAAGAACGAGAAAAGAACGGAAGGTTTAAAAATCTTACCGATTTTGCAAAAAGGTGTTCGCCGATAATTAATAAGAGAATTTTGGAGGCTTTTGCCAAAGTCGGTGTTTTAGATTCTTTGGAACCAAATCGTGCTTTGATATTTATGAACGCTGATGCGATATTGGCATATGTTTCTAAATCTCGTGAAAGCGCGAATTCTCTGTCTTTGTTCGCTAATACAACGCAAGACGATGAAAGTGAAGACAGATTATTAAAAGATTTACCAAAGACAAAGCCATGGACTTTTGCGCAAAAATTAGAGAATGAATTGTCGGCGCTTGGTTTTTATATTTCTGCGCATCCGCTAGATCAATATAAACATTTAATCTTGCGCGAAAAAATGACAACAAGTCAGTCTTTGGCAAATGTTGGTGACAGAAAACCTGTGAGAATTGCTGTTAATGTAAATTCTTTTTCAAGACGCAAAACCAAAACTGGCAAAGATATGTTAACAATTAATGCTTCGGATAGTTTTGGAAATATTGAATGTGTTGCGTTTGGTGAAGCGTCAATAGAATTGTCGGGGGTGTTAAACACAGAAACCGAAGTGGTTATTTCTGGAAAATCGTCTGTTCGTGACGATAGGGTTTCTGTATTTGTAGATTCTATTATGCCTTTGGCACAGTGGGTCGCAAAAATAGCAAAATGTATGACCATAGACATTCGTGATAAATCTGTTTTGCCAAATGTTAAAAAGGCTTTGGCCGTGTTGCCATCTGGCAATACAAAAATAGTTTTGAATTTATATTCTGAAGATAAAAAGGCTACATTAGCTTTGAAGAATATGGTGGAACTTGGGGCTACTACGGCAAAAGATTTAGTTGCTTTGGGAATCAAGGTTGATATTGAATGACAAAACACATACCTGTTCTTTTGGAAGCAGTAAAAAAAGCGCTTGGCGATGTGCGGGGGCGCACTATCGTTGATTGCACTTTTGGTGCTGGTGGATATAGTTGTGCTTTTTTAGAGGCTGGTGCAAAAGTTATTGCTTTTGATAGAGATACAAATGTTTTAGAAGACGCTCAATCTTTTAAACAAAAATACGGCGATAAATTTGAATTTATAAATTCTTCTTTTACAGAAATAAATAAATTATCTAGTGACGATTTTGATGATGTTGTTTTTGATTTAGGAATTTCGTCTATGCAAATAGATAACGGTGAACGCGGTTTTTCTTTTCGTTTTAATGCGCCTCTTGATATGCGTATGGATGAGCGAAACGATTTAACCGCGGCTGATTTAATAAAAAATTTAACCGAAGCAGAATTGGCAGATGTTCTGTATGAATATGGTGATATAAAAAAATCTCGTTTAATGGCGCGAATTTTAAAAGAAAAAACACCAACAACAACATTTCAATTGCGAGATTTAATTAAAAATCAAAACGATGTTGCCCCGCTCTTTCAAGCGCTGCGTATAGCGGTTAATGATGAAATGGGACAAATAAAATCTGCGCTTGGCGATGTTCGTGGAATGTTAAGAACAGGTGGTCGATGTGTTTGTGTGACGTTCCATTCTTTGGAAGATAGAATAGTAAAAAACACTTTCCGTAAATGGAGCGAAGTTGTTGGCGACCCGAGATTGCCCGTCATAACAACACCGGAATATAAATTGTTGCGCCCTGCTTTGCCGTCTGTTGAAGAAGTGGAAAACAATCCTCGGGCAAGGTCGGCACATATGCGTGGGGTTGAAAAAATACAATAATCTTGTTGACCTGATTTATAGTTTTTTGTTAAAATGGGAAGACAAAAAAGAAGGAAGGAAAAAATGAAGAATTTATCGTTGTGTTTGTTAGCTGTTTTGTGCGGCGCAGTTTTATTTGCCCCTGTGGCAGAGGCTGTGTGTCCTGTATGCACTATTGCTATTGGTGCTGGACTCGAAGGAATGCGTATGCTGGGGGTCAAAGATATTTTGACTGGTATTTGGGCTGGCGGTTTAACGGTTTCTTTGATTGGTTGGACTGCGAATTATATGCACAAACACAATGTTAAAAATCCCGTATGGTATGTTTTAAATGTGTTGGTTTATGGTTCCTTGTTGGCGAGTGTTTATTTCGTTCCAGCGGGGCATCCTTTTGTAAAATGGTGGGAAAATTGCATGTGGGGCATAGATCAATTCTTGCTGGGCGTGTTGGTTGGCTCTATTACTTTTGTATTGATGGAATTATGGTATATGCGTATCAAGAAAAATAATGGTGGACATGCGTTGTTCCCTTTTCAAAAAGTCGCTATGCCGTTCTTGGGATTGTTGATAATGACAGGTGTTTTTTGGGCAATAATTAAATGGTTGCCGACTATGGGAATCGTTTTGTGCTAATTTAATGGAGTAAAAAATGAAAAAAACGAATAAAAAATTATCTATGGAAGAAATGATTGAAAAATTGGATGCTGCCAAAAAGGCTAATCCTTTGGACCTGTCGTCTGATCAAGATTTATCTATCGCATTAATGAATTTGGTATCTTTGGAAGAACATTTTTTCTTTAGCGGTGCAAAAACTGGAAAAACAGGTTTTTATGATTTGATTAATACTGTGCGTAATATGCGCAAAGAATTGATGGAACGCATTGTTAAAAAATCTGGCCCCGAAGATGGTGAGGTTTGGTGTATTTCAAAACATTTGTTGGCGGCTTCTATGCGTTTGTATGAAGTAGGAACCAAAGCGATGGGCGCTGGGCGCAAGAAAGATGCCATAGAAATGTTTACGCGCGCATACGATTTGTATTCTTTGTTTTGGGGGCTAAATATGCACTTGATTGATTTGGATGGTGTGCATGAATCTGTGCCTGCTTTCTATGATGGTGCTGCCCAGGCTTGTGCGGTAACTCAGGAAGAAAAGAAAGTTGCAAAAAAAATTCAAAAAACAGAAGAAAAAGTATCTGGTGTGAAAAAATTAGGACAATGGGTAAAAAACGCTGTTAATTGTTGTATTGAATAAGTTCTTGCATTGATATGGCAAAAAATGTTAAAATAGAATAAAAGAGAGAACGAAGTGGCGGGTTTTATTAAAAAAGTTTTAAAGGCTTCTGTGGTGGCAATTCTTGTGCCAGTTGCGGTTTTTGCCGTTCAACAAAGAAATCCGCGTGGTTCTGCATCCAATGCTCGTGATAATGCTTATACCCAAGAATCTCAAAACAATGCCCAGCTGCGACGTTCTGCAACTTCTGTTATTGCAAGAAGTGTTTCTGCAAACAGTCGCAAAAATCGCCCGGTTGTAACAGCACGGCCTGCAACATCCCAGGTGGCTAAGACTCGCAGTGCGCGTTCAGTGGTAAACAATTCTGTTAAATCTCGTGTCGCGTCTAAGGGCGCTTTTGTGCGGTCTGCTGTCTCTGCTAAAAAACCGGTGGCAGGTGCTGGTTCGCGTGCTGGTGTTGCCCGTGCAACCGCTGTGTTTAATGATGTGACAAAGATTGGTGGTGGCTATTCAAAATGTCGTGATGCTTATGCTACTTGTATGGATCAAATTTGTGCTAATGCTAATGATACCTACAGAAGATGCTATTGCAGTGATAGATTCCAAGAATTTCGTAATACTTCGGATAAACTAGATGCGGCTTTGCGTATGCTCGCAGAATTCCAAGACAATAATTTGAATGCGGTGGACAAAACCGCAGCAGAAGTTAGTGCGATGTATACTGCAACCGCTGGGGAAGCCGCTATCAAGAAAGACACAAGCGCGTCACAAAAATTATTAGATAACATCAGCGATGTGTTGTCTGGTAAACAGGCTGTTGCAACGCAAAAAACAGGATTGAATTCTTTGGGGATTCTTGATTTTTCGGGATTTGGTGGCGACAATGATGATATTTGGAGTGGCGGTTCTTCGTCAATTTTCGGGGGCGACAAGACTGTTAATCTCGCAGAATTAGAAGGTAAGGCTCTTTATGATTCTGCAACAAAACAGTGTTCAGAAGTTGTTCGTGAATCTTGCGGTAGTGACGCTATGTTTAATTTGACTCGCAGTTCTTACTCTATATTAATAAGTCAAGATTGCAGTGCTTTTGAAAAAAATATAAATGCCAAAAAATCTTCTGTTGAAGAAACAATAAGAACCGCTGAAAAATATTTGCGTGATGCAAGACTCGAAGAATACCGTGCACACAATTCTGCCGATGTTAACGAATGTTTGGCAAATGTAGAAAAAGCGATGAAACAGTCTGTGGCGTGTGGCGAAGA
Source organism: Alphaproteobacteria bacterium (assembly GCA_017642565.1). GTDB lineage: Bacteria > Pseudomonadota > Alphaproteobacteria > Rs-D84 > Rs-D84 > Enterousia. The sequence continues at coordinate 5,298 of JAGCOU010000011.1, read as the reverse complement.
CTATGAAAAGTGTATGGATTATACTGGACAATATATTAATACTACTACGGGTGAACCTATATTTAGTCAAGCGTTGTTTGGGTTAAATAAATTGATTAATTTAAATGGCTCTGGGGATGTTTTGGGTTCAAATGCTGAATTTGATAAGTTTTTAGATGGAAAACGCATGTTTGCTGAAACTGCGTTGAATTCCTGTCGAGATATAGCAGATACTGTGTGGTATGAATTTAGACGTTCTGCTTTGATAAAAATTGCTCAGGCTCAGGATGAAAAAATACAACAAATCAAAGATTCCTGTGTGACAACAATCAAAGAATGCTATGATACACAAACTGGCGCGTTAAAGGGTATGGATACCACAGAATCCCAGGCTACGGGCGCTATCGCTGCGGCGACCGCGCGTGGTATGTGTTATGACAGGGTTCAGGCATGTGCAGCGCTTTATGGTGACCCAAATGGCTGCAAATATGATAGTAGCACAAAAAAATTAGAAGACGCCGGTAGTGGCAGAAAATGTGGTTTGAAAGCGTTGTTGACTTTTGTTGATACAGTAGATGCTACCAAGGTAGCTGAGGGATGCCAAGCTGCTTTGACAAAGTATGCTCATGAATTGTGTGATCCAAAGATTGGGTCTGGCGAAGATATGGTTTATCCCATGGGGTGTGCGACAATGGCAAAATCTGAATTGCGTGCTGCTATGGATTTGCGTATGAATACATTTTGTGCAAAAGATTTGGTAAACAATGATGATTCCAGAACTATTCAATCTCTGGAAACAAACGATGCGACCGCATTTAATCTTGATACGATGAATCAGGTTATTAAAAGTATTTATGACGAATTAGGTATTGCGTTTACATCTGGTTGCGAAGACGAAGGTGGACATTGGGTTTCTGCGACAGAACAAGCAAATCCTTTGACGGCGGTCTTAAACCAAAAGTTTTATAAAAAATATTATGGTGTGACAATCATGAATACAAGCCAGATAAACGACTTTAATTTGGCAGAAGTTGGCTGGTGTATTGATGCAGATGATGCCGCTTTGTGTGCAGCGATTGGCGGGACATCAAGCGCACTTGGTTGTGAGCCAATAGACCCAGACTGGTATCAGGATATGTGTGAAAATGCGCTTGGTGGAGAATGGCAAGGCGCTGAGTGTCATGTGAACTATACGCACGCAACAGTATCAACAGAATAATTTTGATTGATACCTTTTTGAGTGAAAAATTATTTATCAATAATTACCGCAAAAGAACGAAGAATTTAATCTTTAATTCCGTTAAGTGTTTGAAGCATTTTCATCACAACTTCGCGTTGCGAATCGTTAGGAAGATTCCAATACAAATTTATTAACTGCAGAGTTTCGTTTTTTGACAATGGGTCATCTTCTTTTGGTTCAGAAACGCGCATTGAACGAGTCGATTTAGTTTCAGGTGGGAAATTTCCAGGAAGTCCGGAAAAGAAAAAATCAACAGGTGTTTCCAATGCCTGACTTAAATCAAACAGACGCGCCGCAGGAATACGGTTGCCAGCTGTTTCGTATTTTTGAATTTGTTGAAAACTTACCCCACAACGATTTGCCAAGTCTGTCTGGGACATTCCTAACATAACACGGCGCAACTGTACTCGTTGTGCAATATGGTGGTCAACTTCGTTAATGAGACCTGCTCTGCGAACCATAATGTTCCCCTTGTTGTATGAAATATTTCCTTGTTAATTTATATATACAATTTTTCTTTTTGTTTTGCAATCAAAAAACTTATATGATAACATTTTTCAAAAAAGGATGAGAACTTTATGAAACCAATAGTTTTATGTATTTTAGACGGAGTTGGAATCAACCCAACCAAAGAACACAATGCTGTTGCTTTGGCAAATATGCCCTATTTTGATGGTTTGCTTAACAAATATCCGGTCTCTAAACTGGATGCGAGTGGTAATGCGGTAGGATTACCTGCGGGAATTATGGGCAATTCAGAGGTTGGACATATTACAATCGGGTCTGGGCGAATTGTAAATCAATTTTTACGCAGATTTGAAATCGAAGATTTAAGTACTAATAAGGCTTTGAATAATTTTGTTGCTGATGTTAAAAAAGATGGCGGAATTGTTCATGTTGCAGGTTTAATGTCTGATGGTTGCGTTCATGCAAACATATTTGATATATTAAAAGCGGTAAAATATATTTTATCAACTGATTTGCGTGTATGTATTCATTTTATCGGTGACGGACGCGATACACCACCACAGTCCGCACAAAAATATATTGATTTGATTAAGAATGAACTGGCAGATGCTTTTGACAAAGGTTCGGTGTTCTTTGGAACACTGTCTGGACGTTATTATACGATGGATAGAAATAACAATATGGACAGAACACAATTGGCTTTTGATGCAATTTCCAAAGCAGAAGCAGAATATCATGCAAAAAATATAGACGAAGCATTAACTGCGGCTTATGCACGCGAAGAAACAGATGAATTTATAAAACCAACGGTAATTACGCCAACAAAATTGACTGTACGCGATGGATTTTTGTTCTGTAATTATCGCAGTGACCGTGCGCGTCAAATTATGCGCAAAGTTGTTGAAAATGGCTGCCATATTTTGTGTTTTTCACAATATGGCGAAGGTTTGGACGAAGTTTGCCCTGCACTTTTGCCTGATATAAAAACAGAAAATACTTTGGGCGATGTTTTGGCAGCAAATGGTAAATCTCAATTGCGTATTGCCGAGACAGAAAAGTATAATCATGTGACCTATTTTATGGATGCGGAACGCAATATTGATTATGACGGGGAAGAAAAAGTTTTGATTCCTTCACCAGCAGTTGCAACTTTTGATATGAAACCAGAAATGTCTGCAAATGAAATTACAGAGGCTTTGTTGCCAAGACTATCAAAGTTTGATGTTATTTTGTTGAACTTTGCAAATGGTGATATGGTTGGACATACTGGTAATGAAAAGGCTGCGATAAAGGCTATGGAATGTCTTGATAAACAATTGGAAAAATTGGTTCCTGCGGTCTTAGATTTAGGTGGTGTTATGTTGATAATCGCGGACCATGGAAATTGCGAGCAAATGTGGGACGATGTTAATAATGTTCCACTAACTTCACATACTACGAATCCGGTGCGCTTTATAGCGGTTTCAAACAACAACTATACTGTGCACGATGGTGGTTTAAGTGATATTGCACCAACAATATTAAAGTTGTTAAATATAAAACAACCAAAAGAAATGACAGGCAAATCGTTGATTTAAATCTTGCTGTTTCTGCGTTGTTTAAAAAAATCACGAAGCATTTGGGCAGATTTATCAGCATGTTCTGGCATTTGAATTATATTTGGCTTCCATAAATGTTTATCTGTTTCAAATATTTTTGCGTTTGTGGTTATACCACCGCCCTTTTCATCTGTTGCTGCAAAATAAATATTTTTTATTCGTGCAAAAGAAATTGCTGTGGCACACATGGCACATGGTTCCAGTGTCACATATAAATCACATTCGTCCAAAAATTTTTTATTCAGTTTTTTACAAGCTTTGTTAATAGCGACTATTTCAGCATGCAAAGTTGGGTTTTTAGATTTTTGTACCCTGTTTTCACCACGTGCAACAATTTTGCCGTCACGGACGATAACTGCACCGATTGGCACATCATCGTGCGAATATGCTTTTTTTGCCAATAAAAATGCTTGATTCATAAAATTCATAAGATACACTTTATACTATGAAATCGAATTTGCAAATTATTTCTGGAAAATACCGTGGCAAGAAATTAAGTCTGCCAGTTGATGCGCGCCCGACACAAAATATGGCGCGTGGCGCGCTGTTTAATATATTAAATGGTGTTTTAGATACCGGTAAGCCTTTGACTGTGTGGGATGTTTTTGCAGGTTCGGGTGCGTTTGGATTGGAGTGTTTGTCGCGTTTTAATAATTCAAATGTTATTTTTACAGATAATACTAAATCATCCATTGATACAATAAGAAAGAATTTAGATTCAATCAAAGAAAATGCAAAAATTGAAATGGTTGATGCAATATCTGTGATTCCAAAATTTGGTGCAACAGCAGATTTGGTCTTTGTTGACCCGCCCTATGCTGATTTTGGTTTGGGTTTGTTGTTTGTGAAAAAACTGGGTAAAATCGCAAAAAGCGGTGCAATTTTAATCTGGGAATTTGAATCTGTCCAACAAACACCAAAGATTGATGATGGGTGGGAGATTTTAAAAGACAAAACTTATGGTCGCGCTAGATTTATGTTTTTAATTAAAAAATAATGATAAAAAACTTGATTTTTGGGAATTTTTGATAAATAATATGCCCTGCTCGACACCCTTGGAGGTCGTGCAAACAAATAAACAAATGCTATTAAAAGGATAAAAAATGGCTATTGAATTAAAAGCTGAAATTCGCAAAGTTGCTGGCAAGGGGGCCGCACGTGCAGTTCGCAAGAATGCAAATATCCCTGCTGTGATTTATGGCGAAAAGAAAGAACCTGTGTCTATTGAATTGAATGGACGCGATTTTAACATGTTGCTTGGAAAACCATCTTTGCGAACAAAATTGTTTGAAATTACAACACCAAACGGCAAAGAAGACGCTATGTTGATGGACATTCAATATCATCCAGTATCTGACAAAGTTGTTCACGTTGATTTTAAACGCATCAATGTAAAAGAACCTGTCCGTGTTGTTGTTCCTGTGGAAGTTATCAATGCCGATGTTTCCAAAGGTATCAAATTGGGCGGTGTTTTGAACTTTGCAGTTCGTAAAGTTGGTCTTGTTGGTTTGGTTCACGATATGCCAGAAAAAATTACAATTGATTTGGCAGATGTAAATATCGGTGATACAATCCACGGTTCTGATTTGGTGTTGCCAAAAGGTATTACATTGGGTCTGCATATGGCAGATTTGGCTTTCGCTACTATCGGTGGTAAAATGCCAGAAGAAGCAGATGCAAAAAAAGCAGCAGCTGCTGCTGCACCTGCCGCTGCACCTGCAAAGGCAGCCCCAGCAAAGAAATAATATCTTTGTTAAACATAAGATTAACCGCCCAAATGGGCGGTTTTTTGTATGAATAAAAACCATATAATATTTTTGTTTTACACCCCTTGAAAAGCGATTGTTTATAACTATATTTCGGTTAAGCAAAACTTTCTAAGGAGGCTTTAAATATGGCAAAAGTATTAGGTATTGATTTAGGAACAACAAATTCCGCTATGGCGTTTATGGACGGAACAGATCCAAAAATTATTGAAAATTCAGAAGGACAACGCACTACCCCATCTGTGGT
>JAGCOU010000010.1 GCA_017642565.1 Alphaproteobacteria bacterium | reverse complement strand
GCCCGTAGGGCGGGGGAGGGTTCAACACAAACTTGTTTGTGTCATCCTGAGCGAGTGTTAACGAGCGTGAGGATCTAGGTGTATTAATGTGTCAGCGTTGCACGCTGACTACTTTTTTTTATTTACCCGAAGTCTCGGCGTAGCGAAGCGAAGACGGATGGATGCTCACGACTGCTGTCGCAGTCTCAGCATGACACAGCCCATGGGGCTGTTAGGTCTGTTGCAAAAAAAACACTGCCGAAGCAGTGTTTTTTGTTTGAACATAATCCGAAAGGATTATTGATTTGCCAAGTTTGTATCTGGAGTAGTTGTACCAACAGACCATCCGTTGAAGATGTAACCTGTTTTTGTTGGGTTTTCTGGCAATACAACAGAGTTGCCGTAAGTACAGGATATGCCACCCTCGTATGTAGTGCTGTCGATGGAATCTGTCCAAGAAAGACCGATTGTATTCGCTGTATACTGAGCGGTACAAACGATATCGTTCGTGTTTTCAGTGGTCATACCACTTTGAGGGTTCGCTACGTCATCAACCAAAGAAGCATATACACTTGCTGTCAACGAAGCAGAAGTCATCGCAGTAGCAGAACCGTTAGATATAGTTTGTTCAGGTTCATAAACTACGTTATTGCCTTGTTTACATTGCCAACCTGTAAAGTGAGAACCTGCTTTTCCGCAACCTGTTGCATCGGCATTAGCAGGAACTGTAAATGTGCTATCAAAGGTCCAAGTTGTTGCAGATGGAGCGTTAGTAATTGTTCCTGTACCACAATTAAATGTGACATCCCAAACTTTCGCTTGCCACTGTGCAACCGCTGTTGTAGATTCTGTTCTATTAGAATTATTAACATCAGCGGTTGATTTTATGTGCTCAGTATCGCCACCGATAACCCACCCTTGGAACGCATAACCGTAAGCAGTTGGGTCTCCTGACAAATCTGGGCTAGCATAACCATACAAAGCTTTCCATGGGCTAGCATTGTCATAATTTGCATTTACACCACGAGAAGTTACTGCACCGGTGCTATCGATATACGCTAGGTCGTTGCTTGTTTCAAATGTAGCAGTACTGTCAAAATACCCACGGAACGGACGAGTAGGTTCTGTTGATGTAACTGTAGAAGCAGAACCTGTTGCGCCTTGTGGCAAAGTCGTAGTCACAGTATACTTTACTATTGCTCCAGTTGGTACGCTTACAACGCTAGCACCTAATGCTTGAAGATTAAAGTTGTCATTGGCATCTTTTTTGTATACTACTTTTCCTGCCGCTGGATCTCCAGACTGATTAGTCAATCCTGTTATGTACAAGTCAGAAGTAGTCCAAATACTGGTGCTACCCGTGTCCCAATCATGACTTGTAGCACCGCCAGATGCTTCAGTATTACCATTGTTATCATTCAACTTCATTAAAGCAAAGTCGTTTGTCCATTGAGCGACCAATTGTGTCGAACCAGAATATACACCGATAGTTGGTTCAACGCACGCTTCCGCAACGGAGCCGTCTCCTTGGTTGTCATATGCTGCAGCACCTTGCGCTGGGGTAAACCCAGGGTCAGCGAATGCAGGGCATGCCATACATGCGATGATCCCCGATGTTAAAAATAGTTTTTTCATGTTTTCCTTCCTTTTTTTACTTTTGTAAAGTTAGATCTAACCTCTCTTCTAAGGCTATGTTGTAATTTTATCAAAAAACCGATTCGCAGGTCAAGAGTATATTTGAATCTTTTCAAACTTTTTTAATTTTTCCCACTTTCCCGGTGTGTTGCCGGTGGTGTAAAACAAAACGCAGTTTTGTGTCATTGCGAGCGAAGCGTGGCAATCCAGGTTTTTATTAATGTTGCCGCAGGCACTTTATTATAATGAGGAAATGAACACATACACCTGGATGCTCACGACTGCTGTCGCAGTCTCAGCATGACACAAGCCTTTGGCTTGTTGAATAACAAAACGCTTTTAGCGTTTTGTCATCCTGAGCGAACGAAAGTGAGCGTGAGGATCCATCCGTCTTCGCTTTGCTACGCCGAGACTTCGGGTAAATAAAAAAGTAGTTTGGCGAAGCCAAACACATAATTAACCTAGATTGCCACGTCACAAAATTAACAACAGCAAGCTTGGTTGATAATTTTGTTCCTTCGCAATGACAACGCTCTGGAATAACACCATTATAACAACACTTTTTTATTTTCTTCTTGATTATCAAATGTTGAAAAATTACTATCGATTTTATGAAATATTATCATGACCCTTATAGATATTACGTGTATATAATGGCTTCTGGAAAAAACGGGACTTTGTATACCGGAATTACGAACGATATTAACAGGCGCGCTTTTGAACATAAAATACATTTGAACAAAAACAGTTTTTCTGCCCGATATAATGTAAATAAATTAGTGTATATGGAAGTATTTGAAAACCCTGAATACGCAATAATGCGCGAAAAACAAATTAAATCTTGGAACAGAAATAAAAAGAAAGATTTAATAGAATCTATGAACCCTGATTGGATTGATTTATTTGACTATTTGAATTGTTGAATAACAAAACGAAGTTTTGTGTCATGCTGAGCGCAGCGTGAGCATCCAGGTCTTTATAAAAAGTAGTTTGGCGAAGCCAAACACATAATTAACCTAGATTGCCACGTCACAAAATTAACAACAGCAAGCTTGGTTGATAATTTTGTTCCTCGCAATGACAACGCTCTGGAATAACACCATTATAACAACACTTTTTTAATTTTTCCCACTTTTCCACCGTGTTGACGGCGGTGCAAAACAAAACGAAGTTTTGTGTCATGCTGAGCGCAGCGTGAGCATCCATCCGTCTTCGCTTCGCTACGCCGAGACTTCGGGTAAATAAAAAAAACAGCCCCGGTGAGGGGGCTGCAGTTTTCAAAGATTAAGGTTTTATTCGTTACGCAACGCGACCTTTGTTCCAAGCTTTGTTGATGTATTTGAGGCTTTTCTTGTTAAGTTTGATAGGTCCGTTATTTCGCGAATTACCCAACTGTTGTTGCAATTCAAAAATTCTTTGATTTGCTTGTTCCAATTTTTTGTTCATTTGTTCCAGTTTTTCTTCCAATATATTCACATTTTGAGTGCCTTGTTTGAAAGCATCCGCCATAGAAGGTTTTTTGGTTTCTTCTTCTTGGACTTGCGATTCTTTCTCGTGATTGCCCCAGTTACGCGCAGCAGCAGATTCTTGCTGTTGCACCGGCGCGACAGGTTCTTTGGGCACCTTTTTGCCGAGTTCTTTGTTGTACTGAACAGCCACAGGATCATAGAACATAGATTCATCCGGGATTTCATCTTCGTATTCTTTGATTTCTGCGCGCAATTCTGCGAGTCTTTGTTCGTGTTCTTCAATCTTATGACGAGATGTATTATCGGTGACTTTGAACATTTCTTCTTTGGCGAGTGCTTTTTGTGCATTTTCCAAATCTTCTTTGCGCCAAGCCCAATACATCGCGTCTTCCAAAACATCTTTGGATGGACTGCCGAGTTTGTTCAATCTCTTGTTCAAGTTTTTGCGCAAATCTTCAATTTCTGCCTCCAGTTTTGCACGGTCTTTGCCCTGAATCTTTGGATTTTGGAAATCAGCGCGCTTCTTTTCAAGTCTCTGTTGTTTCACATAGATGTCTTGGGCATCGCTGCGGCTGATGCGCAGATACTTTGATTCCGGCTCTGGTTCCGGTTGTTTTTTTCCTTCAGCTTCTGGAGGAAGCTCAATCACGCCTGGACCTTCATCTTCTGGAGGAAGCTCAATCACACTTGGACCATCGTCTTCTGGAGGAAGCTCAATCACGCCTGGACCATCGTCTTCTGGTGGTTCTGGTGTCACAGGAGGTTCTGGTGTCACAGGTGGTTCCGGCGTCACAGGTGGTTCTGGTGTCACAGGAGGTTCCGGCGTCACAGGAGGTTCTGGTGTCACAGGTGGTTCTGGTGTCACAGGAGGTTCCGGCGTCACAGGAGGTTCCGGTGTCACAGGTGGTTCTGGTGTCACAGGAGGTTCCGGTGTCACAGGTGGTTCAACTTGTTCTTCTGGTTTTCTGGCCTGAGAATTAGGTCTGTCTTTGGCAGTATTTTTGTCCTGGAAATAGTTCCCGAACGCAGCCATTGCGCCATTATAAGAACTTTCGTACGTTGGAACATCTACTTCTTGATAGATTGGTTCAGTTATTTCTTTAATTTCGGCTATTGGCGTCCCTTCTTGTGTCCAAGACGAATAAGCTGGGGTTCCGTCTGGATTTTGTGTGTGATCTACGTTAACGTCTGTAGGTTGCACAGTCGAATTGTTATGAAGAACATTGTCAGTAAAAACGTTCCTATTAGGAGAGTAAGAAAGACTGTTGTCTGTGTGCAAATGACCACCACGAATGATGTCAAAGTACGCATTTGCTTCTGCATCAGAAATATGACCGTCTGCCCCCATATTAGCAAGTTCGTGAACTTTTTCCATAGGGAAGTTCTGATGGTCTGCCCAGCCTTTTCCCATAATAGTATGGTTGCCACCGGAATGAACGTCTGGGCCATATTGGTTATGCAAAAGAATATTATCGTCTGTGTGCATCCCAGCATCCGCGGACATAACGTATGAAGTATATGGATCAATCTTCAATTCATGAGCAGGATTGGCGTTATATTCGTCAACCATCTTAGTCCAATTATCTAATGTTTGTGGGTCTGCCCATTTATGTGCAGTTGCTTCCATATTTATTTGTCCATCAGGATTATATACAATTTCGTGTCTGACAACTTCACCAACTTGTTGTACCTCTGTGTTATGGTTTTCTGTCTGCGAGATTGTATTTGTTTCGTTAGCCATGTTATAGGCATTTGTTGCCATGTGTGCTGCGCCACGTCCCATAACACCACCAATCACAACTGCAAGAGCATTACCAATAGCCCAACCAATAGATTCTTTTGTGCTTAATCCTCTGGCCTTGGCAGATTTATATGTTGTAATTGCATTGTTAGATGCCCCCAAGCCAAGTGCACCCAACCCAAGAACTTGAGCGGCTGTTATAAACCCTGCTGCGCCAAAGCCCAAAGCGATGGCCGCCAACGTAGTTGTCGTCACAGTCCTTCTCATTTGAGGGTCTTTGAGGAAATCTTGTATAGTTCGTTTGTTTGCCGGTTGTGCTTGCTTCCATTTATGAATTTGCCAAAGCGTCATGCCAATTCCAGCGATAATACCAACTGTGGCAAGTGATGCTGCTAAACTTACACCTGCGGTTGCTGCTGCGGCAGTTGCAATTGTGGTTATCAATGCAGAGACCGCAAATGCACAACCAAAGCCTTTTAACATACGAACAATGAATTCTATTCGTGTTTGTCTTTTATCTTTTTGTGGTTGAAGTCTGCCCGCGGCAAGTTTATCACTTTTGCGAATAGGATTAAATATTTTTCCAAAGAAATTGCTTGCTTTTTCTTTGAATTTGCCCAGTTTGTGTTTTACACGATCTGCAAATCCAGCAATTCTGTTAACTTGGGCATCTTTTGCCATATCCAACCCTTCGGGAGTAATAGAACCGCCAGTGGAAGAAAAACTGTTAACAAAATCTTGAATTTCTTGTTCAGATGGTCTTTGCCAAGAAATTTCTGCGCCTTTTGATGCTTTGTCGCATTCATACAATGTTGACAAAAGTTCTTGGTTCAATTCTTTGTTAATCTGGGCTTCGGTTTTGCCATCAATAGTTTCATCACATGAATTTTGTATTGCGAAATTAGAGCGCGCTAAATTCATTACTTCGGACAATTCTCTATCAGGTATTACTTCGTCGCCTTTTTCATAAGTCGTGTGTTCATTACCTGCGTCGTCACGGAATTGCGCTTGGGCTTGGCCGTTTTCGTCCAAGAAATGATATTGTGAAACATCTTTAAGTGTCTTTTCGTCTGGTTTCCAATCATATGCGACTTTCAAAGCTTTATCATAGTTTTTTTCTATTGTTTTTGCGTCTTTTGCAGATGCGCCCAGATTAGAGATACCAACATTTTTATCATATTCTGTAATCATTGGATCAAGAATAGTTTTTTTGCCTTTTTCTATCTCTTTGTGCAATTTATCGTTTGGGTTTAAATCGGCAGCGCGTGCTTCAAACATTTCCAGATAGCCACTATAACAATCTGCTATGGTTTCTTGAAAGACCAGATGGTATCCAACTTGGTTTGCCAAATCATGAATCAAAGTATCAATGCGTTCAGTGACTTTGTTTTGTGTGCGTTCATAATATTCATGATCTTCGGCAGACAATTTATTGTCTTCATCTTTTAAAATACGCTTTAATTCATTATAAGCCTTGGCTAAAAGACTGGTCCCAAGATTTTCAAAATATACCCCATTGGTATTTTCTTGATTATCAATATCAATGGCCTTTCTAACAAATTTTTCAGCAAAAACATTTGCTTCTTTTCCTTCGGGTGTTTTGATATTACTTAATAATTCTTGGCGTTTTCTATCATCGTCTTTTACGGATTCATAAGTTTTTTTATCTACGATGCCCATTTCAAGATATATGTCCAATGAAATTTTATTGTACATATTCAAAATCTGGTCTGCAGTATAGCCTTTTAGATCTGGCATGATTTTCTCCTTTCTCTTATCTTAATGTGTTTAATTGTATCATAAAAACAGGGCAAAAAATAGAAAAAAAAGATATAGATTTATATAATGTTTTTTTAAGTTAAATTTTTTACTTGATTGACTTTTTAAAATTGTTCTATGATTGGGTTAAGGAAGGAAAGGAACATGCAACGTTTACCGCTATTTTTATTGTTGTCTTTGACTTTGATAGGCGCTGGAAATGCCGCATATCTGCCGGTTGTGGATGTGTCCGGTGGTGCTGTTTCGGCGCGCGCTGCGTTCGGCGAAGAAATCATGCCATCTGTCGCGGCGAAGTCGGTTAATGTTGCCTCTGTTCCGGAGAAGATTCAAAAAAAAGTTGTCGCTCGCAGTGCAAAAAAAGCTGTTTCAAACAATAATGTTGTTGCAAGCGCGGACGTGTTAAGACCCAAAAAGCCGAGTTCTGATTTGTGGGCGCAAAGTGACGCGCCACTGCGTATGCCACGTATGGATGAAATCGCTTTGATAAATTATGATGCTGTTTTGCCAGAAGAAAGTCTGGATGTAAAACCTGCCTCGAAACCTGCATCTAAACCAGTTCAACGTGTCGCACAAAGACAGACTGTAAAACCAGTCGAAGATAATCGTATTTCTCGTGATGAAGCGATGAGCGAATTGAAACAACTGCGCGAAGAGGTTTCTCGGCTCGCACAACTTCAATTGCAAACCCAGGAAAAAATTGCTAATGCACGCCCTATGGCTGTGCAGACACCAATAAGCGGCGAAACAAATGTAAGACCTGCTGTCAAGAGAGAGGTTGAACATCGCTCAATAAACACTAAACGTGAAATTATAGATGGCCCAAAAGAAATTGCTTCTCGCGAAGCGGTTGCACCTGTCGCAGAACCAAAATTAACTTCGGTTAAAGAAATGTCGAAAATGTCACCGAATGAATTAAAAAAGGCATTTAAAAAGACTTATCTATCGGAAAACAAACACTTGTCTACTTACCAAACAGACGATAAATTTGATGTGGTAAGCGACATGTCATCAAACAGCGAAGGTTTTACCGCAAAACGTGATTTATCTGAAATGGATGGCGGTGTTCGTCCAATGGAAATCAAAATTTCTTTCTTGAACGGGGATGCTGGTTTGTCGCGTGATAATTATACTCTGTTAAGTGAAACTGCGGCGATTGTTGTAAATAATCCAAAACGCGCTATTCAAATCGCTATACCTGAATCTGCAACGCATAGCAAGGATGCACGTAAATTGGCAGCGCGCAGATTGGCTATTGTTGAACAGGCTTTGCGTGATACAGGTGTCGCAGAACAGCGCATAGTTCCTGTGCTGTCTCAACGCAGTGACGATGTTTTTGTGTTGCGTGTAATTTCTGGCGAAGTATTTGAATCTTTGACCCAGCAAAAACGCAATATGTTTGGTGACGATGTTTCCAAGAAAACATACAAAAGTATGACGTGGTAAAATTTTTCAAAACTTTCCTCGATTTTGTTTATCCGCCACTGTGTCCGCTTTGTGGCGAAAGGGTCGAAGAACATGGAAATTTATGTTCTGCCTGTTGGGCACAGTTTAATTGGATAACTAATCCAAAATGTTTCAAATGCGGTTATCCTTTTCCGGCGGACCTAGATTTGGGGCCAACGCCGATGTGTCCACACTGTGCATCTGGCGAATGTGAATTAGATTTTATTCGTTCTGCGTGCGTTTATGATGATGTGTCTAAAAATGTGATGTTGCCTTTTAAACATGCGTCCCAGTTAAAATATAAAACTTTGATGGCAAGGGCGATGATAAATTGTCTGCGTGATTTAAATCTGGATGTGGATATTGTGATGCCTGTTCCACTCGCATGGCGCAGATTATTTAAACGTGGATATAATCAAGCGACTTTACTTGCGCAACCAATTGCAAAACATTATAACGCAATTATTGATATAGATTCCATTACGCGCAAATATAAACCAGACATGGGACATAAAACAACAAAACAACGGCGTGAAAATGTTCGTGGCGTATTCAAAGTTGTTAACAAAGATGCGCTTACAGGTAAAAAGATTTTACTGGTTGACGATGTTATGACGAGTGGCGCAACCTTTTATGAATTAAATCGTATTTTGCGCAATGCGGGGGTTTCTGCCGTATACGCGGTTTCGTTCTGTCGTGTAGTACATGCGATTTAGGAATTCACTGCACACAAAGATTGTTGTAAAAAATTAGCAATTTCTAATTCTTGGGGATTCATAGTTTGTGCGGTTTCTTGTAAATCTATTTTTTCTTTGCATGCGTTAATCATATCTATCATATCCTTTTGTTCACTCGTCAAAGGCTTGCTGTTTGTTTCGTCCCATTTCACAGAAAGTATGTTTTTACCATTAACAAATAAACTGTATTGATTTATCGCCCAGCCATTTATCACATACAATATTTCGCGTCCGTTTTTGCCAAAGATTTTATATTCATCACCACGGTTAGTTTTTACTATGGAAATAATGTTATTGTGAATATTTTCTTTGATTAACATTTTAAGAATTTTATTCATTGTGTGGCTCCATGTTTTTACATAAAAATAATATGCTTTTCATGGCGGTTTTTCACTAGGAATCTTTTGTTAAGCCCAGACTTGATTTTGTATATTTTATCGTGTAAAATTCGACTACTTGTTGAAAAGTGAGGCGCAAAATGAATATAGATCTTGGTAAAAACATTAATACACGCGATTTAGAAAACAAAATTCAAAAATTTTGGGATGAAAATAATTTCTGGGATAACGATGTAAACAGCGATAAAAAATCTTTTTGTATAATGATGCCGCCACCAAATGTGACAGGCAGTCTGCACATGGGACATGCGTTGGACAATGTTTTGACTGATATTATTTGCCGTTATAAACGAATGGATGGGTTTGATGTTTTGTGGCAACCAGGAACAGATCATGCATCAATTGCAACTCAATTATTGGTTGAACGCGATTTGTCTAAAAAGGGAATAAATCCTTATGCTTTATCTTTGGAAGAAAGATTAGATTATGCATGGAAATGGAAGGCTGAAAAAGGTGGACAAATCGTAAACCAATTACATATTCTTGGTGTGACACCTGTGTGGAAACGCGAAAGATTCACTATGGACGAAGGTCTGTCAAAGGCTGTGACGAAACTGTTTGTGAAAATGTATAACGAAGGTTTAATCTATCGTGAAAAACGTCTCGTTAATTGGTGTCCAAAACAACAAACTTCGGTTTCAGATTTGGAAATAGAAACGCGTGAAGAACACGGAAAATTTTATTATTTTAAATATCCTCTTGTTGATGGTGGATTTGTGGAAATTGCAACTACGCGTCCTGAAACTTTGTTTGGTGATAAAGCAATTGCAGTTCATCCAGAAAACAAAAAATTAAAACATTTGATTGGGAAAAAGGCAATTATACCATTAACAGATATTGAAATCCCTATTGTTGCTGATGAACACGCAGACCCTGAAAAGGGAACTGGTGCGGTAAAAATTACACCAGCACATGACTTTGATGACTGGGAAGTTGGTCTTCGTCATAATTTGGAACCATTGTGCATTTTGACCAAAGACGCGAAGTTAAATAATGAATCTGTGATACCTGAAAAGTATCGTGGGCTTGATAGATACGTTGCGCGTGAAGCGATTGTTAACGATATTGAAGCGGCTGGATTGATGATAAAGGTCGAAGACAAAATTATTCCAACGCCTTATTCTGAACGCGCAGGTGTGCCAGTGGAACCAATGTTAACAACTCAGTGGTTTGTTGACGCTGAAAAATTGGCGATACCCGCAATTCAGGCAGCAAAGGATGTAAGGGTGAGATTTATGCCAGACCACAGATACAATCTGTTCATGGCTTGGATGAATAATATTCGTCCTTGGACAATATCTCGTCAGTTGTGGTGGGGACATCATATACCTGCATGGTATGATGAAGAAGGTAATGTTTATGTTGCTGAAACAGAAGAAGATGCTATAAAACAATCAGGTGGAAAAACTTTGACACGTGACCCAGATGTTTTGGACACTTGGTTTTCATCGGGTTTGTGGCCGTTTTCAACACTTGGTTGGCCAGAAGAAACATCAGAATTGAAAAAATATTATCCAACAGATTTACTATACACTGGCGCAGACATAATCTTTTTCTGGGTTGCGCGTATGATAATGATGGGATTGTATGTTATGGGCGATGTCCCGTTTAAAACGGTGAATTTCCACGGTCTTGTCCGTGATTCTAAGGGACAAAAAATGTCCAAAACCAAAGGTAATGGTACAGACCCACTAGATTCTGTGGATAAATTTGGTGCTGATGCATTGCGTTATTGGATTGCGACTGCACCAATTGGAACAGATTTGAGATACAGCGATGACGAAGTAAAACGCGGTTCAAAATTGTTAACTAAACTTTGGAATGCATCGAAATATGTCTTGATGAATCTAACAGATTTTGAACCAAAAACAGCAAAACAAATTCCGGTGGCTGAAAGATTTATCGAAGACAGATGGGTGCTTAATGAATTAAATAAAGCAGTCGCAGAAACGCGTAAGAATTTGGATAAATACGATAATTATAATGCGCGTGCCGCAATCGATACATTCTTTTGGGAAATATTCTGTGACCAGTATTTGGAATTTATCAAAGATAGATTCTGGAGTCCTGAAAAATATTCGGCTGAATCAAAACTGTCTGCGCAATGGACTCTGTTCACAGTGTTGCGCACTATAATCGGTCTGTATGCGCCATTTATTCCATTTATCACAGAAGAATTGTGGCAAAAGATTTACAAAGACTACGAAGGTGGCGAAACACTTCACCTGACAAAATATCCAGATGTAAATTACGAATACAACACAGATACAGAAACAATGAACATTGCGCTGGATATATTAAAAAAGGTTCGTGGTCTGCGTACTGAACGCAAGGTTGGTAATGGCGCGAAACTTGAAACTTTGACTATACCAAAAGATACGCCAGAGGTTTTGCATGGTCTTATTAAATCTGCTGCGCGCGCGAGTGAAATCGTGTTGGGCAAAGATATAGATTTTACAGTTGCTCAAAGCGCGTAAAAATGGCATAATAAAGAAGAGAGTATTTGTGTGTTGGAGGAAAAGCCATGATAACAAAATTGGTCAAAGAAAGAAAATTAAAAACATATCAATGTGACCGCTATGGATATTTGCGTCCATTGTCTTTGATGAATAAATTGCAGGGTTTGGCTGGAACACATGCTGAAATGTTGGGCGCAGGTCGTGATTATTGCTTGTCCCGCAATGTTGCATGGGTAATGACACACATGTTCGTAGATATTCCTGATATGCCACGCGCAGAAGAAATGTTGGTATATTCCACTTGGCCGTCTGTTACTGATGCAGTGCGCAGTGAACGTGATTTTGAAATCACAGATACCAAGGGTAATTTAAAAATTCGTGCAATGAGTCAGTGGGTGTTGATTGATATTGGAACTCGTAAACCAGTGCGTATATCTGACCATTTCCCAAATTGGGAAGGTTTGCCAGAACGCGTATGGGAACGCGAATTTGACAAAGGACCAGATTTTATCCCAACCAAAACTGGTGTTATGGCATGTCGTTTTGATGATATCGATGTGAATCAGCATATAAATAATGCGGTGTATACTGTTTGGGCCACAGAAAGCGTAGGATTTGATTTTCGTAACACGCATAAATTGCGTGGTATAGATATATATTTCAAACACGAAATAAACCCAACAACCCCAACGGTAAGAATTGAAACAGGATTCAGTGGTAATGTATCGCGTCATAAAATAATGACAGATGAGGTAGAACATGCAAAAATCATTTGCACCTGGGAAAATAGATAAAATAACGGATAAAGTTATAACAGCCCCTTTTGGGGCTGTGTTTTTTACTGTTTTTGATTTTGATTTGAAACAGGTGGCAGTGTTTGGACCTTTGGGTTTAATTCTGGTTGCGTTTGTAACAGGTGTGACATACCTTTGCTAATATACATTGCAATTTCATCACCCGGGGTTGAAAGTTCTTTATACAGCCACCGTTTTGAACCATCTGGAAATTCTTTGATAACTTTGTTTTTCACATACGCATCATAGGTTGCTTTTAATAAATTAAAAACAGATTTGGAATCTGGCGCATATTGATTGTGAAACACCAAAGACATTCCAAAATAAGACCCCGGACGACCATTATAATCTGTGAATTTTTTATCTTGGTTGCCATAAACCAGATAACTGTAAACAACATCATTATTAACGCGTCTTATCACATTAGTTTTTACACCATTCGAAGCATCATAAAACAGACCGAAAAAATCGCGTGTATTCTTATCGCACGTTGAAACATCGTGCCCATTTGGAACGCCATGAATAATTAAATCTGCCATATCTAAGCTCTAGTTATTCTTAACAGAATAATTATATCAAAAATACGCAGACTAAGCAATAATCAATCGCGACAGAGCGAAGCGAAGACGGATGGCAGTCCCAACGGGAATCGAACCCGTGTTACCGGAATGAGAATCCGATGTCCTAACCGCTAGACGATGGGACCAAGTATGCGCATATTCTATATTCGATATTTTAATTTTGCAATTATTTTTCTTCGAACAAACCCGTCTTTTTTGCGACATCCCACCAAATAGCAGAAAACACAGGACGTTTTCCTGCTTCTCCCCATGGTTTTATGTAATCAGAATAGTGCAATGTCACCAAATTATGTTTTAAATCATCGAGTTCTGCTTCGCTGTATATCTTGAATATTCGTGACCCATGCGATAATTGGAAATTGTATTTAAGCGGTAAAAACAGCACGCGTCCACGCAAAGTTTCATTCAACACATCTTGGTCAGGGTTTTTATAATCGTGTTCCACAGAAGATTTTATCCATTTTGGATAAATTTTTTCCTTGCGAATTTTATCTAAATCCATCAACAAAAATCCTGAATTGAAATAATGGTCTGTTCGTGTAGGAACCGCAGCAATCACATTATTGCCCAAATCAGTTTCATAAACATCAATCAAATCGTGACAGAATATTATATCTAAATCAGCATAGATAATTCTGGATACATTTGGCAATAATTTCGGCAACATTAATCTGTACCACATAGCCACAGGCCATTTGCGGCGATTAGAATTATCAAAATCATGATTGCCCTTGATAAAATGAACCGTGGATTTGGTGCCTTTGACAATATCAGTCACAATTTTTTGTGAAGATTTATCTACATCATCACCAATAACACAATAAATCTCGTAATCACAACGTCCCTCTGATACAATCAGCAAAGATTTAATAGTGACTGCTGCCATTTTACAGCCGCGTCCATCAAAACAAAACGCCACAGGTATTTTTGTTTCGTATTTCTTTCGGGGGATAGTATTTTTTCCAACTGTTGCGATTAAGCCTTTGTATCTTATTTTATCGCGATTTATACGACGTGTAATTCTGTTTTTACCAAATATACCAGCCACAGTAGCACTTACTTGGCGAAAAAGACTGTATTTATACATGATTAAACCTTTGGTTGATTTATGATATAAATCCTAGTGTAAAAAATACGATAACTCAAGATAATATTACATGTGCTGAGGAACACCCATAAAATATGATGGGTCCACAGAATTATGAGATGATTTTCCATGCTTTATTTGAATTGTTCTGCCGTTTCCATTGATAGATGTTTGATTGCCAGTATAATGAATTTCATAATGTAAATGAGAAATGCTTTTGCGCATTTTTGGACACAGTTGATCGGCAAATGCGGCTTTGTTTATTTTGGGACCGCCTGTAAAACCCAGTGCTGCGATTTGACAGCCTGCGGATACTTCCTGTCCCTGCGTCACAAAGATTTTTTCAAGATGCATATAGTATGTCTTGAATCCGTTTTTATGATTAATTAAAATGTAATTACCAGCAGAACTGCCCTTGGAACAATTATGAACTTTCTCAACAACCCCGTCTGCTATGGCAAATACAGGATTATTAAAATTCGCTTCTGTACAGCCTATGTCAAACCCGTAATGAAAGTCCTGTTTGTTATACATATTGCGATAACCGTATTTTGAACAATATTTATAGTGAGCCTCGAAAACAGGTTTCCCAATAGGAAGTTGTTGATGCGCTGGAATTTCATTATTTTTTATAGCACAATAACCTTCTTGTGCGTTTGATTGAACTGCGGTTGGTGTCACTGTTGTTGGGGCAGGAGTGCTCGGCGTAGTTGCGACAGTCGTATTAGTTGTCGTTGTTTGTTGATTTGTATTTGTTGTGCTGGTTTCCGCTTCGTTCGTTGCGATTTCTTCCGCGATGCCTTCATCTGTGTCCAGAATTGTCAATATGTCATAGGCGGACAGGTCTGCAAAAGGTGCATATCCTTCTTCTTTCAGTTCCATTTGTGAAGCAAACGATAAATCTTCGAAAGTTTTTGGAAAAGAATTTGCCCCTAAAAGACTTTCGCAATATGCAACAAGTGGCATCAAGATGCACAAACCCAATATCAACAAAAAAGCATTTTTACGCCACATAGTATGTGTATATTATACCGAAAAAAAGGAACTATTTCAAATTGTATGATTAAACATTTGCAAAAAATTACGCATCAGTCTACAATTGCAATGTTTTACAAAAGGAGTAAAAAATGAAAAAACTTATTTTAATAATCGCTATTGTTGTGTTGGGGGCACTGGGTTTTTATCTAATTCCATCACACAAAGAAAATAAAACATTGGTTGCATACTTCAGTGCCACAGGAACAACTGAACGTGTCGCAAAAGATTTGGCTGGCGCTGTTGGGGCGGATTTATTTGAAATACAACCTGTTAATAAATATACAGCGGAAGATTTAAATTGGAAAAACGACAAAAGCCGTTCTTCTGTTGAAATGGCAGACAAATCAACGCGTCCTGAAATCGCAACAAAAATTAAAAACATTGCTCAATATGATACAGTGTACGTTGGTTTTCCAATTTGGTGGGGACGCGAACCATCAATCATCGACAGTTTCATAGCAAGTTATGATTTTTCCGGAAAAACGATAGTTCCTTTTGCGACATCTGGCAGCACGCCAACCACAGATGAAGCGGCTGCTGATATAAGATTGCTCGCACCAAACGCAAATGTTTTAAACGGAAAACGTTTCCCAACAGATGTTTCTGTTGAAGAATTAAAAAATTGGGCAAACGAGGCAAAATAATCTATTTGCTAAAAAATACAAACCGCTCGTTCGAGCGGTTTTGTTTTATAATATATTTATATTGACAAATGTTGGTTTGGTGTTATTATATTGTTTGTAATATAAAGGCAAAAATATGGACGATTACAAAATTGAATATAAAACGGTGGTAATTAACAATAAAAATATGGCGAGTTTTTATTGCTTGCCTGGTGTGCGTGGCAAGTGCAGTTCTGCAAATCATGTAATCACCATTTATAAATATGAAATCAGTCCAGATTTGGTTTTATCTAAACAAGATATCGATAAACTTAGGGCGAAAATATCTAGATGGAATAGGAAAGAACCGGAAATTTTGGCACATGAAAAACAACATGCTAAAAATGCTGTTGCTGCATCTCCATGGAAAACACCAAAAAATATTTATGAATTTATTGGGTTGTATTGCATGGATGAAGCATCCGCGCGCAGCGCTGAAAATCTTATTGTAAAGCCAAAAAATAAAATCGATATTTTAAATGCTGCAATCAAAGGGACAGAAGACTTTTTGAAACGTAAAGACTTTTATCTCAATCATTTTGAAAATGCGTTGTATTCAAATATTGTATGTTTTAATCCGTGTAAACCCGCGCATCCAATTGTGCGAAATAACAGTTTAAATATGTTCAAAGAATCTTATTCAACTGAATTTTATGACGCTTTGTCGGCATATTTTACATTTTACGGTTATGAACTTCTTAAAGACACCAGCATAAAACAAACACCAGAATGGTCTAAATTTTGTGCCAATGTTAAACAGATAAAATCGGCTTGTATGTCACATGCAAAGGCTATAGCCGATCAGATTAAAGTGATGCAACAATAATAAATATTGTGTGATTAAAAAATAAAACCACCCCAAAAGGGTGTTTTTATTATGTAAAAAACAAGTTTTACGGTCTTGATAATACATAAAAATAGGAAAAAATTACCTTAATTGGTTGTTTGAAAAATTGCTTGTTTTTAGCGGTTTTTAGCAATTTTATAGGATTTTATTGCGCCTTTAATCCCCTTTTTATATACCCGATAAATAAAAGCAGGATAAAATAAATTTCCTAAAAAGGAATATAATGAACACTGTAACAACCAAAAAAGGAGTTAAATATGACGCATCAAGATATATGGCAAGCAATTGATACATTCGCATTTCAACAAAATATGTCCTGTTCAGGTTTAGCAAAATTTTCTGGATTGGATCCAACGACATTTAATAAAAGTAAACGTTGGTCAAAGTATGGGCAACCCAGATGGCCTTCAACTGGCAGTATCGCAAAAATATTAAATTCTACTGGAAAAAATATAGATGACTTTATCAAATGTATTTGTAAGTAAATATTTTTGTTTACAAAGCGCTTTATCTGTATAATATAGGAATATGTCAACATTAAAAACGAAAATAATTTTATTAAAAGAATTGCTGGCTTTGAAAGAAGTTGTTGATAAGGGCAGTATTCAAATCGCCGCTAATGAAAACGGTATGAAAAATTCTAATCTTTCCCAATTGATCAAGGATTTAGAAGACAGATTTAATACTAAACTTATCAACAGAAACTTTGACGGCAGTCAGCCAACGAATTCTGCGCAACTTATATACAACGATATTTGCGCCATAGAAGAATTGCTTAATAAAATTTCAGAAAATTTTGTGGACATAGATGCATTATCGGGTTCTATGTCGGTTTGGACCGAAGAAGGTTTATTCGGCAGTTTTATGTTAAAAGATTTATCTGAATTTTATGCTAAATATCCAAAAATTCGTTTGGAATTATTAATGAAACAAAATCCAGATATATCTAATACTGATATTTTGATTGTTAATTCCAAAGTTCATCCAAACATTCGTGGAACAGTTTTGTTCAAATTCAAAGCACACAAGAAATTTTATGCCAGTAAAAAATATCTGGAAACACGGGGCGTTCCAAAAAATCTGGCTGATTTGCTGGAAAATCATGATTTGTGCATGCTTAATCGTTATATGAATTTACCAGAATTTCAAAATATCATGAAACATGCAAAACATTTGAATACAACATCAGATTCTTTGGCTTTGATGTACCGTCTGGTTAATGATGGTGATGGTATTACTGTTTTTCCACAATGGTTTGAAGAAAGCAGTAAAAACCTTGTTTGTTTAAAAGACCTGGATTTTAAATATGAAACAGAAATGCAATGTATTTGCAGAACTGAAATTGCAGAATCACCAAAAGTAAAAGCGTTTGTTAATTTCTTCATAGATTTTTGCACAGGTCACAATGTTCCAATTGATATATATTATTGATTTAAGTGAGGATTGTATTGGTATATAATAAAAAAAATCGCCCGTTGGGCGATTTTTTATTCAGTGACAATTTCTTTAACAGCTTTACCTGTTTCTATTGCGGTTGTTTTAACAGCCTTTGCTGTATCTTTTAATTCTTTTCTTGCCGCCTTGACATTTGTTTTCACTGTTGCTTTTGTTTCTGCAACAGTATCTTTTGCTGTTTTAACCTGATCGTTTGCCGCATTTGTTGTATCGTCTTTTTGATCCAAAACCAAATCTTTGTTTTCCTTGATAGATTTTTTAACATATTTTGCACATTTTTTTGATAAAGATTTTACATTATCAGACAAACACCCCGCCAAAGTTTGTTCGCCCAATGCAATTTCTGGACAAATCGCGGTTATTTCATCAGTATTACATGCCTCGCTTAATGTTTGTGGTTCTGCG
>JAGCOU010000060.1 GCA_017642565.1 Alphaproteobacteria bacterium | reverse complement strand
ATAATATCTCCTAATTCAACACCTAGTCCTAAACTGCCAATGTTGTCATTGTTAAAAGAAAAAGAGTCAGCTTTGACTGCAGTGTGGTTTGAGTGTTTAATTTTTAAATTTGTGGTGCTTGCTAAACTAAAATCGTAACCTATGAAAGGTCTAATGTTTGTGTCTGCAAATGCGCCCATTGGTAAAGCTGCCAGTATTGGTAAAACGTAAAGTAATTTCATCTTTTTTTCTCCTATGTAGTGTTATACACATATAGGATTATATTGAAATATATAAAATTTTGCAATTATAAAAAAATCCCCAAAACGGGGATTTTTTTGATTTACATCATACCTGGCATGCCTGGATTATTTTGTCCGCCACAAGAACATTTTTCTTCTGGGATTTCAGACATAACTGCACCAGTTGTTAAAAGCACGCCAGCGGTAGAAGCGGCTGCCTGAATAGCTGTTTTTACAACCTTGGCTGGGTCGATGATACCTGATTTCATCATATCGACATATTCGCCATTTTGAGCGTTATATCCAAAATTGTATTCTTTGTTTTCCATCAGTTTACCAACGACTATTTCGCCAGATACACCTGCGTTTTCAGCAATTTGCATGCAAGGTGTGACAATTGCGCGGCGGACAATATCGATGCCAACTGTTTGGTCTGCGTTTGCACCTTTTAAATCTTTAAGAGATTCTACTGCGCGAACCAATGCAACGCCACCACCTGCGACAATGCCTTCTGCCACAGCAGCACGAGTCGCAGCCAATGCGTCATCTACGCGGTCTTTCTTTTCTTTGACTTCGACTTCGGTCATACCACCAACATGGATAACCGCCACACCGCCGACCAATTTAGCCAATCTTTCTTGTAATTTTTCTTTGTCGTATTCGCTGGTCGAAGTGGATATGTTTTGACGAATTTCATCTGCGCGTGCTTTGATAGCGTCTTTGTCGCCGTTGCCGTTCACCAACAATGTTTTGTCTTTGGAAACAACAACGCGTTTGGCGGAACCCAAAACAGCAGGTGTAATGTTTTCAAAAGTCATACCCATATCGTCTGAGATAACTGTCGCGCCAGTAACTATTGCGATATCTTTTAACATTTCTTTGCGGCGGTCACCAAATCCTGGGGCTTTGACTGCGCAAACTTTTAATCCACCACGCAAACGGTTTAATACTAATGTCGCCAATGCTTCGTTTTCAATATCTTCGGCGATAATCAATAATGGGCGGCCTTGTTGGGCGATAGGTTCCAATATAGGAAGCAATGCTTGCAGACCTGTGATTTTCTTTTCAGAAACCAAAATTTGTGCGCCGTCTAATTCAGCCAACATTTTTTCGCTGTTTGTGACGAAATAGGGTGACATGAAACCTTGGTCGAATTGCATTCCTTCGACTACATCGATTTCTGTGTCCAGACCTTTGGCTTCTTGAACTGTGATAACGCCTTCTTTACCCACTTTTTCCATAGCGTCAGCGATTTTTTGACCAATATCGGCGTCACTGTTCGCAGAGATTGTTGCAACTTGGGCTATCTCAGCAGAATCTTTGACAGGACGTGCATGTTTTTCAATGTCTTTTACAACCGCGTCCACGGCGATATCTATTCCGCGTTTCACATCCATAGGGTTCATACCAGCGGCTATAACACGGCGGCCTTCGCGGAAGATATTTTGAGCCAACACTGTTGCAGTTGTTGTTCCGTCACCAGCACTGTCGCCAGCGCGTTTAGCAACTTCTTGAATCATTTTTGCACCGATGTTTTCAGCAGGGTCTTTTAACGACACTTCTTTGGCAACTGTGACACCGTCTTTTGTCGCAATAGGTGCCCCATATGCGCGCTCAATTACAACAGTGCGCCCCTTTGGACCCATAGTAATTTTGACTGCATTAGCCAGTTTGTCAACACCTGCGGCCAGTTTATCTGTATTAAATACAATATCTTTTGCCATGATTTAATTCCTTTTGTTATAAAATACCTAAGATATCAGATTCTTTGATTAAAACATAATCAATGCCGTCAATTTTGACTTCGTTAGCGCTGGATGCCCATTTAGCAAACAAAACGATATCGTCCTTTTTGACGGTCATAGGGACTTTCTGTCCATTTTCATAAATACCTTCGCCAACGGCAACAACCTGTCCGCGAAAAGGTTTTTCTTTTGCATTGTCTGGGATAATAATTCCACCAGCAGTTTTATTTTCTTCTTCAAGTCTT
Source organism: Alphaproteobacteria bacterium (assembly GCA_017642565.1). Taxonomy (GTDB): domain Bacteria; phylum Pseudomonadota; class Alphaproteobacteria; order Rs-D84; family Rs-D84; genus Enterousia. The sequence goes on along the minus strand of JAGCOU010000060.1, from coordinate 21,316 downwards.
GTTAATAATACATAATTATGCAATGGTTTAAACATAAGCAACTCCTTTGCTGTGATTCAAATATAGTTCAAAAAAATTGTATTTCAAGCCTTGATTTTGTATATGGTTACGGTGTATCATTTCCTGTGTAATAAAGAGGAAGTTATGTACGATAAAAATAATGTTTTTGCAAAGATATTGCGCGGAGAGATACCCTGTAGGGAAGTTTATAGTGATGATAATGTGCTGGCTTTTTATGATGTTGCACCAAGGGCCAAAGTTCATGTTTTGGTGATACCGCGTGGAGAATACACTGATATTTTCGATTTTACACAAAATGCACCAGCTGAATTTCAGGTTGCTTTTTGGAAAGGTGTTCGTAAAACTGTTGAAAAGTTGGGGTTGCGTGATAATTTCAGGACTGTTGCTAATACTGGGCGTGGGGCAGGGCAATCTGTGATGCATTTTCATATACATATAATGAGTGATGAAAGATTTACCGAAGACTTTTAATATCAGGGTTAATGCGCATTCAAAGCAAAACAAGGTTGTCCAAGAAGACGATGTTTTGCGTGTTTATACAACTGTTGCACCTGAAAACGGCCGCGCCAATTCTGCTGTGATAGAACTGTTGGCAAAGCATTTCAAATTGCCAAAATCAAGAATTAAAATTGTAAAAGGTTTAACAAGTCGCGACAAAATCGTCACAATTGATTAATCTGTTTATTAATTCATCTGGGGTGCTTATCACGTGCAGATTGTATTCGTCTGCACTTTTTAAAAAGCCTTCAGTTTGCATTTGAACCATAAATTGACCAAAAATTTCCCAATATTTCGCTGTATTTACTATATATATTGGTTTGTGAGTTTCGCCAACTTGCTGTTTAGTCATAATGTCTGTCATTTCGTCCAATGTGCCAATCCCGCCCGGTAAAATTACAAAAGCATCAGATAATTTAAACATTTGTTCTTTGCGGGTGGACAGACCAGATACAACTTTGACTTTGATTTCTTCGTGTGCAGGTTCTTGCAAAGATACTACGTGTTTTGTAGTAATCCCAATTACTTTGCCACCGTTATCTAATGCTGCGCTGGCGACAGTCCCCATTAAACCAACATTTCCGCCACCAAATACAAGCGTCATCTTGTTTCGTGCTAATAATTCGCCAATTTTTTGTGCGTCACGTGCAAATTCAGGGTTGGTGCCAAATTGATGGCCGCAATATACTGCTACTGTTTTTATTTTTTTATTCATCTCTTTTTCCTTTATTTTTCGAAATTATACCATAAAATAGTTCTGTTATGAATCAAAAGTTTATAAATTTTATGAAAAAATATGATGGCGCTAGGATGGCTTTGGCAGTCAGTGGTGGCGTTGATTCTATGTGTTTGCTTTATTGGTTGCATGAAATTGGTGTAAAATTCACTTGTTTGCATGTGAATCACAGACTTCGTAAAGAGGCCGAAATTGAAACAGAATATGTAAAAGGTGTATGCGCAAAGATGGATATTCCTTGTCATATTTTTTATTGGAATGAAAATAAGCCAGAAAATGGTCTAGAGGCGGCAGCACGCGAAGCGCGTTATAAAATGATGACAGATTTTTGTCATGAAAATTCCATAGAATACCTTTTGACTGCTCATCAAAGTGACGATCAAATTGAAACTTTTTTGATGAATTTGTCTCGTGGCAGTGGTTTATATGGTTTGGCGGCTATGTTGCCAGAATCAGAAAGAGACGGAATAAAAATTTTGCGTCCTTTGTTGGAAGTATCACGCAGTGAAATCAAAAAATATTGCGAAGATAATAATATTAAATACTTTGTTGATTCCATGAATAGCGATGAACATTATACGCGTGTAAAAATTAGACAAAATAGGCATGTGTTAAATGATGATTTGGGTATCAGTGATGCGCGTATTTTGTTGGCTGTTCAAAACTTGGCCAGAACACGTGAATGGATGGATAAATATATTGCATCACGAATCGAATTGGTTATTCGTTCTTGGGGGGCAATGTTTGTTTCTTCTTTTTTGTTTGACGAAGCAGAAGAAATTAGATTAAAGTTCTTGGGTATGTTGGTCCAAAAAATTGGAGGGAACAATTACCCAGTGCGCTTGAATTCTTTACAAAAAGCACTATCTAATTTGAAGACTGATTGCAAGTTCACGTTGGGCCACTGTACGATTCGAAGACTTAACGACAGAATTTTGATTGTTCCAGAAGGAAAAAGAACAAGTTTTAGGAAAAGACATGAAAAACGAAAAAAATCTATTTAAAAAGAAAGACGGTTCAAAATTTTATTTAATTGCTTTCATAGTGCTGTTTTGTGCGCTGGTTGCGCGTATGATTTTTTCAGGCGGAATTAATAATGTTCCTGTCAAAGATGGACTTGTGGCAGAAGCAACCGTTCAAAAGGCACCAATAGAATTATCTTTTTCTGATGTCTTGCGTCGTGTAAATGATATAAAAACTATGGATATTCACAAAGATGATGTCGCCACAGGGGTGTTAAAGGATGGAACGCCATATCGCGCCAATATAACTTATAATCCAGAATTGCTGGAAAAAATTTCCAGTAATGGTGCGACTGTAACCATAGATAACACAGATTCCATGTGGGATAGTGTTGCAAAATGGTTGCCTATTTTGGTAAGTGCGCTGTTTTTGCTTTGGTTGTTGCGTATTATGCGCGGTGGCGGCGGTGGAAGCGGTGGAATTACACGCAGTTTAATTGGTCAAAACCCAACAAAAATTACAACAGGAAAAACAAAAACTACTTTCAAGGATGTTGCTGGTATAGATTCAGAAAAACAAGAATTAATGGAAGTTGTTGAATTTTTGAAAAACAAAGATAAATTCAAGGCTTTGGGGGCGCGTGTTCCACGTGGGGTGTTATTGTCTGGCGAACCAGGCACTGGAAAAACTTTGTTAGCGCGTGCCGTGGCTGGTGAAGCAAATGTTCCTTTCTTTGCTACATCGGGCAGTGATTTTTCTGGCATTATCGTTGGTCTTGGGGTTGCAAAGATTAAAGAGATATTCGAATTAGCAAAAAGAAACGCCCCTTGTATTTTATTTATGGATGAAATTGATGCAATCGGGCAAAGTCGCAGCAAACACACAATAAATGATAATGACAGAGAACAAACTTTGAATCAGTTGTTAATTGAAATGGATGGGTTCGCAAATGATACGGGTATCATAGTTATCGCCGCAACGAATCGTCCTGATATGTTGGATGCGGCACTTTTGCGCCCTGGTCGTTTTGACAGGCAGATATATATTGAATTACCTAATCTTGAAGGTAGAAAAGATATTCTAGATTTACATGCGAAAAAATTCAAACTCGCAGATAGTGTTTCTTTGATGGATGTCGCACGTGGAACGACTGGGTTTAGCGGGGCTGATTTGGAAAACCTTTTAAACGAAGCGGCTCTGCATGCTGTGCGTGCTGAACATAAAGTTGTAGAACAAAGCGATTTAGAAGAAGCCAGAGACAAAGTTTTAATGGGACCAAAAAAGAACCGCAAAATGCGCCAAGAAGATATTAAATTGACAGCATATCACGAAGCAGGGCATGCTTTTGTCGGTTTGCATTATGATGGTATTGTCGATCCTATTCACAAGGCTACTATTATTCCACGTGGCAGGGCTCTTGGTATGGTTCAACATTTGCCAATTGATGACAAGGTTTCAATGTCGTTGGATGAAATACGCGCGAATTTATCTGTGTTCTTGGCGGGACGCGCAACCGAAGAGATATTTTTTGGCGCAAATAAAATTACCACTGGCGCGGAAAGCGATATTGCTATGGCGACACAACTCGCGAGACGTTCTATTACAACGGCTGGTTTGTCTGATAAAATTGGTCTGGTTGCTGTTAATCAGGTTAATACATTCGGTCAGCGAGTTGCGCTGGAAAATGCTTCTGAAAAAACAGCGGAAGTGGTGGATAGCGAAATTCGCAATTGGGTAGAAACTGCATACAAAGATGCCAAAAATTTGGTGTCCAAGAACAAGGCGACTGTTGATAAATTGGCCAAGGCTTTGTTGGATAAAGAAACGCTTACTGGCGAAGAAATTCGTGAAATTGTTTTTGGTAAAAAAGCCCAAACAAAAACCAAGAAATCTATAGTTAAAAAGGTCAAAAAATCAAATGCAAAAAAATAATGAAGTAAAGTTCGAAGTTTTACATATGCCACCAATGAACACTAATTCGGTCTTGGTGAGTGCTGGGACAGACGCAGTAATTTTTGATGCCTGGGGCAAAGCGACTGATTGGGAAAAGGTTTTATTGGAACGCGGACTTAAATTGCGTGCGATATATTCAACGCACGGACATCCGGACCATACATCTGCTGCACCAGCTTTGGCGCGCGCTTTTAATGTAGATTGGTTTTTAAACGCGGATGATAATTATTTAATCGGTTTTGCAAATGAATTTTTGGAAATGTTTGGTTTGCCACATATTCATGGTGATTATAAAAAACCTTTGAATTTATCTGCTGGGACAATGGAAATTTTACCTGATATAAAGATGGAAATTATGGAAAGCCCTGGACATACACCTGGGGGGGTGATGTTTTATTTTCCAAAATACAAAATATTATTAATAGGTGATACTTTGTTCCAAGATAATGTTGGACGCTATGATATGCCAGGTGGCAACAAAGATAAATTATTCGAATCTATTCATAATTTATATGCCAAAAATTTAGACGATGGAACTTATGTTGTTCACGGACATGGCATGGATACGACTATTGGATGGTTAAAAAAGAATAATCAATTTTTTAAATAGTGGTAAAAAAAGATCCCGAAAATATTCGGGGTTTGTTTTTTATCTTTTTCTTTGAATAAATGCTTTTACCTTTTGTGCAAAGGTCAACTTTGGCTTTATTATACCTTCTTTGATTAATATTGCATTTTTCAGTTTTTCAATTTGTTGTGTTGGTTCAGATGGGTGAGTGTTGTATCTGTACGAACGTGTGGTGCCGTCCAAAACACCAAAATTAGTTTCAATAAATCCTTCGTTAATAAGATCTGTGCCAACACGATACCAATCTTGATGATGAGATAAGCCGGATGTATCTAAAATATACAAATGTTCGTTTGATTTGTACAGCCAGCAGTCTCCGGCAAAAGATCCATTTTCTTCTTCTGTCACCAGGTGAGAAAAATCACCAATTAATTCTGGGTGAAACTCTTGGATTCCAAACCATTTCCACTGTTTGAATTGAGATTTAAATGGCGCAGGAACGCGTTGAACGTCAATGTATGCCAATATTTCTTTATTTGGGTTTAATAAGATTTTAGTAAAATTTGGGGTCATAACACTTGTTTTATACCTGATGGTATATTCTGTGTTTTTATCAGATTTTACTTGTTTTTTGTAAAATTTTTGAGAACGTGGCACATTAAATGTAAGCACATCCGTTACGAATTTATCACAATTTAAATCTTCTTGAGTATAAACATTGGTCATCGTTTGTCCTTTTATATATTGATATTAATATTGATATTATACAAAAAATTCGGAAAATCAACCTGCTAGTGCTTAAATACCACAACGCGATTTATGCCGGATAGGTCTTTTTCAATGCGGTCAAAGTGCCAACCAAAAAATTCAAATATTTTTATAATTTGATTTGATTGTCCAATGCCTATTTCAAGGTAGATTTTTCCGTCTTTGTTTAACAAATTTTTTGCGTTCTTGGCGATTGCTTCATATGCAGCAAAACCATCGTTTGCAGCGTATAATGCAATCTTTGGGTCGAATTTTGCACCTTCGTTTACACGAATATCTCCGTATTTTATATAAGGTGGATTTGAAACAATGATGTCGAATTTTTCGTTAGATTTGAAATTTTCAAAATCTGCATGGCAAGTTTTAATTTGATTGTCTAGGTGTAGTTTTTTTATGTTTTTTCTGGCAACTTTTAAAGCCTTAACAGATTTGTCCATTGCGACACCAGTTGAATTTTGGATATTTTTACAAAGCGCACATATTATGCAGCCCGTGCCTGTGCCCATATCGAGTATTGTTCGCGGTCTGTTTTCAATGCAATCTTTGATAACAGATTCAACCAGGGTTTCTGTGTCCGGACGCGGGTCAAGAGTATGCCTGTTTGTATAAAATTCCAGTCCATAAAACCATCTAGAATGTATTATTTTGGCCACTGGCATCCCAATTTTTAAAAGATGAGCATAATAAAGTGCGCGCCAAAAAGAGATTTTTTTGCGCTTTTCCGTGATAATTCTGGCAGCCCGAATGCCACCTGCATTTTTTAAAATTGTGAATGCTTGATTTATGTTCATATTTTTATTATAATAGACCCCATGAAAAAAGCAAAAGATATATTAAAAAAGATGAATGCCGGTGTGGTGTCTTCTTGTAAAAAGGCGTGCAACATACATGTGTTGTCTCGTATTGTGTTATGGATAGCGATTGCGATGGTTGTCGCTGCGGTGTGCGTGGTCGTGTTTTATAAACCCGTCAGGGAAACTGTGTTTGTTTCGCCAGAAATACATACTGTGATAGATGTTAAATCTGGTGATACTCTGTCTAAGATTTTGACTGAACAGGGCTTTAATATGCGCGATATAAATGCCATATCTAAGAATTTAAAACAAGATGCAGATTTTGCAACTTTGCGCCCTGGACGTGATAAATTTGATTTTGTTCGTCCAAAAGAAGGCGAAGCAATTTCAAAAATTATTATTGAAAACGGACCTTGGAACAGAATTGAAATTGATTGTGGCAATCCAGAGGCTTGGCAATGCCAAAAAATTCAAATAGAACGCGACACTCGTCTTGCTTATAAAGAAGGTGAAATTGCCCAGGGAAGCAGTTTCTATCTTTCTGCTTTGGATGCAGGAATACCCGAAGGATTAATCTTGGATGTTTATGATTTATTGGCGTTCGAGATGGACTTTGAACGTGATATAAGGGCGGGTCAAAAATTCTATGTTTTGTATGAAGAAAATTTTGCTTCTGGCAAAAAAGTTGATAATGGACATGTTTTGGCGGTATCTTTCGATGCGTTGCGTGGTAATGTTCAAATGTATCGCTATGTGAAACCAGATGGACATGCGGGATATTATGATGAACATGGTAACGGTGCAATTAAATCTTTGAAAAGAACGCCTATTAATAATGCGAAAGTCACTTCTAATTTTTCAAAAGGACGTAAACACCCAGTGCTTGGGTTTACCCGCGCTCACAAGGGTGTAGATTTTCGTGCACCTACGGGGACGCCGATTCCTGCCGCTGGGGCAGGGCGTGTTATTGCGCGCAGTTTTAATCGTGGACATGGTAATTTTGTAAAAATCAGGCATAACGGAACATTTGAAACTTTGTATGCCCACATGTCTAAATTTGCCAAAGGTGTTAATGTTGGGACTATGGTTCGCCAGGGGCAAATCATTGGTTATTCTGGTTCTACGGGATTATCTACTGGTCCACATTTGCACTATGAAATTATTAAGAACGGTGTGCATGTAAATCCTATGACTGTGAAGTTGCCAGCCATAGATAATTTAGATGCGAATAATAAGAAATTGTTTATGGAAAAGAAGAAACAATTGGATTCTACAATGGAATCTTTGAAAAACAATCCATCACGAATCGTTCGATTAACTGATATTGAAATACCAACTGCTGTAACAGTGGCAGAGCCAAAAAAATAAAAGAAACCGCCTTAATTGGCGGTTTTATTTTTTTGTTGCTATGAATAATGCAAACAGCCAACCTATGACAGACCATCCTAGGAGCCAAGAGCCAAAGCGAACGCGTGCAACATCGATTTTTTCACGACCATTTACGGCAGCCAAATATGCAGGTGTTAATATTATGCATATCAAAACTCCGATTGCTACGATTCGCTTTGCAGCCCATAAAACGCCAGCCAAAGATATCATTTAAATACCGTATTTTGCTGAATTACCTAATTCTTCTTCAATACGAATTAATTGATTGTATTTTGCCATACGGTCAGTGCGTGACATAGAACCTGTCTTGATTTGTCCCGCATTTGTTGCAACAGCTAAATCTGCGATAGTAGTATCTTCTGTTTCGCCACTGCGGTGAGAAACTACCACACTATATTTGGCATCTTGGGCCATTTTGATTGCGCGCAAAGTTTCTGTCAAAGAACCAATTTGATTTACTTTGATAAGAATTGCGTTTGCTACGCCGTTGTCGATACCTTTCTTTAAACGAATCGGATTTGTCACGAACAAATCATCGCCGACCAATTGGCATTTGTCACCGATTTTTTGAGTTAATTTTTTCCAGGCGTCCCAATCTTCTTCTGCCAAAGCATCTTCAATTGAAACAATTGGATATTTGGAAATCAAATCTTCATAAAATTCAATCATTTCATCAGCTGTTTTTTGTGTGCCTTCAAAATGATAAATTCCGTCTTTGTAAAATTCTGATGAAGCAACATCCAGACCAATAGAAACTTGTGTGCCTGGTTCATAGCCTGCTGCGCGAATCGCCGAGACGATTGTATCCAATGCTTCGTTGCAAGCGTTAAAGTTTGGTGCAAATCCACCTTCGTCACCAACATTTGTTGAATGTTTAGATTTTTTCAAAATAGATTTAAGATTATGGAATATTTCGGACCCCATACGAATCGCTTCGACTTCGTTTTTTGCGCCGTTTGGAATAATCATAAATTCTTGGGCATCTAGACCGTTATCTGCGTGGGCACCGCCGTTGATGATGTTCATCATAGGACGTGGCAACACACAAGGATTTGAATTTCCAAAAATGTCAGCGATATATTTATAAAGCGGGATATGTTTAGCATTTGCTGCGGCGCGTGCCACCGCTAAAGATACTGATAAAATTGCGTTTGCACCAAATTTTTCTTTGTTAGGAGTACCGTCCATAGCCAACATTTTTTCGTCTATTTCTGTTTGTTTTGTTGCGTCCATTCCAATCAACGCAGGGGCGATGGTTTCGTTCACATTTTTTACCGCTGTTGAAACACCTTTGCCCATATAAGCGTTGCCACCATCTCGTAATTCAAGTGCTTCAAAAGAACCTGTGGATGCGCCTGATGGAACAGATGCACGACCAAAAGCGCCACCTGACAAAGTTACATCACATTCTATTGTTGGATTGCCACGCGAATCCATAATTTGACGCGCATGAATTTTTTCAATATTAAACATGTCTATATTCTCCTTTTATTTGTTTAAGATTGTTTTTTACATAGTGAAATTTTCACCAAGATAAACTTTTTTAACCATTTCATCTTGGACTATTTCTTTCGAAGTTCCGTGTTTTAATATTTTGCCGTCATGTAAAACGTAACTGCGGTCTGTAATGCCGAGCGTTTCACGAACATTGTGGTCTGTAATAATCACGCCAAGTCCGCGATTTTTTAACTGGGATACCATTGAACGAATTTCATTAACTGCGATAGGGTCAATACCTGCAAAAGGTTCATCGAGTAAAATAAATTTTGGATCATTTGCCAAAGCACGCGCAATTTCTACACGACGTCTTTCCCCGCCAGACAAGGCAGTTGCAGGACTTTTTCTTAAAAAAGTGATAGAAAATTCTTCCAAAAGGGCATCAAGTTTTTCTTGTCTTTTTTTGCGATTCGGTTCGACTATTTCAAGAACCGCCATGATATTGTCTTCGACAGATAAGCCGCGAAATACGCTGTTTTCTTGGGGAAGATAACCAATGTGAAGTCTAGAGCGTTGATAAAAAGGTAAGTGGGTTATATCTTGGGAATTTAAAAATATTTGACCGCTGGTCGCAGGAAGTTGTCCCGTAATGCAATAAAAAGCTGTTGTTTTCCCCGCGCCGTTGGGTCCCAAGAGACCCACTGATTCCCCCTGGTTTGCAATCAAAGATATGTCTCGTAAAACAAGACGTTTCCCATAACTTTTGGATAAATGTTCAGCCCGTAATACAGATTTTTTTATCATAGTTTTATCACCATTTCGCCTGTTGATATTTTGTCGCCATTGCTGGAATCCATTTTGACCCGACCCGTCAAAGTTAGAACCTTTTCTTTGTGATTGAATTGTCCGTGTTGTGCGGAAATCTTGTTCACAACTTTCCCTTTGCCCGAAGAACGAGTAATAACGCCAGATGGTTTTTCAAGAAAAACTATATCTGGTTTCCCATATTCTTGGTGTCCGGATACAGCGTGAATTTTAAAAGGATTTCCATCTTTGTCAATACCTGAAAAAGAAGCGTTAGTCATTTTAAATTGGTTTGTGATAACATCTCGCATATTTACTGCGGTTATTGGCGTCCACAAGAATTGTTTTGTTAAAAACGGCGCAGCCGCCAGAATAGCGACCATTACCAGACCCCAGCCAGTAAAGAAAAATTGCCACAAACGCGTAAGACGACGATGTTTTGAAAAGATTATAAAATTGCGCTTGTCTGGTTTCATGATATGCAGTTTAATATTTTGTAAATAAAAATGCAATTTTTATATTTATATAATGTTTTTTTTGTGATATAATGGCTAGCGAGAGAGAATGAAGAAACTGTTTTCTATTTTTATCATTATCACTTGCATGATGCCAATGGCGTCAATGGCTGCCGTTACTATCAAAAAGGCGGCTCCTGTGGCTGCTAAACAGACTGATAAGATGGCGAGTGCAACCAGTTTGTTGCCTACGGTTATTGGTTTGGTGGGCAGTGTAAAGAGTTTGAGTGCACAACAACAACAACTTAGTTCTGATTGCGCGCCGACTAGTGACGAAGTCAATACTGTAAATTCCCTGGTTAAAGAGTGGGCAAAAATAGGTGATACAAATGCGGGTAGCGCGGTGAGTGGTTTGGGCGATGAACCGTGTTCTGCTGACAAGAATAACAGTGGTGGTGCGTATGAACGTTTCTTGGAAGACCACGATGATGGCGATACTTGTTACGAAACTTTTTCTGCTTCTGCTGACGAAAAAACAGTATGGGAAGGCTTTCCAAAGGTTTCTTCTGGAAAAAAATGTGATGAGAACGGAAAGAATTGTAAGTACATGTCAAATATTTACGATGTTTTTGCAAGGATTCCATTTGCAGATGAAGATTTAACTAAATCTGAATTAAGCAAAATCACAAAATTAAAAGAAAAATCTGAAAGATGTGCGCCTGGTAAGATAAATGCTGCAAAACGAGAATTGTATGGCAATTTCTTGGTGCAGACATTGGGCAGTGTTGGACAAACAACTGGTGCAGCCGGGACTGGTTCGGTCTTAGAAGCAGTTTCGTCAATGGGTGGTTCTGGAAACATCAAGTCGATGTTACCGTCTTTGGGATCGATGGCTACCCAGATGTTGGATAAATAAATTTTCTTTTGTCACGAATTATAATTTTAGTGTGTTTTTTCTCTTTACTAGATTTTTAAAAGTTTGTATAATCATTTTGATATCAAGTTAAGGAAAGGAACCAAACATGAAAAATAAATGTTATACATCTATGCTGTCTTTGGCTGTGTGCGTGGCTTTGGGTGGTTGTATGGGATCGGATGAAAATACAGAAAATGTGATGGTTAGATATGATACGCCAACGGTTGATTATGTTGAAAACATATCTGCTGAGGGTGCACCGCACCAAGATTCTTTCCTTAATCAGTTGGCTATGAACTATCGTTCGTATGCATTATTTAATGCACGCACAAGTGGTTATCCTGATGTTGGGGAATTGTTTGCTCAAAAGGCGGTTGGTGCTTTTTCTGGTGAAACTCCGTATCCAGAAAGTTTGGACAATTGGCCAATACGTGGCGAAGCAGAAAGATTTGATATTTATACCGCCTATAACGATTTGATGGAAGAATTGAAAAATGATGCAGTAGAAAAACAACCTCAACTGGCAGCAGAGGCCCAGGCAAAATTTGATTGTTGGATATCTGCAGCGTCAACTGGTCAAAACGCTACAGCAGAAGAATGTAGAAATCGTTTTGCTGCGACTATGGAAACCTTGCGCGATTGTAGTAATGGCAAAGTTGTTGCTCCAACAGCGGTAAAATCTGAAAATCTTAAACCTGCGCCAGTTGCAGATGAACAGTATTATCCAGAAACTCGTCGTTTAAGTTCAATGGTGGGTGCTTCTCGTTCCCGTGATAGTGTTTTGATTGTGAATAATGTTAATGTGCCTGCGAATCTAATTCAACCAGTGCCGGTCGCAGTTGCTGCCCAGCAACAGCCTTCTATGATAATCAATCAAAATATTTATGGTGGCGAAGAAAATGTAGACGAAGGAACAGACACTTTTAATGGTTCTGACGATTTGTCCGGTTCCGGTGATAAATACGAAACAACTATTTATCGTGAACAACAAGAATGTCAAAAGTGCAAAGAATGTCAGGCCCAGACTTCCCAAGATTACCAAGAATTAAAAGAACTTTTGCTGAGACAGCAGGCAACAGAACCACAGTCATGTTCTGTTTGTGATGATTATCAGGAAATAAAGGATATTATTTTGGTTCAGCCAGAAGCGCCAACCTGTAAGGAATTCCATGAATTAAAAGAATTGTTGTTAAAACGTTCAGAAGATTCTGCAAAACAACCAGAATGTTCTGCTTGTCAAGATTTACAGGAAGTTAGGGAAGTCTTGCTTTATCGTGAAGATTCTGACCGTTCAAGAAATTCATCAATTTATCGCGAAGAATCTAAAAACGATTTAGAAGAATTGTTGGGGACTTCTGTTTATCGTGAAGAACGCGAGATGCCTAAGCAGGAATGCACCGCATGCGAAAGTTGTCAGGCATTAAAAGAAGAGGTTCTTAAACAGCAAGAAGAACCAAAACCAACTTGTCCTGCTGTCCAAGAATGTCCAAAACAGGCGGCTTGTCAGGAATGCCAAGAATGCAAGGCTCAAGTGATTCATGATAATCCAACTTGTCCAGCACAACAATTAAGTGTTGAATGTCCAAAATGTCAAGAGTGCCAAAAATGTCAAACTTGTCCACAAATTGATGATTATGTGTCTCGCAGTGAATTTATTGAATTAATGACTAGTTTGCGTGCTGAATTGGCTGCGATTAATGCTAGACTTGATGATTTGAATAATGCTCCGGCTCCAGCTGTTTCAAACGATAAAACTATTATCAAAGTTCAACAGATTCCTTTGGAACCAAGACAGAGAATAGTCGAAGAAATATTTGAAATAAGATTTGATTTCAACAAGGCTATTATAAAACCAGAATATGACGATATCATTGATAAACTCGCAGAAACAACCCAGTCAAATAAAAATGTAAAGATTTCCGTGGTTGGGCATACTGATACAGCAGGCTCTAATGCATATAATTATGCTTTGGGTGGTCGTCGTGCTGAAGCAGTGCAAAAAATGTTGATTGGACGCGGAATACCAGCGTCTCAAATTATTGCAGTGTCTGCAGGAGAAGAAGATTTGAAAGTTCCAACACCAAACAATACGCCAAATGCTGAAAATCGTCGTGTGCGTGTTGTGAAAGAAGTTCAATATACAGAACAACCAAAACCTGCGCCTATCGTTGTCGAAGAATATACCGAGACGGACGAATGCGAAGATTGTGGTAGTGAAGAGAAAATCTAGAAAGTATTGACAAAACACTTGACAAAAAATATTTTTTGGTGTAGTGTGGTCAGTAATTGATAGAGAGATAAAGCGTAAAAGGTGATAAAATGACTAACGTAAATTCTTTCGCCAAGGCGACCAAAGGCTTGAAATTTGAGGCTGCTGCGGCGGAAATCTCTGCAAAACAGAAAGTACCTGTGGATCTTGTAGCGCTGTTGGAAGGATCTGGTGCTCGGTTCAAAGATTCTAAATAAAAGGTTTAAGGCGGCCCAGTTTTTTTGGGCCGCTTTGCCAGACATCTTGACTTTTTGTTATTTTTTTACTATAATTTAGACAACAAGGTAGCGAAATTCTTCGTCTACCATTTCCAAAAAGGCTTTTTTATGCATGTAAACGAATTAAAGACTAAGTCTCCTCAACAATTGTTGAAGATGGCTGAAGATATGGGGATTGAAAATCCTTCTCAATTAAATGTTCAACAGTTGCGTTTCGCAGTGATGCGTGTTTATGCCGCTGATAAATCCATTGTTTTGATAGGTGACGGTGTTTTGGAACGGATGCCAGACGGTTTTGGTTTCTTGCGCGCTCCGGAAAGCAATTATTTGGCTGGGCCGGATGATTTGTATGTGTCGCCAAATTTAATCAAAAAATATGGTTTAAAGACAGGTGATTATGTAGAGGGTCAAATTCAGGCCCCGCAGAATGAGTCTGAACGTTATTTCGCACTTGAAACGATTGAACGGGTTAATGGGGAAGATCCTGAAAAGTTGCGCCATCGTATTTCTTTTGATGATATGACGCCACTTTATCCAGATGAAAAATTAAAAATGGAAGTTGAAAACGATACAGACAAGGGACGTAATTTGTCTGCACGTGTTATTGATTTGATTTCACCTACGGGAAAAGGGCAAAGGTCGTTAATTGTTGCGCCACCAAGAACTGGTAAAACTGTGATGTTGCAAAACATTGCGCATTCTATTGCGACTAACTATCCAGATGTTAAATTGATAGTTTTATTGATTGACGAACGTCCAGAAGAAGTGACAGATATGCAACGCAGCGTTCGTGGCGAAGTGATTTCTTCTACTTTTGATGAACCTGCTACGCGCCATATTCAAGTTGCAGAAATGGTTATTGAAAAGGCTAAACGTTTGGTTGAATCAGGACAAGACGTTGTGATTTTGCTTGATTCTATCACGAGACTTGGACGCGCTTATAATACTGTGGTGCCATCAAGTGGTAAAGTGTTGACTGGTGGTGTTGATGCGTATGCTTTGCAAAGACCAAAACGTTTCTTTGGTGCTGCTCGAAATATTGAAGGTGGCGGGTCTTTGACAATTATCGCCACAGCTTTGATTGATACAGGTTCCAAAATGGACGAAGTTGTCTTTGAAGAATTTAAAGGTACGGGTAATAGCGAAATTATTTTGGATAGAAAATTATCTGATAAACGCGTTTATCCTGCGATTGATATTACAAAATCTGGAACTCGCAAGGAAGATTTGTTGGTGTCCAAAGATACTCTGTCCAAAATGTATGTTTTGCGGCGTATAATAAACCCGATGGGAACTTTGGAAGCAATGGAATTTTTGTTGGATAAATTAAGATTAACCAAAACAAATGAAGATTTCTTTGCAGCGATGAACCAGTAATCAAGGACCGCCAAATTTGGCGGTCTTGCTTTAATACAAAGGATAAAAATGAATAGAATATATTTTGGTGTGTTAATAAGCGCCTTTGTTTTAGGCGCTTATTTTTATGGTCTGGGTATTGGTCGGGCAAATTGTCGTATTCAATACTTAAATCAAGAACAAAAAATTCAACAAGTAAATATTAAAAACCAAAGGAAAATACATGACAAAGTTTATAAAACTGGGCTTAGCGATATTCGCAGCATCTTGCGCGATAAATACACCATCGCAGAATAGGGCGTTTTGTGGGTGTGACATTATATACGGGCGTATGGCAGATTGGGACACGATAAGTGACGATTTAGCAAGAAATATTTATGAACATAATTTGAACAGTGAAGATTAAATCAGTTGTTTTTATAACTTTCTATGACGCTTTCTGCGGCAGCCTGAATTTTTTGGAGGCTTTTTTCATAAGTATCGCAGTCACGGGCAATTTCTGATTTGTATGCATCGCGCAAATTTGATGCCATATAGTAACAAGAACGCAAGTGGCGAACGCAATATTCATGACCTGTGTTAAAAGCGTTTTGTCCGCGGACACGACTTTGTGAATCTGCCCATTCAATATTTAATGCATTTTCTATGTTGACCCATGGGTTCGTTCCTGTGTACGAGCCAACGGTTTGATTCCAATACTCTTTGATTTCGTCACTATCTACAGAAGAGTCATAGCGCAATCTTGCAATCTGTTGAATCAAATCATCAATTTTATTTTGATATTTCGAATCAATTTGAGCCAGTTTCGCGCTACAATAGCAACGATTATATGCTGTGTCTTCGCGTTCGCAATATGATTCCATGCATTCTTTGTAATCTGCAAAACAACGATCTGATGAGACTTTTTCGCCAGAATAATAATTCGCACTGCCTTCGCGGACGGACTTGGTTGTTCGTGTTTGAACATTTTTAGCAGAACGTGTAACAACATTTTGAGAAGTTCTGCCTTCTTGTGGACGAACTGCGGTATTTTTTACAGCGCTGCGCTGGTTTGCAGAATTCGTGCGTTGGACAACACGACGTTGAGGCGTTGTTGTGGCAGTTGTTGTTGATGTAGTAGAATTTGTAGCCGCTCTTGCCCTGGTTTGTCGTTTAACAACATTGCGTTTGCCAACAGGTGCAGCAGCGACAGAATTCGCTGTGCTGGTCGAAGTTGTTGTTGTATTGGTTGGGTTAGGTCGCGCATTATTTAATCGGTAAGGATAAACATCATCGTGCGAAGTGACCGTATTGAACCGTTTAGGAATATAGTTTGTCGCGGCAATTGCGTTCACGCTGAACGCCAGACATATTGTTAAAAAAAATAATCCTTTCCTCATGGTTTTCATTTTAATTTTTTTCTTAAAAATAAACAAGCATATTTTTTTCCCTTATGACTTTATTGTCTGTATAATGGCTCTTGTGGTTGGACGTGGCATCCGTTTTTTCTTTTTATTTCTATCGCGTGTTTATAACTTCTGGCGACAGCATCACTGTAGCCATGTTTTACAACGACTTTTTGTAAAAACTCATTGCGCTTGTCTAGCCATCTGTTGTGGAGGTCACCTTGATAATTTTTTACAGAATTAATTACTTTATCGTCTACAGGCTTTGAACTTTCTGGCAGTCCGAGAAAATTACGGAATTGTACCATAGCCGTGCCTGTTCCAGAGGCTACACCTGCTAAAAATACGTCGCTAGCAATAACGTCAGGTAATTTATAAAATTGCTGTGGTTTCCAAAATTTTTCATAATAAAAATCTTCGGCATCTGCGATGGTATATTTATTCAAAACTTCGGGTGGAATATTGTGCATTTTTGATGCTATGCCATAGCAACTATATCCGCCTGGGTCTTTGGGTATGGTACCGCATGTTGTTCCTTCTTTTCTAAATACTGTAATCATGGCTTTTTCAAAAGCGGGCGCTCGTTTTTCATATCTTCCTGTGGTAAAAATTTTGTTTTTATACCAATTATCTTTGGCAGCAGGATAACAAGAGCCACCGGTCACGCTGTTGTTGACGATAACAGGGCCACCACCGATTGTGCCACCTGAATAATTGACAGTTGGTGTTGGTTCAGTGGGCTTTTGTTGGCATTTCGTTTTATCTTCTGGATGTTGTTTGCAATAGTCTTCCAGTTTTTGTTCTTCTTCGGCTGCGGCTTCTGCCTGTGCAATCATACGGTCTGTGTAAATTTCTTCGCCGGGAACAATGTTTAATTCTTGGTATGCGCTTTTGTCAAGGAAAGGTTTATATCCTTCGGCTGCGAGTTCAACCCGTGAAGTAAAAGATAAATCTTCAACAGTCCCCGGGTATTTTGTAGCGGTCAATTTGCCATGTGCCACATGTGCTAGGAGCGCTAAACAACAGATGAGTAAAAACATTTTTCTCATAATTGTATATTTTATCATAAAAAAATTTTTTTTCTAATGGTTTTTGGCACTAAAGAAAAAAAGCAATAAAAAAAGAAAAAACCTTGAAAATCAGGCACTTTTAAAAAAAATTAAAAAAAGCAAGTGTTTTTTTTAAATTTTTTGTTTTCGGTGCGTTTGGTTTTAGCTTTTTTTTGTGGTATAATTGAGGCAAAGGTTGAGAATTTTGAAATGTCGAAACGGAACAGTTTGTTTGTTGTTGCGGTGTTAAGCGCTTTGGTTTGCAGCGCGAATGCTGCCCCGAGTGTAAAGATACTGGGAACAAAGAAATCTGGAAGTGGGGAAGCAAATTCGACATTGAAATTAAGCTCTCAAACTTCAAAGAAAACTGTGCCTGTGTCGCGACTGGGGTCTGTAAAGGTCACAAATTTGCAGAACACCAAAACGGTAAACAAAGTTGCGACGGCAAAAGTTGGCGATGGCAGCGATGCTAATAACAGATTGTCTGTGGGAAAATATATCCATACGGGTGGTATACAGAGCAATCTTATAAAGCCAGCAACACAAACAGTGCCAGTGGTTTCGTCTGATGATTTTTTAAATCTACAAGACAGGGTGCAACGGGTAGAAACAGAATTATCGATGAAACAAAACGCATTACAGGCGGGGGACGGTGTGATTATCGAAGATAATGTATTAAGTCTTTCGCAGGATGTTAACGGTTTGGTGGCAGATGTAAATTCGTTGAAAACGCAAATGGATGGCAAAGCGGATTTACTTAATGTGACAAATAATTATTACACCAAATCGGAAGTGACAGATTTATTAAATGCGCATGGTTTGGGCGATAATAATACTGTCTATGATGCGGGGCGTGGTGTACGTAATTATGTGACCTTTGTAGATGTTTTTGATGAAGGTATATTTGAATAAACAAAAGAAGGCGTGTAATGAAAAAGATAATGTTTTTTGGTTTTATAGTGTCGGTTTTGATGGGACAGACTCTTGTATTCGCTGCGCCGGGTGAAGATCCTGTGGATGCATCTGCAACCGCTTTGACAACCAAGCGTTATGTTGATGCTGGTTTAAAGGCAGTTTGGAATAAGGCAAAAGCAGCAGATGTAGAAAATGCAAATACTGCGACTTATGACAGCGAAACAGAATATGACGAAGGAACGGTTGGGGCTGCTATTAAAAGTATAGAAAATGATTTAGGCAATGTTGCCGGTGCTGTGGATGAATTGGAAGATAGAGTTGATAGTTTAGAAGCAGCAACAACGTATGAAAGTGGTGTTGGTATAACTGTTGACAATGAAAATCGTACTGTGGGTTTAAAGGGTGTGACTGCGCAAGAATTGGCGAATAAAACTTATGTTCTAAAGAACGGAGAATGGCAAGAATTAGAAGTAGAAGATAGTTGGAATCCAAATATCTTAGATTGAGATTAAAACAAATAAATAACTAACCAAGAAAGGAGAGAAAAAATGAAAAAACTTTTAAGCATATCAGTGATCGCGGCTTTGGCAGCGTTGCCAATGGCAGCAAACGCAACCGCTGCAGATGTTAATAAACAACCAACATCTATTAATATGGAGGCAGAAGGCGCAGCAGCGGCAGCAACAGCAGCAACTGCAAATACTGGTCCAAAGTATGAGTTGGCAGAAGCACACTCGACAGATAGTAATGTTGCGACTGCTGGATATGTTAAGGGTGCCTATAATGCTGCTATTAGAGCGGTTAACAATGTTGCAGGCCAAGTTGATTCAATTAATACCAATTTGTCTGGCAAAGCTAATACGGATTTAAGCAATGTCGATGCTGGTTCTGTTACAACAACGTTGCTTGATGCTGGAGCTGTGACGACGGCGAAAATCGCAGATAATGCTGTTGATACTGCTCAAATCGCAGCAAGTGCTGTGACGACAGCAAAAATCGCAGATGAGAATGTTACAAAGGCAAAATTAGCGCAAGGTGTTCAAGATTCATTAGATTTGGCTGATAGTGCTTTGCAGTCTGGTGATAATATATCGGCATTGGAAAATGACGCGGGATATTTAACAAGTGCTGATTTATCAACTTATGCAAAACAAAGTGGTGTAGAGAAGACTGTGAAAGATGCGATTGCCGCAACAACGGCAACAGTTGATCTTAGTAATTTGGATGTCACTAATGGAGGGCTTACAGGCAGTGGTACGGCTTCGATTGATGTTATGGATACTTGGGGGGCAACAAGTGTTTCTGCTACTCCTGTAACTAGCACAGTAAGTTTAACTGGTGTTACAACAAATGTTGCGTTAACTGGAGACAGTTCATCTCAGAGTGTTTCGATTACTGCACCAACTACAGTTACATATTCTGAACCATCATTATAATATATAAATCTTTTTTGTGAACGGTTGGAGTGATTTTCAACCGTTCACAAAAGGTTTTGATTTTTAATACAATAGAAAATATTTTGTTTGAATAATGAAAAAGATATTTTGTATTTTATTTTCGTTTATGTTTATAACCCCTTCGTTTGCAGAAGGGGAACAACAACAGCAAGCATTGGATAAAACCGCTGTTGTTGCTGCCGCGTCTTATGTTGATGGTGCATACAACGCGATGAATACGGCTAAACAAGATAAATTAACTTCTTCAAATGTTGTTGTTGGAACGGATAATGGACCTTTTGTTTCTGCTGTCACTGCGAGTAATGGAACCGTCACCGTCACTAAAAGCGAAGTGACTATTCCTGTGGGCAGTACTTCAAGTTCTACCCGTGCAGTAATTTGGTTAGAATAATCCTAGTTTTATTATTTGATTTGAAATTCTTATCACGTTTCGTGAATTTTTTATTTATTGAGCAATACGTGTATTTGTTTCTATATCGCGTTCACCATGTAAAATGCTGTCGTCAAAGGCGGTATATTGTGTGTTGCCCTGGGTGACATGAACCGGTGTTAATGTGTGGTCTGTATCACTTACCCCAACATAGTATACCGAATCGTTTTCAGGCTGAATATTTATCGCAGGTGTGGTTGGTTTGGTTGTTTTTGCGTAAAGAACATAATTGCCAATATGCAATATACGTCCACAATCAGCCGCTTCGTTCGCACCGTGTCCATAACCAACCGTGGTTAATCCAGATGCACAAGCGGTTCGTGCACTGGTTGAACCATAATTTACCACGCCGCCCGCCGCCCAATAACCAGCGCCTACATCTGTACATGTTGCATTGTTTGCCGTTGCCAGATATGTTCCGGCACCACAATCAATCTGGCAATCTGTAATTGCAGTTTTACCATCGGTTGTATTGGCGGTATATCCAGTTGGACAGGCTGCGCATACGCCGTTATCCATATATGTTGTGCCAAAGCACATCGCAATTTCACATACACCATTGTTTTCATCGTATCCGCTGTCACATTCCCAAGGACAATTGGTTGTCGCTGATGAGCCAGTATATGAACTGTGTGCTGGTTTATTATTACATTCGTGACGGTCGTTTTCACCAGCCGCAGAATAATATCCCGTGCCTACATCAACACATGCGTCATTATTCAAATAATATGTTGCATCGCACGCATAAGGGCATGCGTTTGTTGTTGCTGAACCTGTATATGAACTGTTTGTTGGTTTGGCGTTTGTGCATGCTGTTCTGTTGCTGGTTAATCCATAATTAGTCATTGATGCCGCCGACCAATATCCTGTCCCAACATTTGTACAAGATGTATCATTGGCGGTTGCCAGATAAGTTCCGGCGGTGCAACTGATTT
>JAGCOU010000059.1 GCA_017642565.1 Alphaproteobacteria bacterium | reverse complement strand
TATGGGTTCTGGTGATGCAGATGTTCCGCGTAAAACCAAATTTAATTTTGCAAACATTTCGTTGTTTTTGATTTCCAGTGTTCCAGATGCATCAACATGTCTCATTGATAAACTCAAAGGCAAGGTCGTTTTTATGTTGCCGTTTTCGTATGTGCCACTGATGTGCATTTTTTTGAGTTGTGTTATACCGCTCAACAGTGCGTCATACAAGGCATATTCTCCGTTTAATATTGTTAAGGACGGAGCAGACGCATAAAAATCATCAAATCCAAAACCATAAATTTTTCCACCGTAAAATGAGATATCAAAAGTCCCATTAAGATTATCCAAAATATCATGTGCAATTTTCCCATAAGTGTTTAATTGTATATCTCCTGTAATCATAGTATTAGAAATATTAAGTGGCATATTTGTAGGTAGTATTTTTTCGTTAAATACAAATTTATTTAACTGGATATTTAATGCATATTTTATATTGTTTTTTGTAATAGTTGCGAGTATGTTGCCACGACTAGAATCTGTAATTGAAAATGTTTGAACATCATCATGCAAAGAGTATACAAAATTATTATATGTTTGTGATTTGTAAACCAGACTATTAGAAGCCAGAGCGATATTAACACCTAAATCAAAAGGCAACATCATAGGTGCGTTTGTAAAGAAAGCTAAATCTTCAAAATTATTTATAAAATATGGATTTAGAAAATTATCCAAATTAAAAATATTTGTTTTTAAAGTAATTGATTTTCCAGATGCAGTGCCTGCAAATCTTTGATGTGCAATTTCAATTATTAAATTTGATATGTTCCCATTTTTATAGTTGCCAGATACTGAATATGGTAAATCTCGCAAAGATTGCAAATCTACATCAGATAACCATTTTTTAAAGTTATCACCATGAATAATAAAAAAGTCTTTGGTTGTAGATAATTGCCAATCACCAGAATTTGGAGTAAAAATCATAGAGTCTTTGGTCCAAGTAAAATTACCTTTTTCTTGTTTCATAAAATCTGGAACAAAAGGTAAATCTATTTTTGCCCATTCCAAAGATTTGTTTTTTAAATGGCTATACAATACGGAATATTTTTTGTTTTTTATATGTATAGTTCCGTTCATGTCTGGCATATCAAAATTTACTGTCCCATTGTCGCCTAGGCTAAGTGCAGAATTGACAATATATTGTATGTCTGAAAAAGGTTCGTGAGAATAAATATCAATGTTAAATTCATGTTCGTCAACAGACATGTTGCCACTTATTTTATTCCCATAAGAAAAATTGTTACAAGACCATTTCTTAGGCGTACCATTAAACAAGCATGTCGTAGTTATCCCATTTTCTGGCAGTGTTACAAAAACATTGTGTGCGCCATTTGCATCTATGGTTCCGCTTTGGATATTTAAATCGTCAGCAATTATTGTTTTTATTTCAACTTGGTCATTAAAACCTGTGGTAATCATTTTGACATGATTGAAAGTTTTGTCTGCAAATTTTAATGTCCCGTAAAAATCTAGATTAAATGATGCGCGTTGTAATATATCAGGATTTTTTAAAAAGAAACTTAAATCATAATCCGCAGATTGAGATTTTAATTTTACTATTCTGTAGCCATTATCTTGGAATGTTACTTCGCCAGATATGCCGTTTGCAGATATGTTGTAAAAGTTTACACCATACCCGCCATCCCAAAATACATCAGCAGATACAGGAAACTGACCAGTAATACGAGGCTTAGAAAATTCAAACCATCTGTTTATATTTTGTGCCGTGATATCAATGTGTGCTGTTGCGCCACCATCCGGCAATAATTTACCTGATAAATTTAAATCATTATTTTTGTTTTTAATTATAAATTTATTATCGTGAGATTTTATTTCATATTTGTGTTGGTCTGTTCTTACGATTGCTTCCACAGAATCTTTTGATAAATCTGCATAGATAATTGAGTATTCTTTGTTGAGAAACTGTATCTTGGAATCGTGAACTATGATTTTATTGTCCAGTTCAAAAGGAACCAGTTTTTCTATGAATACAGAGGCTTTGTTAACAACGATATCGCTCGAAAGTTTGGCGTTTTCCAAGTTGAATATGTCAAAAAACGGAATTGCAAATTCACAAGATGATATTGTTCCATTAGGAATCTTTACATTATTTGCGACAATCGTAGCGCGTCCCAAAAGACTAAAGTTTATGTTTCCTTTGATTTCTGCGGGGACGCCAGTTTCGGTCAAAATTATATTTTCTATTTTTGGTTTAAGAAAATTAAGATTCATTGCTGGCGGAATTACCAGTATTGCGACTGTTAAAGCCGCGATTAAAAATATAAAAGTCCATATAATTGTGCGTTTAAAAGTATTTTTGTTTGCCATATTCTCTTTCCTTGTATTTTTATTATAATGAATTATATTAGTGTATGTGAATAAAAAAATAACATGAAAAACACGAAAAGTATTTTTTCTTTGGAAGCAGATTACAAGCCGATGGGGGACCAGCCAACGGCTATTGCTGAATTGGTCCAGGGTGTTCAAGATGGTCAAAAATCCCAGGTTTTATTAGGGGTAACAGGGTCTGGCAAAACTTTTACAATGGCTAATGTTATCGCAGAATTATCAAGACCGGCTATGATAATGGCGCCTAATAAGATATTGGCTGCGCAATTATATACAGAAATGAAATCTTTCTTTCCGCATAATCATGTTGAATATTTTGTGTCTTTTTATGATTATTATCAACCAGAAGCCTATGTCCCAACAACTGATACTTACATAGATAAAGATGCATCCATTAATGAACAATTGGACCGTATGCGCCACAGTGCTACACGGGCAATGCTGGAAGAAAGAGATGTTATTGTTGTGTCGTCTGTGTCGTCTATTTATGGCATCGGTTCACCTGAACAGTATTGTGGAATGAAATTGGTTTTAAATGTTGGTGACAGAATTTCTGAAAAAGAGGTTATGCGCGCGCTTGTCGATATTCAATATAAGCGAAATGATATTGGTTTTGCGCGTGGAGATTTTCGTGTGCGCGGTGATACTTTGGATGTTTTCCCGTCTCATTCACAAGATAGGGCATGGAAATTATCTTTTTTTGGTGATGAAATAGATGAGATTTGGGAAATTGATACTTTGACTGGTGGAAAATTATGCAAACTTGATAGAATCGTTGTTTATCCAAATACTCATTATGCAACGCCTATGCCTTCTGTGTTACAGGCCATAGATAATATTAGAAAAGATTTAGATGAAAGATTAAAATATTTTCATGATAATATGAAATATATAGAAGAACAAAGATTGCGAGAACGCGTTAATTTTGATATTGAAATGATGGAATCTACTGGGACTTGTCGAGGAATTGAAAATTATTCAAGATATTTAACAGGAAGGCTCCCTGGACAACCACCTCCAACTTTGTTCGAATATTTACCAAAAGATGCAGTTTTGTTTTTAGACGAAAGTCATGTGACTGTTCCGCAGATTGGTGCTATGTCTCGTGGTGATAGGGCGCGCAAAGAAACTTTGGCGCAATATGGTTTTAGACTTCCTTCGTGTGTTGATAATAGACCGCTTACTTTTGAAGAATGGGATACTTTGCGGCCACAGACTATATTTGTTTCAGCGACTCCTGCACAATGGGAATTAGAACAATCCAATGGAATTGTCTCTGAACAATTGATAAGACCTACGGGGTTATTGGACCCTGTTTGTGAAGTGCGACCTATACAGCACCAAGTTGATGATTTGTTGAGTGAAGTCAAGAAAACCAAAGGACGAGTTATTGTCACAACTTTGACAAAGAAAATGGCAGAACAGTTGACTGATTATATGTGCGAAAATGGTGTGAAGGCTCGTTATTTGCATTCTGACATAGATACGCTAGAACGCATAGATTTGTTACGTGATTTGCGTCTCGGGAAATATGATGTTTTGGTTGGAATTAATTTATTGCGTGAAGGATTGGATGTTCCAGAATGTGAACTAGTCGCAATAATGGATGCTGATAAAGAAGGTTTTTTGCGTTCAACTCGTTCTTTGATACAAACGATAGGGCGTGCCGCGCGTAATAGTTCTGGTCGTGTAATTTTGTATGCTGATACTGTGACACAATCTATGAAAGAGGCGTTAGATGAAACTGCGCGCCGCAGGGAAAAACAGCAACAATACAATACTGAACACGGTATTATTCCAAAGACTATATCAAAATCTGTGTTTGAAGAAGTTAAAGAAAAAGAAGAAAAAACTGACAAAGTTCAAAAATTTGTTTATAATAAAAGTGGCGTTTGGGATGCTGCGTCTTTGCGCAAAGAAATTGCCACTTTGACAAAACGTATGCGCAAGGCTGCTGAAAACCTCGAATTTGAAAAGGCCGCGTCTTTGCGGGATGCTGTGCATAAATTAGAAGATGATTTATTATTGGTGGAATAAAATGAAACAAAAAATTTTTATTTTGAAGAATTTACAAGAAACAAAAAATTGGGCGCGTGAATTTGCAAAAACTTTGCATGCCCCGGTTACAGTCGCTTTGCACGGTGATTTAGGAATGGGAAAATCTGAAATTGCGCGCGAAATAATAAAAACTTTGCGTGGAGAAAATACCGTTGTACCGAGTCCGACTTTTACTCTTGTGCAAAATTATGATGGTATTTCTCATTTTGATTTATACAGAATAGGTGATGTTAGTGAACTCGAAGAAATTGGATTACAATATGCTGTTGATAACGATATAACTTTGATTGAATGGCCTGATGTGGCAAAAG
Organism: Alphaproteobacteria bacterium; assembly: GCA_017642565.1. Taxonomy (GTDB): domain Bacteria; phylum Pseudomonadota; class Alphaproteobacteria; order Rs-D84; family Rs-D84; genus Enterousia. The sequence goes on along the minus strand of JAGCOU010000059.1, from coordinate 11,057 downwards.
ACATGTTACCAAAAAACACAATTCATATTTTCATTACCGAAGAAGGTGATGGACGCAAATTAGTGATTCAATAAATTTTGAACAGCGAGAGGAAAATCAGGAGCCTTTTGAAGATATGAACCACTGACTAGTAAATCTGCGCCGGCGTCCCAACAAAGTTTTGCCGTGTCAGGATTTATACCACCATCAACACTGATGAGGTATTTAAGTCCATGTTGTTTTCTTGTATAATCCAAGGCCTTGATTTTATGAAGAACACGCTCGTCAAATTCTTGTCCTGCGGCACCAGGCTGAACAGCCATCACCATAACTTCATCAATTTGATTAAGAACGGTTGATAATATTTCTGCATTAGAATCTGGATTTAATGCGATTCCGCAACGTTTGCCAGCAGATTTTACAATGTTAATCGCATCACGAACCCCCGCTGTATTGGTTGAAAGTATAACTGTATCAGCGCCGGCATTTATTGCATCGCGTGCCCAAACAGATGGGCTTTCTGTCATTAGGTGGACATGTAAATGCGCTTTGGTATTTGTTCTTATTTTTGATAATTCTTGGATGCTGCCAGCAATTTTATCAACATAAAATCCATCCATTATATCGACATGTATCATAGATATTCCTGCGGATGCGAACATTGTGTATGTTGTTAAATCGTTCATGTTGAAACAGAGCGTGCTCGGCATAATAGGGATAAATTTTCTTTTTTTAACTTTTTTCTTTCTGTGGAAAAGTTTAGTAATTTTTTCGATAAAATTTTGAATTCTGGTTTGTTTTTGTATGTATGCGTTACGTTCTGGCAGGTGAGACGCCCATATATATTCGGATAATGCGTTTACTGTTGCGCTGTCCCCCAGTTTTTCTACGGGTAATTTAAATATGTGTTCTATGAAAGTGCTGATATTATTTATAGATGTTCCGCCACCTGTTAAAATAATTTTTTCTGGTTTGTATTGATCTATGTATTTTTGGGAACTTTCATAAACTTTGTTCATTAATTCTGTCAGTTTTGGAATGAAAATTTCGTTTATGTCAGATACTGAAAAAGAAGCAAATTTTTCAGAAGAATCTGCCGGAGTAAATCTATCCATTTCATTAGGAATTGCATTAGAGACCGATATTTTTAATGTGTCTGCATCGTTTGTTCCTATGCGCAGACCTAACGATATAGCATCTGTGATGTCCTGTTGCCCGAATTTGATTTTATTCATATAAAGCGGTCCGCGTATTGTCCATATAGAAACAGTCGTATATTCTGCACCGAGATCCAAGAATAAAACTTTCTCTTCGGGTTTTTTATAAATCGCATTTTGTAAAAAAGTTGGATCGAAAAAACCACTCGATTGTATATGGGCGCGACGCAAAATATCTGCGATATAACGTGTTTTGTCTTCTTCGTAAGAAATAGCACTGAAAATAGATTTTAATTCGGAATCTATGTATCCAATAGGTGTGTGTTTAATATTAGATTTTGTTGGGGTGCCGAAAAAAACAGGGACAATGTGCATTAAATAAAAATTTTCTGGATGCGGTATTTTTGCAATTTGGTGTTTTAAATCGAGATCTGATATTTTGTGTTCGTCACGCCAGGATATTGTATCAGAAAAAGTTTGAAAATCCATTTTGCCAAAATTACCAGTGACAAAAGCAGAATTAAATCTCGTGTTTAATTCTTGCTCTAATTCATCGATAACCCGTTTTAACGCAAACAAAGTATTTGAATTTTTTACAAAGTGTATTGCAGAATTAACAATTTTTGCGTCTTTGACACAGTGTGCAAATCCACGAACCCCGTATGTTCCAATATCTAGACATAAAAAAGACGAATTAGATAATTTCATTTCTTTTCTTTGACCAAAATCCTCGCGCTGTCGCGCATATCAATTATTTCCAAATTACGAGATAACAATTTATGTGTTTGATTAAGGACACTTATTTTATTTATTGCAGCGGCTGGGTCGTTTTCTGGTAAGTATATAGTAGTTCCGTTTTTGGTATGTATATTCCAACGTCTTGATTCTACCATGTTCATATAATCAATGTAATCAGATATTGCAGAAACACTGTTTATTATACCTGTTAAATCTTCTGGTAAATCACCCTGGAATACAATGGTATCGGTTTTTCGTTCAAGTGAAGGTGTATCTATTTTTACACCGTCTGCAGATAGAGGATAATAAACAGAACCGTCTGACCAAGTGGCGATAACATTATGTTTTTGAATTTTTACAATTATATCACCGTTGGGGAGTAGGCGAACCGCAGATTTTTTTACCCCTGGTATGTTGGATACACGATAGTTTAATTGATGTAAATCTACGCCACGTAAATTATTCCCAGGTGTTACCCCGATGGCGAGTTTTATGATTTCTTTGTCTTTGGTGTTTGCACCATAAGTTTCAATGTGCTGGACACGAGATACGGGACCACGTCCCATTTGGCTCGTTATAATGCGGACAGCAAAGTAAATCGCCAAGATAATGGATAAAACAAAGTATAACCAAAAGAATATGGATTTTTTCATGAGCCTTATTATATCACATTTTTATAAAATAGCCAAAATCAAAATATTTTTATTTTCCGCGCAACAAATAACCGCGTCTTAACATGCATTTACGATAGTATCCAACGGTCTTAGAAGACTTGTTAGGCGGAACAGACAGCAGGGCGCGTTGTCCAACATCACGGTATTCATTGGACTGAAATGTTACCCAAAGACCGTCCCAATCTGGCATTTGAGCGCTTTGGTTCGGGGATAGTAACTTAGCAATCCTTGAGCGAGGAACATAATTATTGTCTTTGATACCAAGACAAGATTTGTGGTCGCGGACAAACTGTTCTGTGGTTACTGCATCGTTTTCCCAATTCAAAATAGTAGCATCATCAATCGAGCCGCGATTGGCGGATGCGCAGGCGGTTAAACCTAGTAATAAAAATAAATATTTCATTTTCATATTTTATATTATAATTTAATTGCGTTCCTGGGGCAATAGTTTTTATAATGTAAAAAAAAGGAAGGGAAAAAACTATGGCGATATCTGTTCAAAATTATGTGAAATTGGCTAATTTTTATAACGAAATGGCAAAGATTTTGTCGGCTATATGTGTTGAAAAAGGCGGAATTGCGCTGGAAAATTATGTGGGGCGCTTTTTTGCTGCAGATGTTTTAGAATATATTGTAGAATATGGAAACAGGGTTAAAAAGTCTGGCGAAACAATTCCACAGGATGTGGCTGGAGTGATGGATTTATTTGAAAAACAATTCGAAAGTGTTAAAAGTTTGGTGACACCAAACCAAAAACCTATACATGAAATGACGCTAGAAGAATTTGAAAAAGTTATGAATATTTAGTATAAATATTAAAAGAAAGAGAAAAAAGGAAGAAAAATGGCACAAAACAACATAAAAAAGATGATTTTTGTTCTCGTGGGTGTTTGCTCGCTGTGTCTTGCAGGATGTATAAAAAGAAACGACAATTCTGCACAACTTTATGATACTGTTAATGTTGTTGAAAATTTGGTGATAAATGAAAATTCTGTACCAATTTTTCCAAAAAAAGCAGCGTTGACAACTGATACTGTGCAACATTTTGCGCTGGATTTGCCAAAAAGATGTACGGTTGATTGGAATAATCAAAGTGTTGTTTCTGTCGTTCCCGAAGAAAAAATAGAAATTGTGCGTTTGGGGGTCGGGGATAAATTGCCTGATTTAAAAGTATCAGATTATGAATTTAAAAAGTTGCCTGTGAAAGAAGCAATGGAAAAATTGCTCGAAGATACAGATATTAGTGTCATAGAAGACCAAGATATTTATGAAAAAATTTCTGGTTCTATATCAACTAGTTCTTTGACTGATGCTGTTGAATTGATGGCAAAGTTAGGACGCGTTTATTATTCTTATGACGGAGAATTTGGCGAGATTCATTTAACTAGCCAGGGTAAATGGATGATAAAAATGCCAAAAGATGAAACTATGATAATGGCAATATTGGATGCTATGCGGGGGGCAGATATTCACAACTTGCTGGTGAATTGGCAAGACAAGACACTGGTTTTCGAAGGTGATTATCAAACAGAACGCGAAGTAGCAAAAATAATAACAGATGTTGCGTCTAAGAAATATGTTTTGGCGTGGGATATAGATGTTTATCGTGTTTATCCAAAAACTGATAATCCTGTTGTTTGGATGAATATGTTGCCGGCATTTGGTGAAAATAATATTCGTATGTCTATTCCAGGGGTCGTGGGGCGTGCTTTGGTTGTAAGTCCGGAAATAAATACAAAAACATTGCAAGAGTTTATATCTCAACAGGCCAATATGGTTCTTGTGTCTCAGGGGACTTTTGCAATTCCAAATGGATGGCAGTCAAGATTTGATATTGGTCAATGTGGCAAAGAAGACAGACTTGAAACAGATTTAATTATTGGTGCAACTGGAACTTATGGTGATTATGGCGGGTATAAAAAGATAGATGCCAAGATAGTGTTATCAACAAGCAATGGTGAACTGTCTTCGTTTAAAATTCCTTCGAACATAGGTGATAATTATGTAATTGTTGGTATCCCAACTCATTCTTTTGTGACAACACCAGAAACTTTGATAAGTCCGTTTGCGGAATTAGTTGTCTTTATGTCGCCGCGTTTAATTTCAATTGTGGATGCAGAAAGTGTAAAAAAGGCTACGCCACTTGCAGGGGACGAATTGCGTGATTTTTTAAACGAGTAAAGAAATAGGAAAAAGAAATGTTGTTTTCTAGACTAGAAAAAAAAGTTGCTTTTAGATATATGGCTGCCAAAAAACGCGGATTTGGTTCTGTCGTTTCGTGGGTGTCTTTGTTGGGTATTATGTTGGGTGTTGCGACTTTAATAGTTGTGATGTCTGTGATGGGCGGATTCCATGATACTTTGCTGTCGCGTATTATCGGTATGAACGGACATGTGGTGGTTTATCATCAAAATGGAACTATTGCAGATTATGATTTCTTGATTGATAAAATGCGCCAAAACAAAGTGGTTGAAAAATGGACTACATCAATAGTGCCTATTGCCGAAGGGCAAATCATGGCATCTGCGAACGGGAATAATTCTGGTGCGATGGTGCGTGGTATTCGTATGCCTGATTTGATATCAAAGACCACAACAGGAACTCGTATTTATGGCAAAAGTCTTGATAAAATTCAAAACAACGAATTAATCATAGGTGCTTCGTTGGCGCGGTCTTTACGCGTTACAAATGGGGATAAAGTATCTTTGATATCTGCCAGTGGTGGAACAGCAACACCTTTTGGAACTATGCCTCGTATAATGGCGTATCCTGTGGCGTCTTCGTTCTTTATGGGAATGTACGAATATGATAATGGTTATGTGTTTATGCCACTGGAAACTGCACAAAAATATCTCGGCATAGATAATAGTGTTACTCACATAGATTTATTTTTAACAGATGCAGGGCACAGTGAAGATGTTGTAAAAGCCCTGGATGCGTTATTACCCGAAGGTTTTATTATTCGTGATTGGCGCGATTTAAATCGTGGTTTTGTTGGTGCTCTGCAGGTTGAATCAAATGTTATGTTTTTGATATTACTATTAATAGTTATTGTAGCCGCGTTTAATATTATTTCTTCGCTTGTTATGTTGGTCAAAGACAAAAATAAAGATATCGCAGTGTTGCGGACTTTTGGTGTGTCGAGAAAATCTATGATGAAGATATTTATTTTGTCTGGAACAAGTATAGGTATAATCGGGGCAACTTTGGGGACAATTTTGGGTGTTGTGGTTGCGATATATATTGAACCAATTCGCAAATTTTTCCAATTTGTTACAGGACGCGATTTGTTCCCCGCAGAATTATATTCTTTGTCTGAATTGCCGTCAAAATTGGTGCCGTCCACTGTTATCAGTATCGCAGTCATTGCGATTGCTTTGGCGTTTTTGGCAACTTTATATCCTGCGTGGAAAGCAGCAAATACAGATCCGGTTGAAACTTTGAGAAACGAATAGGTGAAATAATGGCGAGTATATTGAATTCTTTATCAAAAATATCTAGAAAAGACATTGTTATGTCTGTGCGCGATATCAAGAAAACTTTTGTCGAAGGTGGTCAACCGTTGAAGATTTTACGTGGCGGTGGTTTTAATTTATATCGCGGGGAAATAGTCGCGCTTGTTGGACAAAGTGGTTCTGGAAAATCTACTTTGTTACAATGTGTTGGTCTGCTTGATAAACCAACAGGCGGAGATATTTTTATAGATGGTATGCCGATTGATAAAATAAACGAAGAAACACGCACTATGTTGCGCCGTAAAAAAATAGGTTTTGTTTATCAACGACATAATTTGTTGTCTGATTTTACTGCGCTTGAAAATGTTATTTTGCCGATGTTGGCAAATGGTTTAAGTGAAGATGTTGCATGTGAACGCGCTATGAAATTATTAAAGGCTGCTAATGTTGCGCACAGGGCGGGGCATTTTCCTGCTGAAATGTCTGGGGGTGAACAACAACGCGTTGCGATTGCGCGCTCTGTTGCAAATGGACCTGAAATTTTGTTGGCTGATGAACCGACTGGTTCATTAGACCCAGAACATGCTACAATAGTTTTTGATTTATTATTAGATTTGGTTCGTAAATCAAAAATGTCTATGTTGTTTGTGACGCATGATATGAATTTAGCCAAAAGGGCAGATAGAATCATCACTATTAAAAATGGTATAGTAAAATAAATAACCAAGGAGAGAGAAAATGAAAGAAAATCAAAACAAAAAAACTGGTGCATACGGCATAATTGGTGCCATTGCGCTTATTTTAATTGGCGGAATATTTGGGTTTATAATTAACGGGACAACACGTATAAATCATTCTAATATGAGCAAAGGCGATTGTGGTGAAATTGCGAACAGAATTTTGTCTGCTGCCAGAAATAATCAACCACAATTAATTGAACAATTAAACAAAGTTTATTCTGAAAATTGTTTGGACAGGGAATTTGAACAACCAAAACCAGAACCAAAATCAGAAGAAAAGAAAATGCCAGAAACAACATGCGGACAAATTGAAATGTTGTTATTGGACAGATTGATGCCAAATAATTCTCAAAGTCCAGAAGATCATATTGACAATGCGAAAATTTATGCGAATTTGTCGGAAAGGGGATGTCCAGAAAATTCTTTGAAATACAGAGATTTAGCAGCCAAAGAATTGGAAATCGCGCGCGCTTTGAATGATGATAATGTGGCACGCGACCCAGATGAATCAATTGAAATCGTTGAAACTTATAAACGTTTGCAAATGCAACAAGAAGCGGCACGCATGATTGAGAAAGCAAAAAAATTGACTAATCCTGCGATAGACTTTATAATAGAGTTGGAAAAAATCATAGAAGAATAGGGTGGAATTCATGAAAAAGAATACAGTAACAACAATCAAACAAAAAAATACAAATGTAATCGAAGGAAAAAAGTCTCGTGCATGGGTTTCTGTGTTGTGCGCTTTTCTGTTGGGCGGCATTATCGGCTATGGCGTGCATTATGTGATGATAAATTGGAACGGATTTTTTGTGGTATGTCCAGACGGCAATAAACCAGACAAAAACGGATGCTGTAATGGTGAAGTTTATACAGATGCTGGTGATGGCTGGATGGTCTGTTGTCCAGATGGTGGTGATAATTGTTTTCCACCAATGAAATAAGTAAAACATACCCCGCAAAAGCGGGGTGTTTTTTTTATTTTTTTCTAACCGGTGCGTGATTTGCCATAATTGATTGTTTAATGCTGTCTGCGATTTTTGCCTGCAGGATAGCGATGTTTTGTTTGTGTGTGTTCCATTCTTCCATAGATTTAATTTTTGGCCCAACCAGCAGTATGCGCATAGCCGTCAATTCGTTCGAGATTTTGTCACAATTTGATTTTAATTCTAGTTTTACAAAATCAGGGATGTTAGGATTATCCATGGTTATATTTAATTGTTTCATTTTATCTTTGGTATTTTTGATGTAATCCCAAAATATAGTTCTGTTTTGACTTAACAACATGATTTAGCCTTTTGTTTTTTTGTTTTGGTATATGTTTTTATAGCATAAAAAAACGAAAATACAAGGATTTGATAATAACGATATTTTGTGATATAATTTGCATGTTGATTGAGAAAAAAGGAGAAAAAATGTCAAAAAAAGCCGCGAGTTTAAAACGAGGTTCAAAGAAAGTTAAAGGTTTTTTAAAAAGATTAAAAGAAGTGTTTAGCCGTGTTTCGGGTAAGGATTTTGAAATGGCAGAAACTTTTGCTAAGGAACATGCTAGTCGTTATGGTTTTTAAAAAACGATGGCAATATTTTTACAGTGTATGTTCAGTTTGAATTTTTATAAATTGTCCATAATTTTTCAAAGCCTTGTCTGTCGATGTTTCTGTTTGGAACAATTGACAAAGAATCCCAATCGACCACACTGACAAGATTTAATTTGTCGTCTAGTAAAAAATTACTCGCATTTAAATCTTGGTGAGCAAGAACGCAACGGTCATCAATTTTTATGTTTTTATGATTTTGTTTTTCCTGAAGACCAGATAAAAATCTTTCTGGTTCAGGAATTTTTTTGACAGAGATATTTTGCATATCGTCTATCATTTTGATAATTTGCTTTTTTATTTTCGTCTCGTTTTTCATAATTAATTTTTTATCAAAATCGCGCAACACTTTTCCTGGTAATTTATCGGCGACATACATAGGTATATTTTGTGCGACAAATATTTTCGGTATCAAAACACTTAGGTGAGGTTGAATAAAATCGAGTAAAAATTTAAAATTATTCAATTGCGATACATTAACATCGCGAAATATTTTTACATAATATCTGTCGTTAACAATACAGGTCATTCTGTTCATGCTAACCTGACGAACAAGGCGGATTTTCTTGGTTTTTTCGCCGTATGTTTGTTTAATGAATTTAGCAATTTGAAAGTGATACAATAAAACATTTATATTTCCGCGAACGCGTCTGCGATTATAGCGCCCGAATACAAACCATGAAACAACGCCACCAATGTAAAAAGGTATTTTGTATAAATTATGTAATTTTTTAATCATGTTGCTAACTTTGTTCCAATTCGCAAGTTATTATAAACTTTTTTCTTATAAATTGCAAACTGTGCTGGAATATGGTACAATTTAGTTGAAAAAGGGGTTTTTATGAATCGTGCTATTAAATTCAAATTAAAAAATGGTAAAGTTGTTGTAATTCGCCGTACTCGTGGCACAGATTATGAAGATATAATGAAGTTTTTGGAAAAATTTACACGTGGTTCTGGCGCTATACAAACTTTTCAATATGCTGGTCAACCCAAGAAAGATAAAGAACAATCTATCAAGTTATACGAAGATCCTAATAATCTTTTTATTTCTGTGTGGGATGGTAAAAATGTTGTAGGTACTTGTTCAATAACTAAAAAACGACCAAAGCATCCTTATTGTATGGGAACGACCGCAGATATTGGTATGACTGTCTTGGATAAATATACGCATAATGGTATAGGTAGTAAATTTTTTGATATTTGTGAAAAATGGGCGCGTGCAAATGGTGTTCATAAGATGCAGGCAGGGGTTCGTCATAATAATATTCCGTCTATTGCAAATTGTATAAAACATGGTTTTATTATAACTGGCATTGAATATGATGAAGTTTTTATAAATGGTAAATGGTTGCATCATTATATGGTGGAAAAAATTCTCGAAAATTAAAATTGATAAAAAACGCCCCGAATGGGTCGTTTTTTTATTTTTGTGGGGGACTGCTTGCACTAATCGAGCAGAAAACAAACAGCAATTTACTGATTTAATGCAACAGGTGAAAGAGTTTAAAGAAAAATGGTTAAACAGCTAATTATCAGAAATGCATCCTGATTAAAAACATTTATTTGTTTTTTTACAATGTTTTTACTGTTTCTTTAAGTTTTTTTAAACTTAAAGCATTAGTGTTTTTTACTGCGTCTTTGAACCATTTTATTTTGTTGTTTTGTTTGTGAGTTTCTTGTTCCATTTCTTGAAGGTGTGCTGTTAATTCTTCAATTTCTTTTTGTGCGCGCTCTAGTTCTTTTGTTAACTTGGCATTTTCTGCCTCTAATGTTTCATTCTTTTGTTTTAATTCAGCGTTCTCTTGTTTTAAAGTATAATTTCTGTTGGCCAGTTCTGTTGTTAACACAGGTGGCTCTTTTTCGTATCTTTGGTTAACAATCATTTCTGTTGCAAAGAATTGATTAAAGTATTCTTTCAAAGTTTTTTCATCGAATCCTGGCGTCCCTAAATTTGTGGGAAGATCTATAAAATCGTGCAATAGATGGCCGTCACCACTTGATGCAAAATAAAGGAATCCTTCTTTATTCTGTTTCCATGTGACAGGAGTGACTTTTCTAATATAAAATTCATCATAGTGTTTAACAACGATAAATTTATTTTCACCATCAAAATATTCAGGATATTCGTGTGTCACAGGATAACCTTTGTCATCTTTGCTTAATAAATGGTATGTTTTTCCAGTCTTAGTCCAGCCTTCTTTTGCTCTATCCAAAGATTCTTGTGTATAAGATGCAATATAAGGATAGGGCCTTGGCCATTCTGCTTTTATTTGTTGGATTTCTTTTTGTTCGGCTTTTCTATCATCAGGTATACCCAGGTAATAAAAACCGTAGGATTGCTTTATATCAAAATGAATGTTCATTATTATATACTCCTTTTGGGAATATTTTAGCATAATTTTGGTTGTATTGGAAGTTAAAACCGCACTTTTGAAGTGCGGTGTATCTTTTGGTGGGAGCGGGTGCGCCTTGATGAACAATAACCAAATCTAAACGCAAAAACTCTATTAAACATATCCGTTTTTGCAGATTTGTTAATTGTTCATCTGCGTAGTCGCTCGGCATAAATGCCTGTGCGGAAACCGTGACGATTGTGGTGCGCTATTTATCACCCACAAAATTTTTCAAATTTTGCGGGGCCCGATGCTTCCACAATCTACTTGTTTTCGAACCAAAGGGTTTCTCTTCAAACCGCGAACAGCAAAAACAAAAACCG
>JAGCOU010000058.1 GCA_017642565.1 Alphaproteobacteria bacterium | reverse complement strand
GTCCAAATAAATTTGGACTTCGCTCCCTTGGCTCATTCGCTTTGCTCACCGGCATACTGCCGTCTGCCTCTCGCCTGCGGGTCGAACCTTCTTCCCGAATGTTCTTTGAATCCTTTTGCGCCGACATAAACAGTTTAATAAAAAAGACCATCTTGTGATGGTCTTTTTTATTAAATCTGGTCGGGGCGAAAGGATTCGAACCTTCGACACCTTGGTCCCAAACCAAGTACTCTACCAGACTGAGCTACGCCCCGAAGGTGACACTTATTATAACTATATTTTTACAAAATGCAAATATTATTTTTTAGTGTTATTGATTTATCTAGAAATGAAGTTTTTTGCTGTGTTGACAAAATGATTCCTTTGGTGCATAATCGGTTTGGGTTTTAGTCAGGGGTTTGTATTTATGAAACACAAAAACGATAATGATTTCAGTCAACGGTTAAATGATTTTTTGTATAAATTGTGTGTCACAGGTGTTAAATTTGATACCGACAAAGTGCGTCAATTTATCAAGTTGAAGTTATATAAAAAATTAAAAGCAAGAAACAAATAATGCAAAATTATACTTTACATACTCATACAGTTGGCTTTGATGGACGAAATGCTGTGATGGAAATGGTGAATCGTGCCAGGGAACTAGGGTTAAAGACTATTGGGATTTCTAACCATTTTATCGTCCATCCGCATATAAAAAAATCAAGAGCCTATAATTATGCTATGCGCGGCGGGTACAGCAACATGTATTCGGCGTCTTTTCAGGAAGTTATTCAACGTTTCTTTAATAATTATTCTGTGATTGAATGTGCACGCAGTGCTAAACCAGATATAAATGTTTTGTTTGGTATGGAAGTAGATTTTTTTGATGATGCCAGATGGCAAAATAATTTTCAAAAAACAATGAAGATTTTAAGACCAGATTATATTATTGGTGCGAAACATTTTGTGGAACATGGTGGAAAAATTCTTAATGTTCATGACTTAAAAGCAGCAGATGCTGAAACACAAGAAATTTTATTGAAAAAATATTGGCAAGGTGTGGCGCGTGCGGCTGAATCAGGGCTGTTTGATTGGATGGCACATCTGGATTTGCCGAAAAAAGTTGGTTTGGGGCGCGAAGAAAAATGGGCAGAACACGAGAATAGGGCGGTTGAAAGTGCGGCTAAATCAAACACTGCAATCGAAATAAATACTTCGTTTTACAAACAAGATTGTTATGAGCCTTATCCGTCAAATCGTATATTGCGTGCTGTTGCGCAAAACAATGTGCCAGTGCTGATTAGTGATGATGCGCACAACACAGAAAGTATAGCGCGCCATTTTGACGAAGCAGAAGAAATAATATCAAAAATGAATTTACAACGTTTTACAAAAATAAAATAAAACCGCCAGTTTGGCGGTCTTGTTTTATCTGTTTGTTAATTGTAATTCTATGCGACGGTTCTTTTGAAGACTTTTTGCATCTTTGCCGTCTGTCACAGGATTCATATCGCCAAATCCTGTTGGAATCAATCTTGGCTTTGAAACACCATTTCTTATGAATTCGTCCGCGACAGATGCGGCGCGCAACAATGACAACTGCATGTTATTCCAATAGGCCGTTGTGCCAGGAATCACAGGTTTGCTGTCTGTGTGTCCGTCAATACGAATAATCCAGTCTATGTCGCTTGGGATTTTGTTTTCAAGATCTTTGATAAGCCCAGCCAATATTTTCAACTGTTTTTTTCCATCAGCAGAAATTTTATAAGAGCCACTGTTGAATAAAATATCGCTTTGGATTATGAATCTGTCGCCTTCGGGTTTAATAGATGAATTTTCACCCAAAGCCGTTTTTACTTGTTTATAAAACATAGATTGATATTCACTTAATTCTGCCACTTTCTCTGCCAATGCTGTGTTCAAGCGATTTGACATTTCAGCATATTCAACTTCTTTTTCTGCGGCAACCCTTTCTGCGGTATCAAGTGCTTCTTCTAGTTCAGCAATACGCAAATTTAATTCTTCAATTTCGGAATTTGCCTGGTCCAGAATATCTTGACGGTCTTCTGCGCCATTTTCTGCCAGTTGTTCTTTTTCTTCTGTGGCGAGTTTTAATTGTTCCGTCAACAGGGAAATTTGCTGGGCCAATTCAGCCTGTTGGGAAGTCAAAGTTGCTATTTGGCTTTCGTAAGCGTTGGCGATATTTTCTTGTTGTTGCTGTTGTGATGCGAGTTTTTGTTCCTGGCTTTCCAAAGCATCGCGGGCAGCGATTAACAATTGTTCTGCTTCCTGTTTGTCGGCAGTCATTTGTTCAATTTGTTCAGCCTGGGCCTGTTGAGTTTCTTGCAATTCTGCAACGCGTTTTGCACCAGAATTTTTATTGAACACGCTGGTCGTTGTCCACAAGAACACAAAAACGATTAATAAAAATATCAAAATGATTACCAGGTTAGAAAATAAATCTACGAAGCCTGGCCATGCATTTGTTTTGTCTTTGAATCTTACGTTTAACATGGTTTTTCCCCTCTCTCTTGATAAACTGTTTATTTTGATATGTATTCCATAACTGCGTCTATGTATTCTGCATAAGCAGCAAATGTGTCTTTGTCTTCGCTAGTTTCAGGAATATTGTTTGGATGTTTCATCAAATAATTGTCTAGTGCCTCTGTTGTGGCAAAACGTTTTACACGATCACCAAGGTCAACATTATTTGAAGATACGCAAAATACCGTGGTGTTTATGTGGATGTTGTCCAAAGTATCCGCAAAGCATAAATCGAGTTGTTTTAAAATGGACTGTAAAAGATTGCGGTCGTCACACAATGTGGCAATAAACAACTGTTCGTGAGTTCCGACAGCAACGATAATAGGATATCTGTCCAATCTAGTTAATTGACGAACATCATAGCCGGCGCTTGTGAAAGAATCAAACATTTCAGAAATTTTGGTGTATGTGTCTTCTTTGACAGGGGCGCATTCGCATATTTGATTGCATTTATCTTCGCTTGGTCTTTGTAAAATATGCTGGGACATAAAGTCGGACAATTCGTTAAACATAGTTGTTTGGGCAAATTGTAATTGCAACCCAAGAAAGCCGACAATCAAACTGCCCGCCAAGCCGAGCAAAGAACTGGTGAATGCGGTTGCCATGCCTGATAATGGCCCCGCCATTCCCAACTGCATTTCGTGCAACACAGAGGCACTGTCAAAATTAATGTTCATTAATATTTGTGCAAAACCGCCGACAGTGATAATCAAGCCCCAAAATGTGCCAAGCAGACCAAGAAAAATCAAAGTATTTGTCACATAGCGGACCGAATCGCGTTCTTCTTCGATTCTTACCGCAACCAAATCGAGCAATTCTGTTAAATCTGATGTGCTGATATGCAAATGTTTATTACGCAGTGCCAGCGAAATAGGGCGCAGTAATTTTGGTGAAAAACCGTAATTTGCGCGACCTTTGAAATATGCATGCATCCAATTGTATTCTGGTAACAATTTAAACATATTTACAAAGCACAGCCCAATTCCAAAAAATATCGTGCCGATAATAATACCGTTAAGGATAATATTCGTTATCGCGATATTAAGAAATGTTCGCCAAAAAATCAGCGCAAGTATCAACAAAACCGCTGTAAAAACGGACATTATATTAAGATTTCTGTGGAATTTTTTCATCCCTTACCCCTTACTTTAATCAAATCTTAGTAAAATTTTTATGCACGTGTCAACAGGGATTTAATACATATATATAATGGGAAGCATAAAAATACTTGCTTTTTTGTAAAAAATCTTCATAATTGGTGTGTTCCTGCTGACTGGGATGGGCCTGGTCGGCTGATATAAACCAAAGGAAATAAAATGGCTTACTATGAAAGTGTCCTGGTTTTTCGTCAGGACTTGACTGAACCGCAAGTTAAAGAAAAAGCGGCAAAATTTACACAAATAATCAAAGAATTGGGTGGTGATGTGAAATCCACTGAATTTTGGGGTTTGAAAAATTTGGCTTATGTTATTCGTAAGAATCGCAAGGCGCACTATGTTATGTTGAACATTGAATTGCCTGGCAATCAAATCACAGAATTAGAACGTCGTTCACGTATTGATGAAGATGTTATTCGTTTCTTGAACGTCCGTGTTGAAGAATTGTCTAAGACACCTTCTATCATGATGAAGAAAAATACAGAAGAAGAGGTGGCATAATGGCAGTTCGTGCAGCAATTTATCGTAAAAAATCTAATCCTTTGAAAGGCAAAGTGATTGATTACAAAGATATTAAATTATTGTCACACTATATCACAGAACGTGGAAAAATCGTTCCATCTCGTATATCTGGTGTGTCACAGAAGGATCAACGTGCTTTGGCTAAGGCTATTAAGCGTGCTCGTCATTTGGGGTTGATGCCATTTGTTAGAAATAATTTAGGCTAAAATCGGTTATAATGGCATATCTGCTGGTTGTTGGCGCGTTTATGTAGCATTTGTACACTGCACTTGCCAACAACGGCGCATCTATACCATTCTTACCGATTTATAAAATAATCTGGGTTGAAAGACCCTAACTTGAAAAAAGGACAGATAAAATGAAAGTTATATTAACAGAAAAAATTACTAAATTAGGCAATATTGGTGACGCAGTCGAAGTAAAGACTGGTTATGCTCGTAATTATTTGTTGCCAAACAACAAAGCAATGCGTTACACAAAAGAAAATGTCGCTTTGTTTGAAGCCAAAAAAGCAGAAATTGTCGCAAGACACGAAAATGCCAAGAAAGCTGCTGAATCAAAAGTTGATGCAGTTAAAAATGCTAAATTACACATGATTCGTCAGGCTGGCGATACAGGTCAATTGTATGGTTCTGTATCTTCTCGTGATATTGCACGTGAATTGAAAGAAGTTGCTGGTGTTAATGTTGAATCAGCTCAGGTTTTGTTGGGGTCACCAATTAAATCTGTTGGTGTGTTTGATACAAAAATCGCTTTGCATCCAGATGTTATCGTAGATGTAAAAATTTATGTAGCACAAACACAAGATGAAATTGACGCTTTGGTCGCTGGTAAAAAATTGACTTTTGGAACAAAGAAAGTTGAAGAAGAATCCGTCTCTGCAGAGCAGAGCCGCGATGAAGCAGCAGAAGAAAAGGTCGAAGAAGTAAAAGAAGAAGAAAAGACAGAAGAAGCACCAAAAGCAAAAAAAACTTCTAAGAAAGCAAAAGCAGAATAATTGTTTTTGTCTTATAAATTAAAACACCGCTTTGCGCGGTGTTTTTTTATATTCTTTATTCTTCCTCATCATCTTCGTCAGTGGTGGTTGTGCCAGTAATTTTAGATAACAATGATCCGCCAAACATAGAAGCGGCGCTGCCGAGACCTTCGCCTGCGCCAGTTGCAAAATCGCTTAAATCTATACCGAGAGATTTTGCTTCTTCTTTATCGTTTTCTTCGGCTTCTTTGAATGCCTTTTCCACAGAGTCAAGGGAGCTTTGTAAATGGCTGATACAATCATTTGTTTCCGTAATTTTGCATCCAATCATGCGTCCTGCGTTAGCATCTCCGAAAGATTTTGTCAGCATCAACAATACTGAGGTAGCATCGGTTTTATCGTTGAATAAATCTTTTGCAGGTTCGTCTTTCATATCATCTTCCAGCAAATCATTTTTGCAGTTCATGCCTTTGATTAACAACACAGATGGATAAAATTCTTTGAATGTCAAATCGTCTGTGTCTTTAACACCGGCAGATTTTAAACATTTCTTTAAATCATCAAGTGCAGCAACTTCTTTCTTTAACAAGGCCTGAGTTTCTTTGCCTGCCTTTTTATTTTTTATGGATTCTTTTAATTTTTCGCCGATTTTACCATTAATCAAACTGTTTCCAACTACGCCACCGACAACACCCGCACCTGCAACCACAGCACCAGCGATTACGCGGTTTTTAGATTTCTTTTTTTCTTCGTCAATCTGTTGTTGGTCTTTTTCGCTGCCCAGCATTTTTGCACGATAAAGTGATGCATAGGAACCTTCGGTTATGCCCATGAAGTCGTCATCATAAAGACCCATTTGTGATTTATCCAGAATTTCTTCGGCTTCGATTCCAGGTGTCATGCCGAGCGCGTTTTTACGGACCTTTAAACTTTCGGCGAGTGCAAAATATTCATCCCTGTATTTCATCATATTGGCATCGTTTCCGCCAGGTAATTCGATTTCTTCGGCACTTGCTTTGACCTGTTTGCCGTTCCCATAGGTGCATTTGAAAGTCGCAATATATGCATCCATATCTTGTTCAGCGGCCTTGTCAGCTTTTTGTTCGGCAAGACCCTGGGCCAGTTGCATTCCGCCAATTCCAGTTGCAGCAGTTGTCGCAGCAGTCAAAGTGCGATTTGCCAACGATTGTTCGTTTGCCTTGGCATCATTATACGCATCTTGTTTTTTTGATAAAGCTTCGGCATCAAAATCTTTTACTGGTTTTTCGTCTTTTTTATTTTTGTCGTCTTTGGAAGAACTATCATTTGATTCTTCTTCGTCCGTTGGTGTTTCACCAGCTGTCGCGTTGGCTATGTTTGCGTTAGCTTGCTTTTCGGCTTCTTTTTTATCTTCGTCGCTTACGTTGCTATAATGATTATTCACTTCTTGTCGTGCGGCTCTGTAATACTCTGCTGCTTCGCTAACTGAATTTGCGCTTGTTATTTTTGCGGTCAAATCTGAAATATTATAACTTGCTGCAGCAAAAGATACCGATACCATCGGGCAACATATTAATAACATCAATAAAAATTTACGTTTCATAATCATTGTCTACCTTATTCGCTTTTGGCATTTAATTTGGCAACAGTCGTTTTGAATGCGGCGGCTAATTTTTCTGAATCAGCCCTGAATTGTTTTGTGTCATCAGCTTGTGTGGTATCTGTCTTTTCATTGCATCTAGTACCGTCATATACATGTTTGCCGTCTTGTTCACATAATTTTTTTGCGTTCTTTCTATCTTTGTCTGTTATTTCAACAACAGGTTGTTTTTTTGTGTTGTTTTGTTTTTGTGTGCTAGATTTAGTTTTATTTTGAGTGCAATTAAATCTAGAACTTCGTGTATAGCCCTCTGCACAAACAACAACGCAATCTATTATTGTGTTCTGTTTTTTTTCAGTTTTTGTTAATTCATGTGATTTTTCACCTGAGGTTTTACTGACAGAAATATGTTTACAAGCCGTTTCCTTATCTTCTATTAACGAATTAACCGTTTTATCGTTCATATATTTTGTTGGGATAGATAGTGGTCCTTGGGTAGCAAAATTTGTATGTTGTTTTATTTTATCAATGACATTTGATAATTCGTCAGCAACATTCACAGAAGCATTATCTATTGAATTGTTATCTTTTGTTGGTTGGTCACCAAAAGCAACCACTGTATTCAGTGTTAAAAATATTGTTAGTAAAGATAAAGCTTTTTTAATCATTTTTGTTTTTTTATTGTTATTTCTTTTCCTTACAATATCCTTGCGAATTACCTTTTGCGTCTTTTGCTAGTTCGTATCCGTCCTTACATGTATGTGCAACACAATGTTTGTTGCTATCATACCAACCTGTTTTTGCGTTTTTGGTATGGTTAGATGCTTTAAAATCTTCGTCTGTGCACAGTGTATGACGTTTTTTGTTTTTTCTATCCTCTTCATATTGTTTCATTTCTTCTGTTTCTTCAACTTCCTCTTCTGTTACAAATTCTTCGGGTCCTTCGTTAAATTCAAAGTCAGCTAGGATTGCTGAGGTGTCCCCCCCCCCCGAGGAGTTAGCGTTCGCCGGTACGGGGGTATCATTATTATTATCTGCCGGTTGTGGCGTATTATTGCCGCCGTTGTTACCACCATTATTACCGCCATTATCGCCACCACCGTTATCATTTATTGTTTCGTCTTCATCAACTTTTATTTCTTGACCGGTTTTTGCATCGAAACATTTTCCATCTTTGATTTTTACTTTCCCACCTGCGGCCTTTTCGCATTCCGCTTTAAAATCTTTTTTGGCTTTTTGGGTTGTGATTGCGCGGTCAATTGCACCAGATGTCACGAGACCTGCGGCTGTGCCAAGACCTGCGCCCAACATAGCGGAAGAGGCGGCTGTTTGGGAACGGGTTTCGCGGTATGCGTTTTCTTTGAATGTGGTTGCATTTATACCAAACCATTCTTGCATACATGTAAATGAAGAACCTGCATAAGCTTTGCGTGATGCAGTTGGTTTGTTTTGGTCGTTGCCCGCAAAGAAATTAACGGTATAGACACAATCAAAACTGCGTTCGTCAAATGCTGCGCCCAAACTTTTACACTGTTTAGACATTAAATCACGCAGTTTATATAAACGTTCTTCGTCTTTTTTTACATTTGCTTCGGCACTGCCACGCAATTTTCCAATTGCTGTGCCAAATCTGGATGCGAGACCAGAATCAGCCTCTTTGCAATCTGTGGCGATTACAGAACATTTTTGAATTGCGCTGTCTGCAGCAGTTTTGCCCAAACATTTATCAAATGTTTTTCCGCATTCATTAACCAGACATGCGTTGTATTGATTTCCACATTCTACAACATTTTCATACGACAATAGACGGACATTTAAATCACGGTCTGCCTTAATTTCTCTGGAAAACAGGGTGAATTCTTCGCCAGAACAAGTTGTATTGCGTTTGCAAGAATTTAATTTATCGCCGAATATTGTGTCGCCATCCAATGCACATTTTACAAAATCTTCGCCACATTTTTCTTTCATACATTCGCGCAAATCTTTGTCACAAACATTCGAACCAGATTTCAAAGCGTTCTGTTGAGCAGATGCAGCAGCATCGCGAGCAACCGAAGCGTTGCGCGCTTCGCGTTGTTTACGAATTTGTTCTGCAAAAGAATTATCTGGTGCAGCAGATTCAAGAACTGCTGATACTGCTACTTCGAATTGATTTGATTTGTTTAAAATGATTGGCGCATCTGTTGCGGTTGGTGTTGGTTCTTCTTCTTTGGCTGTTGTTTCTTCAACAGTTTCGGCGACAGCCGCTTGTTTAGCGCTTGTCACAGATTTGCGCGCAGTTGTTGCTGTTCCGCGCACAGCAGTTCTTGGTGCTGCGTTTGCGTTATCTGTGAACATGAAACACAAAGCCATAATTATGGACAGAGATGAAATAAAAAATCTTTTGTTCTGTTTCATTATTATTTCAACCTTTGGCATGCTATTTCATAAAATTTACATAATTCCATTGCTATGCTTTCTTCGCCTTCGCTTTTGACTTTGCATTGGTTCGGCATATTATTTTTGCACACGCGTGAGACGCAATCTGTGACTGCTTTGTTGTTCTTGCAAGAGTTTTGCGAAGAAGCCAATCTTTGTTCGCGCGCAGTTTTGTATGCGTTTACTATTTTTTGTAAAATCTTGTCCGCGTTGGCAACAGCACTATTGCGAGCCGATGTCAAATTAGTGCGGATTTCAGCAAGAAACGAATCGCAACCAGCAGATGCCACACCACATTCTGAAAAATATTTATCAAAATCAGCATCCGATTCGCATTTGTTATAACCAGCAGTGCAACGGTTGTTCGCTATCATACATGTTTCAATTTCGTTGGAACATTCTGTTTTTGTTTTTTCTTTGTTCATCTTGGCAGTCAAATTTGACATTTCTGCAGATATGCCCGCCGCTGTACATGATTGTTCAATCAAAGAATCATAATTATCAGTGACATCGTCTGCGGTGCAACCAGAAACTTTCTTTAAACATTCTTCGGTTGCCCATACATAACGTTGACCAGGGTCTTTTGGTGCCTTTTTTAATTCTTTGTCGCTGATTATGTATTTCGTAGATGTGCCAGCAGATACAGATTTCATCGCCGTGGATTTTTCAGGTGTCCCAGCAGAAGCAGAACCACAATACTGACAACGAGCCGCCGGATTTGCGCCGATATTAATTGCACAAACTGAATCAAGACAGCGCGTTAAATTAGCAACAGAACACGCACCATAAACGAAAGTTGGTGCGAACAATAAAAGACTCGAAAAAAATAAAGCACGAGTTTTCATATTCTCTCTTCCCGTATACTATATCAAAAATCGCACATTAAATCAAAGGAAAAATACCATTATTATTATAAGTAAAAATTCTGGACAGACTGTTGTTTTTTATGGTAAACTTTCTTAATGAAGAGAGATGTCTTTATGAAATTTATTAGATTTTTGGGCGTTTTATGGTTTTTGATACCATGCGTGTCTTTTGCCGCAGGGATGGAAGAATTTCAAAATGCGTCTAAACTTTTGGTCGCTGCCCGAAACGGCGATATTCAAACAGTTCAATTTTTAATTAATAATGGCACTGATGTTAATTTTGTTGATTCTACTGGCTTGTCGTTGGTGTGTACTGCAGTTATGAATAATGATAAACGCGCTATTCAGGTTTTACAAATGTATGGCGCGGATGCGTCCAATTGCGACAGGCAAATTAAGCAATATCAACAGAAATCAAAAGTCGCAACCAAAGGTGAAGAATACGGATTTTTTAGCGGTCTGTCTTCAACACATGTGATTGCTTTGTCTGCAGTTGGGGTCGCGGCTGTGCTTGGAGGGGTGGTTTTATTAACCAAGGTTTTTGATGACGATGGCGGTGGCAGTGGGTCCGGTGGTTCAAGTGGTGAAAGACCGAATAACAATAATAACCAAAATACAACAACCGATGCGTCAAAATTGTTTGCGCTGAATTTGCCTTATGGACCAGCTTGTTCGTCAACTGGATGTCCATCTGATTTTTCTGTGTGGGAAGATTCTCAGGATTTTGCTTATATGTCTAATGTATCGTTACAAGATACGTTTAATTATTTGATGGTTGCGCATGCTTACAATGCGTTTGTGCGTGGATACGAAGGTATGCGGACAATAAGATTGACGAGCGATTTGTCTCCCTATGATTTATCGAGTTTGCCTTATGCTTCTGTACCAGGTGGTGGGGCGCCGGTTAATGTTGCGATGATTACTGGAACAGGCGTAAATAAAACAGGCAGCGCGATAGATGGAACTATTACTTGGATTGATTCAACGCAAATAAATACTGTTGTATCGGCGTGCAAGAATGATCCTGATTCTGATGCGTGTACGGCGGCAAAAACAGCGGCTTTGGAAAATTCTAATAAATATTTCAATTTAAATGGTGGCACAGAAAATTCTGCGTTTGATTTGTCTGGTGGCGGAACTGTGTTTGGCATGGCATCAAACAGCGATACCAAGGCGGCTAAGATAATAGCAGGCTGGGAAGAGGGTGGACGAACAGTCGGCGATTTTGTTGGGTTTATTCCAAACGGACAACTGACTGTGTATAAAACGGGTGCAGGAAACGCGTGGGTTGATACAACAGAAACAGAAATTACTGGTACTTATTTAAAGACCGGTGATGAATTGACGAGTTTGTCTTTGGCAAACGGAACTAATTTAACTGTGACATCTGTATCCGGAGATAGTTTCGTTGCAACAGATGCCTCTGACAATGTATATAATGGATATCTTATTGGTGATACTTTGTATATAGATTCAAATGCAGATGGAAGTATCAATCAAATGTATTCGTTAGGGGATGAAAATGCTTTGACGCTTACGAAAGAATTGACGACAAGCGATTATAAAAATTATGCCGCGATTTATGATACTTTGCGTTTAACTGATACGCCAAATGTTATTGTTAATCTGGCGTTGCCAGCAGAATCATATCAGTCAAATTATGCGACTGTGGATGATGCAAACTTTTCGTATTCTGCGATAATTAATGGTGGTTCTTCAAATGCAGCAACACTGGCAAAGGTTGATTATCTTGGCAGAATAAATTCTAATTATAATTTGAATACAGGGGATGATACAAGTGTGAATACCCCGGGTTTGGATGCCAAGTGTGTTTTTGAAGGCGGATGTACAGGACAACCTACTTATGCTACACTTTCTGGAAAGTCAACGATTTTGATAAACCCTGCTGGTTATAGTGTGGTGTCAGATGGTGATAGTTTGTGGTTACCAAAAAAGGCGACTTTTGAAAATTTTGCTCCTGTTATTTATTCTGATTTACAGAATTTGTTTATGACTGTTGTTGCGGTCAAGCCTCAAAGCAAAACAGGAACATATAATATACAAGTCGATGATTATTCTGCTGAAAATGTTGGGAAACTGGGATTGTCTACGTGGGCAGATGCAGACGATGATACAATTATGTATTCTTCTCGTATGTGTGGTTTGACAGGCTCTGGCAATGGTGGCGCGATGAATCCGTGGTGTTTTGCTGCGCCGGGTGTTACGGATACAGAAGCGGCGGCGGCAATGGCTGGCTCTGTTGCTTTGGTCAAAAGCGCATTTGATTATATGTCTTCTCAGCAAATATTCTTGTTACTAGCATTAACTGCAGACGGACCTTATTTGGGAACAAATCCTGAAACTGGCTTGGCGTGGACTTCAACTGATTTATTAATTAGTTATCTGCAGGATATGTATGTTTTGCCAACAAGTACATCTAATGCCGATTATTTGAATACTTTCAAAGAAACTTTTGGTTATGGTATGATAAATCTTGAGCGCGCAACCAGACCAGGAACTAATGTTTATTATTATTCTAACAAAGATACCATTGTGTCTTCGGCTGGAAATTCATATTGGAGAACGGCATCTTCGCGGGCATCAAACGCTTTGTCTTTGACAGGGCGGGGGACAATCAAGGCTACGTTCTTTGATGTTCTCGAAAGTGCAGACGGCAGTATATCTTTGCCACGTGTTTGGACTGCAGATATAGCTATGGGGGGAAATTCGAGACACGGGCTTTATATGGGTGATGTGTTGGGTGAATTTAGTGTTGATTCTTCAAATAAAAAGACCAGTCAAATTGGTGATTGGACTTTTGATATGGCTATGTCGGCGCGCGCGTATAATGACAATCTTAACGGGCTTGATAGTTTGCGTGTCGCGTTCAATGGAACTAGGTATGATATAGATGCGAACTATCAAAGATTTTTGACAGACGGTATGTCGCGCTTTGACGGTCGCGCAAATGGCGTTTTGGGTTTGACTGCAAACGCTATGTCTGTTGGGGCGAAATATAAAATGGGAAAAATTGCATTTGGAACACGCGCGTTTTCAGGTGCAATAACAAATGAAAATTTATTAGAAAACGACCCAGAAATATCTTCGCAATTTGAACCAGAAAGATTGGGATTTGCAAATGGCGCTGCGCTGAACGCGGAATATAATACTGACAAATTTGGGTTTAATGTATCGTTTGGTAATATGCACGAAACTAATACAGTGTTGGGAATGTATAGTGATGGGTTGATTGCGCTGAATGGGGCAAATACTCAATATATTGATACAGTCGCGACATATGAGCCGGTTGATAATGTAAAATTGTTGGCGCGTGCGACTTTTGCGAATACGCGTGCTGATATTGGTTCTGGTTTGATAACAGAATTATCGAATATTGAATCAAATGCGTTTGTGTTGGGTGTTGATGTTGGTGGCTTTGAATTTACAGCGGCGATGCCTTTGGCGGTGGTTCGTGGCAAAATGGGCTATGATTATGCCGATTTGGAAGTTGTAGAAAACGATGGCGAATACGAAGTTGTTGCGTTAAATCCGCACACAGAAGAAATAGATTTATCGTCTCAAAAACGTGAATTAAGATTTTCTTCGTCTTATAAACGTCCAATTGGTGAATTTACTGATGCGGGTCTTGGGTTTATTTATCGTGTTAATCCAAATAACACAGATGATTTTGGAAACGAATCGATATTTATGTTCAAATTACACCACAGATTAGGAATATAAACAAAGCCCACAAATGTGGGCTTTGTTTTTATGGTTGTCTGCCATATGTTTTTACAAGATATATATCGCGTATCTGTTTTAAAAATTCTAAATGTTTTATCAATTCCACACTTGTATTAAATTGGCGAGCTTGAATACATGTGCCTTTGTAGAACGAATATGCTGTGAATTTGATATTGGCACTGTCTATTAAAATCCATTCAAAAGAATCTTGTTCGCGTTTAAATAATACACCAGAATCAAAATTTGTTTTTGTTTTTGAAGGAACAAATTTGAAAAATCTTTGGTCGGTTACATGACCAGGAAATCTGTCAAATCCAATTTTTGTAATCGCATTAAAAACATGATTTTCTATGACAGATTGGTTTTTGCTTAACACAGGATATACTTTTTTGGGTACACCATTTAAACACAGCACGGGTTCAAATACAATCGGTTGTTGTTTGTCTTCGCGATCAAACCAATTAATTTGTCTTGGACGGTTATCAATTTCATTGTGATCCCAAACAGTGATATTTTGTGTGCCTGGAGTGTATTGAACAAAAAAATCATCTATGGAAAAAATTTCAGAACCTTTCAATCGGTCAAAATCAATAAAAGGTCCAAAACAAAAATTTTTAAGGTCTATTTTGTTGTTTTTTTGATATTTTGAAGAATCAATAATACGATAATCCCCAAAATAGCCATGCGCGTTCTCGACATATATACTAGCCTGTGGAAAATCGATTTTTGTTTTTACGTATTCGAAAATTTTTGG
>JAGCOU010000057.1 GCA_017642565.1 Alphaproteobacteria bacterium | reverse complement strand
TGTAGGTTTCTGCGGCTTCCAGCGTGTTGACAAATTTTGTTGACATTTTCTTTCCCTCTTTTGTTTATTTTGATATGAGTATTTTACCAAATTTCAAAATTTTCAACAAGTGAAAAATTTTTATGGTTGATTTTTTGCAAAATACCCTTGCTTAAAATGCTCAATTTTTGTTATTATTATAAAGTACAAGGGAAATGAGAAAAATTTGTCTTATTTTAACCGGGGTGTTTTTATGCGTTGGTTCTGCCAGCGCGGCTGTTCGTGATGCAAATACAGTTTCGCGTCAATCTGCGACAAGAAACGATTCGACAGTTGTAAATCGTTCTGCGAAAAAACGAACTGTGGTATCCCGCAATACAAACACAAATTCAAAAAACACAGCACGTAATGCTGTATCAAAATCTGTGGTTGGAAGGTCCGCCGTTCAAAAAACAAACACCGTCTCGCCTTCTGCGGGTTCAAAACAACGCGTTGCGCGTTCGACCACAACTGTAAAAACAAAAACCTTTGGCGAAAATTATAATTCTTGTCGTGACGCTTACTTTACATGCATGGATCAATTTTGCGCCGCGCAAAACGAAAATTATCGCAGATGTGTATGCTCTTCGAAAATCAAAGACATTCAAAAACAAGAAAAATTATTATCTCAAACAGATACCAGTTTGAAAGATTTCGAAAGTCTAAATTTGGATGTAATTTCTAAAAGTTCTAATGAAGTCAAAGCAATGATATCCGCTTCTGCGGGCGAAAGCGCACTTAAAAAAGATTCTTCGGACAGCGCGACTGCTTTGCAAAATATAACGACCGTTCTTAACAATTCTAAACAGCAATCTTTATCGACCGCGGGCAAACTGGACATTGGTGGAAACATAAAAGACATTTGGACAACAACAAATCTTATCGGTGGAACTGATATCGCAAATCTCTCAGGCGAAGCATTATTTAACGCGGTCCATTCTCAGTGTGAAGATTTGGTAAAATCATCTTGTGAATCAGCTGATTTTAAAATGGTTGCATCTGCATACGGTATGTACATAGAAAATGACTGTGCGATACTGGAAAACAATCTTAAAAACAAAATTAATTCTGCAAATGCCGCAATAAGACAGACCAGACATAAAATGCAAGATTCAAGACTCGAAAACTATAACGCACACAATTCTTTGACTATCAACAACTGTATTGCCAAGGTTCGTGAAAGTTTAACTGCTGATTCTGTATGTGGCGAAGATTATATACACTGCCTAGATTTTTCTGGCAAATACCTAAATGCTTCGACAGGGGCGCCTATTTATTCTCCAGAATTTTATCAAATCGAAAAACAAATTTCACTAGAAGGCGATATCTTAAAAAACAATCAAAACACAACTTTTGTTTCTATGTTGAATAAAAAACGCGTCTTCGCTGAAAAAAATTTAGATTTATGCCAAGATGACGCAGATGAAACTTGGAACGAATTTTTACGTCAAGCAATTGTAGAAATATATCAATCACAACAAAAAATTGTTCAAACAGTAAAAACTGAATGCCTGCATGTTGTAAACGAATGTTATTTGAAACAATCAGATTCTTTGAAAAAATTTGTTACTGATAACTCTCAAATCGGATTTGTTCAAACTATGGAATTATCCGAAGAAATGTGTGAAGATAAATTAAACACTTGCAGCAATCTTTACGGTGGTGGTTCTGATGGACTTGCAACTTTGGTAAAAACGATGAAAGGTGTAACAGATTTAACAATTGAACAATCGTGTCCTGAATTATTGGCAAAATTTGCTACTGATATATGCGCAGTCCCGGCTAGTGATATTACACATTCGTATCCTTATGGTTGTCGCAGATATGCCCCAGGGGAATCTTATTACGCACGGCGAGCATTATGCAACCAAGTTTTGGTAAACCCTTTCTCGCGCTCTGATATTTTAACGACTCAAACCTCATCCAATAATTATTCTTCGTATATCAGTGCTTGTAGGTATTACAACAAAAGATACACGAGTTGTAAATTTGGCTACTATTTGTATAATGCAACAAATGGCAATCCAGGAAATTATTATTATGACGCAGATCACGCAACAGAATGTCACCCCTGTCCTTTTAACGAAGGTCAAACATGCATAGGTGGCACCCAGGCACCACAAGGTATCAATTCCGAATTATATGAAACATGTGGACAATACTATGTCGGCAGTTTGTATCAGCAACTCGTGATATACGCTCTTCAAAACTGCACCAGAACAACAGACAATTCGTATGTATTGTCCGAATATTTATTATCAGAAGTTAATAAAGTAGCACAAAGTGTCAAAGACGCCCTTGTCCCAAAACTTACAACAGAATGCAATAATTTAAATGGAACTTGGATAAATTCTCAGTGGGTTGATGACGACAATAATGGACATCATGATTTGACTGGTGATACATTACACCGAGATTTTTATATTAACACAGGCACAAATAAATTGTGGGGATATTGCAAAGAATAAAAAAAAACCGATTATAAAAAAATCGGTTTTTTATTTTTATCGTTTTTTATTTAAGCAGCCTTTTTTGTTTCTGCATATATTTCCATCGGTGCTTTTTTGCCAGCGACAACATCTGCATCTACAACGATTTCTTGCAAATCAGTCTTATCTGGTGCATCAAACATCGGTTGCAATAAAATCTTTTCCAATATAGAACGAAGTCCGCGCGCACCTGTCTTGCGCTCAATAGCCTGTTTTGCTATGGCTTGCAATCCATCTTTGGTAATAGTCAATTTAATACCATCCATTTCCAACATAGCCGCATATTGTTTCACAATCGCGTTCTTTGGTTCTGTTAAGATTTTAATTAACGCATCTTCGTCCAACGCTTCCAAAGTTGTGACAATAGGCAAACGACCAATCAATTCAGGTATAATACCAAATTTTACTAAATCGCTTGATTGAACATCAGCCAATCTATTTTTTTCTTCGCGTTCTTGTTTATCCGCAACATCTGCACCAAAACCAATCCCCGCACGCGCAGAAGTCCGCGATGCAATGATTTTATTAAGTCCATCAAACGCACCACCACAGATAAACAAAATCTTACTTGTATCCAATTGCACAGTTGTTTCCCCAGGGTGTTTACGTCCACCACCACCCGCAGGTACATTTGCAACTGTTCCTTCAATTAACTTTAACAAAGCCTGTTGAACGCCTTCACCTGATACATCGCGTGTCAAAGATGGGTTTTCAGATTTTCTTGAAATTTTATCTATTTCATCGATATAAATAATACCTTTTTGTGCGCGCTCTACATCAAAATTAGCATTTTGTAATAATCTCGTTAAAACAGATTCAACATCATCGCCCACATAGCCTGCTTCGGTCAAAGTTGTTGCGTCAGCAATAGCGAACGGAACATCCAACACGCGCGCCAAAGTTTGAGCAAACAAAGTTTTTCCAGTTCCTGTTGAACCAATCATCAAAATATTTGATTTTTGAATTTCTACATTAGACGCAACAGCCGCACTGTTTCTTTTGTAATGATTATACACAGCCACAGCCAAAGTTCTTTTTGCGCTATCTTGACCAATAACATATTCATTAAGGAAATTATAAATCTGTGACGGTGTCGGCAAAGATGCCGACTCTTGTGATATTTTTGTCTGTTTATCATCAGCCATAATATCATTACACAAATTTATACATTCATCACAAATGCAAACACCGCGTCCACTGACTAACTTTTTTACTTCATAAACAGATTTTCCACAAAAGCTGCAAAACTGTTGTGCGTTTTCTGGTGTTGTGTTTTGTGTTTTATCGTCACTCATTTTATA
Organism: Alphaproteobacteria bacterium; assembly: GCA_017642565.1. Lineage (GTDB taxonomy): Bacteria > Pseudomonadota > Alphaproteobacteria > Rs-D84 > Rs-D84 > Enterousia. The sequence continues at coordinate 759 of JAGCOU010000057.1, read as the reverse complement.
AACCCTTTATAAAATTATTTACGTGTCAAAATACCATCAATAAGACCGAATTTTTTGGCGCTTTCCGCATCCATCCAGTTATCACGTTCCATAGCGTCAAAAACTTCTTTTTCTTTGCGACCTGTGAATTCTGCCATCTTTTGTGTAATAAGTTTTTTCAATCTTTGACCTTCGCGCACAGAAATTTCCATATCAGTAATCATACCTTGGGTTCCTGCTGATGGTTGGTGTATCATCACAGTAGCATCTGGCAACAAGAAACGTTTACCCTTTTCACCCGCTGCTAATAACACAGATGCCATAGATGCAACCACACCCATACCTATGGTTGATACATTTGGCTTAATATACTGCATCGTATTCATAATCGCCAAACCAGCGTACACTTCACCCCCTGGCGAATTAATGTACAAAGAAATATCAGCATTTGGATTTTCAGATTCCAAAAACAACAACTGCGCCACAATAGTGTTTGCCATATTTGTTTCAATTGGACCAGAAACCATAACAATTCTATCCCGTAAAAGACGTGAATAAATATCAAAAGAACGTTCACCCTTTGGAGATTCTTCAATAACAATAGGTACCAGTGACATGACAAAACCCCTTTTTTACACTGAATTACAGATTGATTATAACATGCTTTTACCCGATTCGCCAATTTTAGTATATAAAAATCGAGATTTTTTATTTTTCAAGAGCTTTGATACCAGGTAATTCTTTGCCTTCGATAAATTCAAGAAATGCACCACCACCAGT
>JAGCOU010000056.1 GCA_017642565.1 Alphaproteobacteria bacterium | reverse complement strand
GGAAGCCAGAAAACCCACTTGAAAATTATAAAACAAGAAAACCTGGTGTTGATCAATTAGCAAAAACAATAGCGACCGCTAAAAAAGATCCAAACAATCGTCGTTTGATTGTTAGCGCTTGGAATCCAACAGACCAAAACAAAATGGCTTTGCCACCATGCCATATTATGCATCAAATTTTAATTCACAATGGCAAACTAAATTTGATTTGGACACAACGCTCTTGCGATATGTTTTTGGGTATTCCATATAATATCGCATCGTATGCAATGTTGTTGTTGCTTTATGCAAAAGAATTGGGATACAAACCAGGTGTTCTTCGTGGTGAATTACACGATGTCCACATTTATGAAAACCACATAAACCAAGTCAAAGAGCAACTTTCTCGTGAACCTAAGAAATTACCAACCGTAGAAATTCCGGACAACCACTGGAACGGGTTGCTGAATTGGTCCGCCCAAGGTGGTTTTGTATTAAAAGACTATGTGTGCCACGAAGCCATCAAAGGCGAAGTCGCAAGATAAATTTGACTTGTGTTTTCTTTTGCCTATAATAATCTCGAAAGTTATTTTAAAGAGGTTATTATGGGCAAATTTTTTAAAAAGATTCGCGAATTAAAAAACGCTCACGAATTATCAAAAACCTATCCAGATATCTATGACCCATTGGTTTGTGGCAAAGGCTTTTTTAACATCAGCGATTACAAAAAAGAAAATCCTAAAAACCAAGTATTAATGCATGCTGCTGTATTCAAAGAATTGTTTAACACATACATGGAACATTTGAGCGTTTCATATAACACCGTAGATTATGGGATGCAAGCCAAAGAATTCGATTTTCGTCAAAAAATAACAAAAGAACAGTTTAAAAATATTCCTGAACGTTTTCGTGGTATTTTCGTTCCGCTTGATAAAAAACATTATGTTTTGAATACAGGCTTTCAAAATCCTCTTATTTTGCCCAGAAAATCCCATGAATTAGAATTAAATAATTTGCTTAAACGCGCCCAAAAATTGATTCCTGTTGTTTACAAAACAAGAAAAGAGTTCATAAAAACCGAAGATTATCCTGCGGATGGTTATGACGAAGTAAAAGAAACTTATTCAACAATAGAAGAAGTCCCAGATACAGCGAAAAAATCAATTTCCGCGTATTTTGTCACACAAAAACAACTGGACGCAATTAAAGAATTACAAGACATATTCCAAAGACTAAACGAAATAACAAGAATTATTTACCACCATCGCTTTAGCATAGCAAAAAGCCATGAAAATCTTCAGGAAATATACCATGAATACGAGAACGAATTGACACAAAAGAATCGTTTTTTACGCGTTCAAGAAAAAATAAACGAAGAAAAAAAGTGGTTGGAAGATACAAAAAAATATGCTTGCGAATCATTTGCTACAGAATATTCATATAAACACAAATATTTAATCGATGAAATGAAAGAACAAATAAAACCTCGCATAAAATAAATGCGTCCGCCCACACGGGCGGATTTTTTATTTGTTTTTACTTGATTTTCTTTTAAAACGCTTATATAATGTGCCTGTTTTCGCGGGTGGGCACGAAGACAATCCGATTAACCCCACAAGACCTCGTCTTTATCTAGAAATTTATGACGATGGCAAACTTTGTTATAAATTCTCATGAAAGATTTATCCAAAGATTTATTTAATCCACTGTCCGGCGAAGATTTCGTCCAGATGTTTGATAAAAACTATGGCACCCAAGAAACTTTGCAGGGCTATGCTACCAAAGGTACAGTCAAAGACATCCGTGGCGATTTTGCTTTTGTCGATGTTGGCTTGAAATCCGAAGGCCGTATCCCATTAAAAGAATTCGGTGCATCCGTTCCATCTGTTGGCGACATCATCGATGTTTTTGTTGAAAGATACGAATCTCGCGAAGGAACAGCTGTGTTGTCTTACACCAAAGCACGTGCTGAAAAAGCATGGAAAGATTTAGAAAAGACAGTCGCAGAAGGTATTGACCCCGAAGGAACAATTATCGATGTTGTTCGCGGTGGTTACACAGTCGATATTAATGGCGTATTTGCATTTATGCCATCCAGCCAGGTTGACCATAAACCAGTACGTGATGCCAAATCTTTGATTGGTTTGAAAGACAAATTCCGCGTCCTTAAAATGGATGCTTTGCGCACAAATGCAATTGTATCTCGCCGTGCTATCCAGGCTGACACTATCGCAGCCGCACAAAAAGAAGCGATGAAAAACATCTCTTTGGGCGCAGTTGTCGAAGGTACTGTTAAAAATATCACTGATTACGGTGTGTTTGTTGATTTGGGCGGAATCGATGGTTTGTTACATGTAACGGACTTGTCTTGGAAACGCATCAATCATCCACGTGAATTGGTCCATGTTGGCGAAAAAATCAAAGTCAAAGTTATTCAATTTGACCCAGAATCTCATCGTATTTCTTTGGGTGCAAAACAATTGGAAGAAGATCCTTGGGAAACTGCTTCCAAAGCATTCAATGTTGGCGATACAGTGACTGGTAAAGTTTCATCTTTGACAGATTACGGTGCATTTATTGACCTTGGTAACAATATTGAAGGTTTGGTTCACATGTCTGAATTGTCTTGGACAAACAAGAATATTCACCCAAGCAAAGTTTTACAAAACGGTCAAGAAATCAACGTTGTTGTTTTGGACATCGACCAAGACAAACGCCGCATTTCTTTGGGCTATAAACAATTGCAACCAAATCCTTGGAAAGATTTTGCAGAATCTCACAAGGTTGGCGATGTTATCACAGGCCCGATTAAAAACACAACTGAATTCGGCTTGTTTGTTGCATTGACACCTGAATTGGATGGAATGATTCACATTTCCGATTTGTCTTGGAATAAACTGGACGAAGAAGAATTGAAAAAATTTGTCCGTGGCCAAGAAGTCACAGCGAAAATTTTGGACATCAATCCAGAAAAAGAACGTATCACATTGGGTATTAAACAATTAACAGAAAACGCTGAAAACAACAGCACAACTTTGAAGAAAGGCGCCGTTGTTTGTGGAACAGTTTCTGAAATTACACCAGACGAATTAATCTTGGCTTTGCCAGGCGAAGTTCGTGGCACAATCCGCAGAACAGATTTGTCTCGTGAAAAGAACGAACAAGACACATCTAAATACAACATTGGTGATTCAGTCGAAGCATCTGTTGTTTCTGTAGATGGTAACAATGTGAAATTGTCTATCCGCGCTTTGCAAGTGACACTTGAAAAACAAGCAGTCAAAGAATTTGCTAACGAAGCAGATTCTGGCTCTGTTTTGGGTGACATTTTGGGCGCAGCAATTGAAAACAGCAAAAAATAATTTTTGTTGGTTTTAATATAAAAAGTCCCGCTTTTGCGGGATTTTTTATATCTCATTTTATATTTTTTTATAGATTTATTTTGTATCTATGCTAGAATGCCTTTCGTAAACCAAAAGGATATTATAATGACAAATTCAAAAATGATTGTTTTAATGGGCGGTCAAGGCGTAGGCAAGGGGACACAAGCCCGCCGTTTAATTGAAGATAATGGATTTAAATATGTAGAAGCAGGGGCTATTTTGCGCAATTTACCAAAAGATTCTCCTGTGGCACAAATTATGGCGCGCGGTGAATTAGTTCCTGATGAAGACTTGTTCAAAATCATCGGCGTTGCAATTCAAAAAGTTGGCAAAGCAGATATGATTGTTGACGGTTTTCCACGCACAATCGGTCAGGCTCAATGGTTAGTAAAACAATATGCAACAAATTATAATGTTCATGTTATTTACTTAACTGTACCAAAACAAATTATGTTAGACCGTATTCAAAACCGCATCAAAGAAAATATGGCTAACGGTGGCGCAGCACGCGCAGATGATTTGGATGTCAAAGTTGTTGAACGCCGCATCAATAATTTCTTTACAGTAACAGGTCCTGCAATTGAATGGTTGCGCACAGCCCCAGGAATAAAATTTTCAGAAGTAGATGTAAGCGAATTTGAATTTGAAAAAAATTACGCAAAAGTATGCAATGCTTTGAAACTCGCACAACAAAAAACAACGACACGTTAAACTTGTTGATTTGCAAATAAAAAATCGCCAAATTGGCGATTTTTTATTTTTGTCTTCTGCGTTCTATGATGATTTTCCATCTACCTATTTGAAATTCTCTTGTTTTTCTATATGGGTAGTCAGATATACCACCAATGATATCATAGACTTCTTCCTTTGGTTGTTCGCTTGGAACATTTTTTACCTTATCAGCACTAAACACATTGTTTTCATCTACAAAATTTGTCATATTTTACCCCTTTGGTTTCTTATTCAATACACAATATAATACAAATACAATAATCGTCAAGTATTAATTTAAACAAAAAATGCCAATCTTGTCACACAATGGCAGATTAGGCAAAATATAATGACGATTTTTTATTTACGCTTAGTATATCTTCCTGCGCCATAACCTAGAATATACATTGCCGCGCCAAAAAAACCAATCGTCAAAGCTTGTTCCCATCCGTATTCACTGGTTTTTACATTGTTGTCTGTCTGCCCACAAGAAGCCATCATTGTAGCCAACAAAACCACCAAAGCAACTTTTTTGCCTCTGGCTAACAAATTAGAATTCTTTTTCATAAAACACTCCTTTTTATTTTATTGCATTTTCTGTCGAAGATTAACAAGTTTTTCATATCTCGCAACTTGATACTGACTATATTTTTGTTGTATTTGTTTTTCAGTCAATTCGTTTTTATCATAAGCATATTGTTGAAATTTTACCAAATCAGTAAACAAAACGCCAACAGCCACCCCAGCTGCAGCGATTATCGCAGCACATATCGAAAGCATATTTACATGATAAAACTGTTGTTTTGGGTTGGCAGAATCAACTATTCGAACCTTACGCCACGGGTGACGTGCCCACCATTTTTGAAAATCGTTATCATCAATTTCTTTTAACGTTTTTTCAATCATTTAAAACACCTCTTCAAGGCAAATAGTATCATTCAAACACAAATTATCAAGAAAATTCAAAACACACGGCGACGGGCCAGGGTATATAAACCATACCCCGTAAGCAATATCATAATAGATATAAATATCACCAACGCAGTATGAGCGTAATCCGCATAAGGCAATGCGACATTCATACCATAATAACCGACAACAACACTTGGCACCATCAAAATAATATTCCATATAGTCAAACGATTAATGTAAGTGTTGGAATCTATGTTAATCACGCTTTCAAATGTTTCTTTGATAGATTTTAACATCTTGCTATAACTGGTAACAATTTCAACAGCCTGATTAAATTCAATGCGTGTATCTTCGGCCAGTTCTTGATTATCTTCATCTTTGACAAAGCCACGCATCTTATCAATCTTATCCATCACAGTTAAATTACCTTTTAATGATGCCATATATAACGTATAGGCATTTTCAACCTCTAACAACTGCATTAATTCTTGTTTACGAATACGTTCTTGCAAAGTTTTCTTGGACGCTAATACTTTCTTGTTTAATTCTTTTAACGCGCGCAAATAAGATTCTGCGATATACCAAATTACATTTAAAATAAAAGTCTCACGCGATACCATTTCGTCTTCTTTAATCTTGTCCAACAAATCGCAACGTTTACGACAAACAGTTATAACTTGTTTACTGGAATAAATTATCGACAACGGTTCAGTATGCCATGTGGTATCAACTTCGCGATTAGCAATAGGGAATCGAACAATTATAACTTTGTAATCGTCTTCTATTTCAATACGAGGTTGTTCATCCATATCCAAAATGTCGGATATAGTATCTTCGTCTATTTTATATTCATTCAACAAACGTTCAAAATCTTCATGATCTGGGTTACCAACATTAACCCACGAGAATGTTTTTAATTTTCTTGTATCAAACACGGCACATTCTCCTTTTGTTTTTATTTTTTTATCTCGAAAGGAATTTTATCACAAACAGCTTAAAAATCAACTTTTTTCAAAGTATTATTTAACACATATTTTTTTACTTGCACGAATCGGGAAAATATTATTAGAGTATGCGCATACAGAAAGAAACCAAAGGAAGGATTAAATGATAGTTGGAATTGGAATCGACCTGGTTGAAAGCGACAGATTTTTAGATTGGTCTGCTTTTAAAAAACAACGCATATTCACAAAAAAAGAATTAGAATACGCAAATGACGACAATGCACGCAGCGAAAAACATCTTGCTAATTTCTGGGCTGCCCGCGAAGCAACTTTAAAGGCACTTGGCACAGGTTTTGGTGAAGACATTTCTTTTTCTGATATATCTGTAACACACGATGACAATGGCCGCCCAGAACTAGTCATAGCAGGTGGCGCTAAAAACACATTAAAAGAACTAGCTGGTCCTGATGCCCGCGTACATTTATCTATCACAGACCAAGACGATTTTTCTGCTGCTGTTGTGGTAATTGAAAAATAAAAAAATATATCTAATAAAAGAACCGCCACATAAGGCGGTTCTTTTATTATTCTTCGTATTCCATATTTGCCTGTTCGGCTTGATACATCGCTTCTTCTTCATCGTATTCAAGACTATCAGGATTAACCATCATTTCTTCTTCTGGGTTTTGATATTCCATATCGTCTTGATACACTTCTTCAGCAACGACTTCTTCTGGTTCTTCAACAAAACCAACATCTTCTTCGGTTTGTTCTGTTATAGTTCCAATATCTTTGCCACCAGGTTCAAACACAGGTTTACTTGCCAAAATTTCATCTTCGGTCTGTCCAACATCTTCTTCATCTATGAATCCCGAAGTAGTTAGATGAGCAGGAACAGCATCTTCAACCACAGGAGCAACTTCTTCCGCAACAAATTCTTCTGGCTCTTCTGTTTCTTCTGGTTCTTCAATTACTGATTCTGCTTCTTCGACTTCTTCTTCAACTGGCGCAGGTTCTTCTTTAACCTCATCTAAAAAGACCGTTTCCACAGGGGCAGCCGCTTTTTCCGCTTTCTTTGCCTTTGGTCTAAGAACAGATGTTGTCTCTGTTCCAGCAGCAGCAGTTAATTCAGGAGTAGTTGGTTCAACATTTTTTTGATACAACCACAATGTAAATATCGACAAGCCAATTAACAAAATTAACAAAACATAATAAAACAAACTCGGTTTACGGGGTTTGCTATCAGTATAATCTGCCGTCCCAACATTATTAGCCACAGGCATTGCTGGTGCAACAGCCGGATTTGACAATTGAGGCGACACAGGTCTTGGTCTTTGAGATTCTTCCATCACAGGTTGCCGCACAGTTTGTTCTTCTGGTTCTTTTTCTGCCTCACTCTCATCAACCATTTTATCCGCCTCCACAGGCGCAAAAGCAACCGGTTCTTGCGGAGCAGTTAAAACTTCGTCCTCCTGAAAATCGGCTTCAAGTTTTACTTCCTGTTCTTCGTTTTCGCTTGGCAAAGGAACATTGTTCACTGGCTTGATAATATCAACAGCAGGTTTTGGTTCTTCTTGTTTTGAATCTTCATCTTCTGGCTCTTGTATTGGCTTCATCATATCAATAACTGGTTTTTGTTCTTCTATGTTAATTTGCAGTTCTTCATCTTCTGTGGCAGGTTCTTCCACATTATTTTCCACCGGCGTCATTGATTCCAACACAGGTTTATTTTCCAGGGTTTCATTATTTTCGTTTGGCATTGGTTCTTCTCGTTTCTCTGGGGCAAAATCTTTTTGTTCTTCTTCGACAACAGCAGGCAACTGAGACATTTCGTCAGCATTGTCTGGCGCGTCAAGCAAAACAGGTTTAAAGGCGATTTTTTCATCCATTATCTGCGGATCTTCATCAAACAAAGGTTTAACATCGCTATCTTCTTCTTCGTCTGTTTCTTGTTCGTCTTCATCAGCATCTTGCGAATTTTCTTCTTCATCTGTGTTTTCTTCGTCTTCGCCTTGCGAATTTTCTTCTTCGTCTTGTACCACAGGCACAGGTAAATCTTCTACAGATTCTTCTGTGTTTTCTTCAACTTCGTCCGCCATTGAATCATCATCAACTTCGTATTCAGGCTCAACAGGCAAAGATTTGACTTCGTGTTTGTTATCCATGGGCATAGTTTTCACCTTTTTTGTATTTTTGTTTTCAAGCGGTGGACGATTCAAAACATTACTCGCTAATTCTGCATCCACAGTGGCAACTTCTAGCCGCCGTTGAGCGGAAGCCAGACGAGATTTTGCACGATTTAATTTTTCTGTCACAGCCTCTATCTGCGATTCTATTTTTAAAACCTTAGACGCAGATTGTTTAGTAGATACTTTTCCAATTTCTTTCTTGGTTGCAACCAGTTTCGCGCGTAAAGTCTTTAAGTGTTGTTGCAACCTTACAATAGATTCTTTGGTTTTAACTATGGTTGCATTAGTTTTGGCTATGGCTTCATTTGCTGCGTTTAAACGAACCACAGCACTATGACGCGCGGCAGAATCACGCAATATTGCCAACTGATTTAAATTTTCTTCGAGTGATTCTCCGGCGATATAAGCATTTATAAGACTGTCATAAACCCCGAGACCTGAATATTCTATGTCTAACTTTTGATATTTATTATCTTGCTTTGGACGAATAGTTTCTAAATCGATTTCATATTCGCCAGACAATATTTCATCCCATTTTTTATCACCATCAGGATTTATCACCAACAAAACATTAGGCTTTGATTCATTTATAGTATTATCAAGAACAAAGATTAAATCATCAGACGAATCATAAAAGGCACGAATATCGTTACCCTCTATGTTATACGGGCGCATAACCAAATTACCAAAATCTTCTTGTTGTAAATCTTCTCTCTCTCCAATCATTGATTGCCCCCATCTTATTATTTTTTCTTTGGCGGAGTAAACTGATAAGCCTGCCGACAGTGTTCATAACAATATGGTTTACCAGAAAACACTTGTTCCCCACAAAAATGAAAGTTTTCAGAATCAGGATCCCCGATAGGCCAACGACACTGATTCGGTTTTAAATTAGCCATCTGCAACGCGTGCTGAATTAACAATTCGTGCAAAGCCATATCTTTCTTTGTCTTTTTGGATGCTGTTTTAATCACAGGTTGCACAATCTTCGGCGCTTTTGCTGCTGGCTTTTTATTTGCAACAGGTGCTTTTTTAACCTTTTTATCTTCTTTTTTAACGGCTTCTTTCTTAAGAGGCTTTTTTTCCGCCTTGGTCGCAACTTTCTTCAAAGATGTAGATTTTGCCACCTTTTTAGCAGGCGCCTTGGTTTCTTTTTTTGCTTTTGTTGCAGATTTAGTCTCAGTCTCGCTTGCCTTGGCATTCCAACCCAAACGATTTAATTTACCAACCACCGCATTTTTGGACATACCTAATTTTTTGCCCATTTCTGCGGTTGACAGCCCCTTACCAATCAGGGCTTTTAACTTTTTCAGCATGCCGCTGTCCCAGCCTTTACTCATAATAAAAAATCCCTTGTTTTTATATTCAATATAATTGTATCATAAAAACGAATCGAAAGGCAAGAGAGAAAACATGATTTATTACATATTTTTTTCATTAGTGCTAATAGGTGCAATTTTTTGCGCCTATCGTATGGCTGCGGCAGATTTTTCACGGCGAATAATACCTGATGTCTACCTGTTTCCGTTCCTTTTTGCGGGGTTGTTGACCGCGACATTTTTCCCATGGCCTGTAACCATAGGCGATTCGGTTGTGGGTGGCGCTATGGGTTATTGTTTGGGATTAATTGTCGGCTTTGTATTTGAACATTTGAAAAAGCACGAAAAATATCCCCCAATTGGACTTGGCGATATTAAATTATTGGGGGCGGGTGGAATATGGCTTGGCACATTTGGTTTATCCATAGCCATAATTATTTCGTGTCTTTTGGCGTGCATCTGGCATATCGGCAAAAAAGACAAATATGTTCCGTTTGCACCTTTCTTTTTAATTGGTGGATTTTTGTCTTTGATTATAATTTGGTTTTTGATATAATAACAGATAGAAAGGATGAAAAAGAGATTATTTAGATTTTTACTAGCCTCTGTTTTCTGCGGTTTTTATACACTTGTTGCGACCGCCGCTACATCATTGTTTTCTGATTACGGACAAATTCAAAATGTCCAAAATTATTCAAGCAATCCATTTTGGTCACCAAATTCTCCGTATAATCAGCGGCAACCCCAACCGGTATATGTCCAGGGTGCAGACCTGAACACCGAAGATTGTATAAAGGTTGTTCAGCCTTTGGTTGCGGTTCAATGTGTGGCACGCGATAATTGTAAAAACACTCAACTCGCCGATATACGTCCTGCGATAATGGTTCAACTGTCTAATCTACCTGGACACAACTATGTTTCTGCTTGTTCTGGCTTTATCGATGGAATATTTGATTCCTATGTTGCCCAGTATGGAAACAGCATACCGAATCGCCAGGTGGCGTTTCCAGCCGCCACGGTACCAAATCCAACTGTGACGACACCGACACCAACTGCGAACGCACCATCAACGGCTCCGCAAATACAAAACCCCTACAAAGCGCCAACGCCCCAATGGCAGCAAGAAATGGACGAACGAAGTAGGGAGCTAGAAGAATTACAAAGACAAAACAGCGCGGGCAATAATGAGTTGTCCGCGACTGCTTTTCCTGGGACATACGATGATTTGTCTTTCAGCGCCAAAATGGGCTTACTCCAAGATAGTTATGAACCATATAAAGATTTAGATGCCTATGTAGAATTAGGAAACGTTTTAAGCGAAGACGAATATTGTTCTTCCCACATTAACGCACAAGGTTGCGAAAAATATAAAGCCCGCGTAGAACAAGCAAAAACAGACACAAGCAAGCCTGCCGAAGAATCTAAGCCAGATCCATCAACTTCGAAAAGGAAAGTTTTCAAAATATGAAAAAAATATTATTCTTTTTTTGCGCTCTATTAATATCGACAGCTCATGCCGATGTACTTGATGATTGTTTAAACAAAATTGTAAAACAAGACAAGATATGGCAAGATATATTGTTTAATAAAAGCAATGGTATTTTTGGGTTTCTTGGCGACAACGATGAAGTGAAAGACGAAGATGTTCAAAATAACAAGGCTAAAATATACAATCTATTGGCAAAAGATATTGAAGCCATCTGTTCCGACAAAGTTGTACAAATTGCAAAAATAAGCGGAAGAAGAGAAATTCCTTTTACCCACAACAACCAGGAATACGCTTTTGATTTTGACATCTCGCGGATATTTGATTACACAGACAATATAAGAACGGGTATTTTGGTCATAAACAAACGTAATTTGTCGCCTGGCAACGTCTTACAATTATCAAGTATACCAAAAAAACAAAAATTCTTTTCTGACGCGTGTTCTGATTGGACTATTTGGGACAATTTGGATGATGATGGCGCTGTTAATGTAGCGGGGCAAGCAGTATTTAACGAATTTGGTGGTTCTAAAAATGAATTCTTTCTTGATTTTGCCGAAGGCGACAATAGACGCGCTTTCCCTGGTCTTGTATTAATGGACGAAACAGGTTCAACCAAAGAACATATTGTCACTTATCTTAATCCAAGTGTTGCTATGAAAAAAACTCAACAATTTGCTGAGAAATTGAAAGGTAGCACCTGTTCAAACCAAGGGCTAGCGGTATATCTGGTTGCGCTAAATGTAAAAAAAGATACCACAAGTGGGGCAAAAGATGGTTGGGCCATAGGTCTTGCTTCTGGTGGTGCAGCTGGTGCAGCAACCGCAGGTGTCGCACTTTGGGTTACAGCAGGAGCAGCCACCACAGTTCCTATAGCAGGTTGGATTGTAGCAGGTGTTCTGGCCACTGCTGCTACTGTTGTGACACTGGTGCCAGCAACTATAGAGAAAATTAATCAAGTTATGATATTAGATGGACCTTATATTTTATAAAAACAGAGAGGTTACTTTTATGCCATTAAAATATTTAATCGTACTTTTTACATGGTGTATTTTTATTGTGCCTGCTGTGGCGCGAAATTTAGACAGCCTCAAAAACGACCCTAATTTCAAAACAACCGAAGAAATTATTGCTATGGCGCACAATGAAAAATCAACTGATTGTTCGTCCAGAATTTTCTCGGACGCTCTGCGCGAACGCAGCGATGAAATAAATGATTCAATGGATGAATTCAAAGTTCGCGCTTGGGCACGCAATATTATGCAGTCGCCTGACATTATTCAACGAATTTTTAAATGTCCTGAATTCCAATCGGTAAACGAAACAACAACTATAAATTTTACCCCTGTGATTTTTGAATTTCCGTCTGGTAATCGCACAATCACTATTAATTACAGCACTCAACCAAAGGTATTAAAACAAAAACTTATGCTGGCGAACAAACCAAGTCTTCCAGACGGCAATCCAAATCCTGATTTATTTGACGAAGAAAACCCTGCTAAGTATATAAACACAGACCCTGCGTGGTATGCGATTATGGTTGTTCAACATGATTCTTTAAAAGATTTTGTGGGACCTGATAAAAACAATACACTGTCTATGAAATATCTCGAAGAAAATGTAGATTCTTTTTACCCCAAAGGTTATATGTGTACCAGCAAAAGCGCTCTTGCCCCAGATAGCGATACAATAAACCAAGTCGTTCGCAAAGTGGTTGATTTGGAAAAAGATTCTAATGATTATTATGTTGCAGGCGATGTAAACCTTGAATGGATTATGTATGCTGAAATCGCCGCAGAAATTGCAATAACAGTTCTTACTTGGGGCGCAGGTGAAGCTGCTATATGGGGAATGAAAGGAGCCCGCGCAACCAAAGACGCAAAAAACATATCAACGACCCTTCGCACACTAAGCAAAGCAGACGATGTCAAAGATTACATGAAATTTGCAAAAAATGTCGATAATGCTGCTGATTTAGCCAAAGCAGAAAAAATCGCAAAAGAAAGTAAAAATGTCCAAAAATATCTGGAAGC
>JAGCOU010000055.1 GCA_017642565.1 Alphaproteobacteria bacterium | reverse complement strand
CGGGGAACTTCGACTTTTGACGGGATGGCGATTGCCCAGGCAGTACTTGAATATTTAAATACTTTGTGTCCACGCACTTTGTTTGCGACACATTATCATGAATTGACTGAATTGGTTGGCGATAATAATTTAAACAATGTTTCTTGTTTAACTATTGATGTCCGCGAACACAATAACGACATAGTATTTTTGCATAAGATTATTGCGGGCGTTGCAAATCGTTCATACGGTATCGCGGTGGCTAAGATGGCAGGCATGCCAACAAAAATTGTTTCGCGCGCAGAACAGGTTTTATTAAATCTTGAAAACGGATGCGAAGAAAAAATAGAAACTGTTCAAAAGCCTGAAAAGCCTTCGATAAAACCAGTGGTCAAAGAAGAAAAAAACAATAAATCACAATTATCATTATTCGGGTAATCAATGGACGGCATAATTATCTTGGACAAAGAATCTGGCGTATACAGCAGAACTGCTGGTGCGCGCGTTGCCAGACTGTTTGGCGAGAAAAAATTTGGACACATTGGAACACTTGACCCCATGGCAACAGGGGTTTTACCAATTGCAATTGGAAACGCCACAAAAATGATACCTTTTATCGAAGAACACAATGCAAACAGAAAAGAATATTTATTTGGACTGCGCTTTGGAATTGATACAGATTCTCTCGATATAACAGGCAATATAGTAAATACAAACGACAAAATCCCAACAGTCCAAGAAATAGGGGATGCATGCAAAAAAATACTCGGCTGGACCGAGCAGGTGCCACCACAATTTTCTGCGGTTCACATAAACGGAAAGCGCGCATACGAATTGGCGCGCAAGGGTGAACAAGTGGAAATGAAACCGCGTCCAATTACTATTTATGAATTAGAATATTTGGGAAAAAAGGGTGATGAATATAATTTTAGGGTGGTTTGTTCGCGCGGAACCTATGTCCGTTCTATTGTGCGAGATATTGCAAAATTGTGCGATACATTGGCAACGACCTCATACATAAGGCGGACTTTGACGAACGGTTTTGAAATAAAAAACGCGCACACGCTTGATTTTTTAGAAAATCTAGTTAATAATGATGGGGCTGTCGGTAAATACTTACTGGCATCAGATTGTGCACTGGGGGACATTCCGGTAATCAATCTGGATACAAAGGCTGCTGAATTTTACAAAAACGGTGGCTTTGTAAAAACCGATGAAAAAGACGGTTTTGTGCGTGTTTATTGCGATAAAGAATTTATTGGAATTGGGCGCACGGAAAACGGTTTAATTCATCCAAAACGAACAATTAAAACAAAGGAATAAACAATGTCCGTAACAAAAGAAAAGAAAAGCGAATTAGTAAAAGCTTTTAAAACGAGCGAAAAAGACAACGGTGGTTCTGCTGCATCCCAGGTGGCTGTTTTGACAGAACGCATTCGCAATTTAACAGAACACATGAAAAACAATCACAAAGACGAACACTCTAAACGTGGATTGTTGTTGATGGTTAACCGCCGCAAAAAATTGTTGGCATACATCAAAAAGAAAAGTGTTTCTGAATACGAAGAACTGATTAAAAAATTGGGTCTGCGTAAATAATAAAAAGCCAGTTTTTACTGGCTTTTATTTTTCCCGCCTGGGGCGGGGAGTGCGGCGCAGCCGGAGAGGGTTAACGACTCGAAGAGTCGTGTCATGCTGAGACTGCGACAGCAGTCGTGAGCATCCATCCGTCTTCGCTTCACTACGCCGAGACTTCGGGTGAATAAAAAAGTAGTCAGCGTGCAACGCTGACACATTAATAAAAACCTAGATTACCACAGTCGCTTTCGCTCCTTCGCAATGACACAGCGTTTTTGTGCTGTGACAACAAAAGCCGAACTACGTTTTTTGTATTGTATTATTGGCTAAGTCCTGCATCTTGGAAGAAATTTGAGCGCCAACCCGTGCTGTTTGTCCCAGTTTCTTTTGCACAGTCATACGCACAGTGTTCATAACAGGATGAATAATCTCCGTAGTCGGCATAAAACGTTCCGCGTGAGCTAGTTATGCATTGATTTCCTCCGTCTGGGGTATATCCAATTATTTTGCACCAGCAATACTGACCATAACCAGCTCCGCCACCATTATTATTATAAGGTTTGCAAGAAGCCTCGCCAAATATCAATCCATAACTAAATGGTACAACATATTGTCCGTAACTGATACCAAATGAATCTGCATTGGTAGCAGCAAGATTCTTACACTCACCTTGCGCGGTAATATCTAAACATTTAAAATTGTTTTCATTTATATTTGCATCCAAATTGTACCCAGAACATGTGTTAATTCCATACAAAGCAGAACGAACCAAAGCGTCATTTTGAGTTTTTTGTGCACACCACGCGTTACATGTATCACCAGAACAATGGTCGTTTACATAAACCCATCTAGAGGGGGCGCTAATAGAACAAGTTGCTGAATTTGATGACTTGTAATCTGTTACTCGACACCAGCAATGAAACTGTTCGTTCCCAGCAACAGGATTGCCTGCCTCTGCATAATTACCATCTGTACCGTTACACCACGATTCTCCTTTTATTTCCCCATAACCAAACTGTACTTTCCATTGTTTTGAAGAAAGATCTGCTATTTCTGCTTGGTACGCTTCGCAGTAATCACGTGAACACATATCGTTTAGACAACAAACAAATCCGTCATCTTCATTGTAATATGTATAAGAAATATCGCTATTTTGTATTGCCGAACAGGTCTGAGACAAAATTTCTTCCGTTTCCCAACCAATAAATGTATAGCCCACCTTGCTCGGGTTGGTTGATGGTAAAACCAATGCATTGCCATAATCGCAACTTTGTGCAGAATTTTGAACTGTTAATGGGGTGGAACTGTTATCGTCACCATACCATTCGAGGTTATATGTATTTTGTGTCCAAGATGCCTTCATACGCGCATTTGGCGTAGTCGCACCAATACCAGACGCATCACAAGTCAAAGAAGGCGCACCAAAAACCGGTGCAGACGCCAACATAGCGATAAATGAACCTAACAATATTTTATACATTTTTCCCCCTTGACCTTTCCTGATAATCACTAGTTTAACAAACTTTTGATTTTCAAAGCAATAGAAAAAATCATTCGTATCTTAAACTGTCTATGGGGTTTAATTTTGCCGCTTTGATTGCGGGCATTACACCAGATGCCAATCCTACAATAACTGCAACCGACACAGATAAAATTACCGGCCAAATCGAAAAAGGAACATCATAGTTTAATATAAGTCTACCTACACCTTGGGATAAACCTACACCAAGCACCAAACCTATCATTGAACCAATAAAAGATATCATTATCGATTCAGATAAAAACTGAATTATTATTACCCGTTCGCGCGCACCAATTGCTTTGCGAACACCTATTTCACGCGTGCGCTCTGCAACAGATACCAGCATCATATTCATAATGCCAATTGAACCAACCAACAGTGATACTGCGGCTATCGCAATTAAAAGCAATTTTAAATATCCCGTGACAGTGTCCATCGTTTCCATTATTTGCTTCATATCTGTGATTTGAAAATCGTCTTCATCACCGTCTTTTAATCTGTGTCTTTGACGCAAAAGAGATGTTATTTGTTCTATGACTACATTGTTATTTGCATCTGGGAAAATTTTTAATGCTATCATTGTTACTGCGTCTGGGAATTTTGAACCCTGAAGGCGCTTTTTCAAAGTAGTTATTGGTATTATAATCATGTCGTCTTGGGAACCAAAAGCGGAATCACCACGCGCTTTCATTACGCCGAGAACGACAAATGGTATATGCCCAATTCGTATAAATTCACCAACTGGGTTTTCTGGCAGACCTAATTCATACGCTGTATCTGGCCCGATTATCGCGTATGTAGATGCGTTTTTTACCGCGTTCATATCAAAAGGCGAACCGTATTCCATTTCTATGTCTTGGATATCTAGATAATCTGGATATGCGCCCAAAACCATCGTAGACCAATTTTTATTGCCGTAAATAACCTGGGAATTTCCCATTTGCGCCGGAGTTATATACATAACATCGCTCAGCCTTTTAATCTGGTCTGTGTCAGTTATCGTCAGTGTCTGTTTGTTCCCCATACGAACGCCACCGCTGCGCGCGGCACCTGCACGAACAACAATCGTGTTTGTCCCAAGTGCTGAAAATTGATCTGTAATTGATTTTTGAACTGTTTCGCCAACCGCCACCATTATCACTACCGCCATAACACCAATAATAATGCCCAGAACCGTCAGGAATGACCTTAATTTGTTTCCACTTACCGATATCCAAGATTCTTTTAATATGTCGCTCAGGGTCATTTTTTGGCTCGCTTTTCTGATTTTAATAATATGGTTTCGCTTTTAGGAACTGGTCCATCATAAGTAATTCGACCATCGTAAATATGAATTATTCGTCGCGCATACTGAGATATTTGAAATTCGTGTGTTATCATCACAATAGTGATTCCAAAATCACGATTTAACTTTTCAAAAAATTTTAATATCTCGTTTCCCATTTTGGAATCAAGTGAACCTGTCGGTTCATCTGCGAGAATTAATTTAGGATTGCCTGCCAAAGCGCGCGCTATGGCAACCCTTTGTTTCATACCACCAGACAATTGCGTGGGATAATATACTTCAAAATTTTCAAGTCCAACTAGTTTTAACATTTCTCTGGCACGCGTTATTCTGTCGCGCATAACTATACCGCGATACATCAAAGGCATCATTATATTGTCCAATACTGTGCGTTTAGGAAGCAAATTAAAGTTTTGAAAAACAAAACCGATATATTCGTTTCTTATTGTCGCTAAATCATCAGGCGTCATAGTCGATATATCTTTGCCGTATAATTCGTATGTACCAGAGGTTGCACCGTCTAACGCGCCTATTATATTCATACAGGTCGATTTGCCAGAACCACTCGGCCCCATAATCGCAACAAATTCACCCGAATTTATTGTAAAATTTATATCAAATAAAACTTGCTGACTGCCCCCAACAGCAAGCGGGAAAATTTTATTCACTTTGTTTAATGAAATTATCGGTATTGTTTGTTTTTTCATTTTACATTCGTGGACGCCCTGGCATAGATGATTTATTCGTTGTTGTTTGACCTTCGATTCCAACAATAATTTTATCTGTGGCATGAATGTCATTAGATATAATTTGAGTTTCTGTGGGCGTAGTTAAACCTTTGGTGTACGGCACAAATACTACATCTTTGTCGCGTTTTATTGCGAGATGAGTCTTAGGTGTTATTTTTTCATCTAGGATTTTGTCTTTGATAACATTCGTGAAACTGCGCATCAAAAGCGCCGAATTTTTCGTTTTCCAGGCATCTTTTGCTTCGGCTACAACTATTGTAACAAACGCAGTCATTCCCGGCATTAATTTTAAATCACTGTTGTCTACATTAATCACAACAGTATAAACAACTACATTGGAAACATTTGTAGGCGATAATCTTATTTGCTGAACATTTCCTTTAAAGGTCATATTTGGGTATGCGTCCACGGTAAAAGTCACAGGCAAGCCTTCTTTGACCATGCCTATATCTGCTTCACTGACCGCCGTTTCAATTTGCATTTTCGATAAATCTTCGGCAATTTCAAAAAGGTCGGGCGTTTGAAAAGATGCTGCAACAGTTTGACCTTTGTCTACTTTTCTCGAAATCACAGTGCCATCCACAGGCGAAGTAATCGTTGCGTATCCCAGATTAGTCACAGCGCGTTCGTATGAATATTGCGCTTTGTTTACGGCTTGTTCGGCTTGCTCAAATACGGTTTGAGATTTTTCCATCTCTGCGCGAGAGATAAATCCATCATTATATAAACTTTGGTTTCGTTCAAACTCACTTTTTGCGTATTTTAATTCCGCTTTGGCAGAATCTAACAAAGCCTTTGATTCATCAACAGTAGATTGCAAAACTGATGGTTCTATTTTTAATAAAATATCCCCCTTGTTAACATGCGAATTATAATCAACAAAAATTTCTTCGATTGTGCCAGAAACTTGAGAACCCACATTAATTGTATTCACGGGTTGAATTTCACCGCTCGCCGTCACAGTTTGAATTATATCGCCACGCGTGATATCTGCAGTAATATAATTTTTCTTTTTGTGAGATGAAAAAACTCCTGCCCACCATAAAATTAAAATGCAAATAATTATTGTTGCGAGCGTCCACCACTTGTTGCGCCAAAGCCAAGAAAACAGCCGTATAAAGAAATTTGGTCTTTTAATTTCTTCCATTATTTTTCATCCTTTAATCCGTTTTTAATGTCGCCTATGGCCAGCGCAACCGCAGCGCGTTTAATAAACAAATCGTATTTTGCGGAATTGTTTTGTTTGCGCGCATCTGCTAAATCTGATTGCGCTGTTTGCCAATCAAGCATTGTTGAACGCCCAACTTTATACATTCCTGAAACTACGCGTTCACTTTCCGTTGCTGATTTAAGCAGAGTTTCAGTTTGTTTTAATACTGTGCGCGCTGTTTTATAATTTTGATACGCAGTAAAAACATCCATTGTCACATTATTGCTGATATTTTCTTCGCTGTATTTCATGCTTTCATATTCAGCATTCGCAGCCCACGCATTATAATAATTTAAAAAACCTGTGAATATCGGCATAGACACGGATACACCAAAAGAACCTTTGGCTTTGATTTTCATATTGTCAAACATTCCTCCAACAGTTTTGTCTGTTACGCCCACATCGCCAGTAATAGAAATTGATGGTAAATTTTTCAAAAACGCGCTGTTGCGCCGATGCCACGAGGCGCTTGTTTGCGAATGCGCTTTTAATAAATCAGGTCTTTTTTTGTGTGCTATATTTATCAGTTCATCAATGCTTTCACTTTCAGCATCACTGCCGAAACTTACCGGCATATCTTTGATGAAAATATCTTCATTTGCAGAAAATGAAAGCGTGTTTAACAGAGTTCCTTTGGTTATTTCTCGGTTGTTTTTTGCGCGTTCCAGGACTAATTGAGAAGAAGCCAACGCAGTATCCGCTTGGTATACATCAGCACGCGCAACAACACCTGCTTTGTATTTTTTATCCGCTGTGTCTTTTGCTGTTTGCGCAACTTTTAATGAGACTTCGGCAGATTTAACATCTGCGTCTGTGTTAAGCAGGGCGTAATACGCACCGATAACAGAATAAACATAGTTTTGTATGGTTTCGTCATAATCAAAACCAGCCGCACGATATGTTGCGAGCGTTTGCGCAAAATCAGATTCTCGTTTGCCAAAATCAAAAATTAAATACGAAGCAGATAATGATGCAGTATAATCCCAATCATCGTGTTCTGTGTGGGAACGATTTGCCCCACCGTGACCTGATACTGTTGGTAAATAATACGAATGCGCCACATTTTTTGTAAATCTAGCGGCTTGTAACGAAGCATAGGCGGCGGCTGTGTGTGGATTACGGCAAAGCCCAAGATTTACAACATCCAGTAAACTCATTTCTTTCTTTGGAACATGGCGCATAGTAGCGCAATCAGTCTCTGCTAGCGCTATACAAGGTAACATAGAAAAAATTAAGATTCCTTTCTTCATATCCAATATATAAAAGATATCTATTTTTAGCCTTTAAAAACAGGGGAACAAATTCTTTTTCTGGCTCTTTCATTTTTATGTTGAAATATGATTTTTTTTTGCCTAAGATACGCATACGTGAAGGCCAGGTGGCAGAGTGGTTATGCAGAGGACTGCAAATCCTTGGATGCCGGTTCGATTCCGACCCTGGCCTCCAGTTTTTTAAAATGATAAACCAAATTACTCTTACGAATTTTAGAAATCACAAATGTTCCAGAATTAAAATTGGAAATATTAAAAATATTATCATCACTGGATTAAATGGTGCCGGAAAAACCGCAGTTCTTGAAGCGTTGTCGTTGCTTTCTGGTGAAAAGGGACTGCGCGGGGCAGATATGCAAATGCTTTCGCGCTTTGACGGAGATGGTGGTTTTTCTGTGTTTGCGAATACCGAAGACGAAAGCGATGTTTGTGTGTTTTTAAATTCAGGCGATTCAAATAGACGCGCAAAAATAGATAATGAAAATGTCGCTTTGGCAGAACTCGCCAAAAAATTGCGCATTGTGTGGCTTACCCCAAGGGAAGACAGAATCTTTCTTGAATCTGCTGGTGATAGACGCGCTTTCTTTGATAGATTATGCGCTAATTTTGAACCTGCACATGTTGGACGCATTTCAAGACTTAATAAATTATTGACGGAAAGGGCGGGCGTTCTTAAAAATGGTGCAAATAAAAATTGGCTCGATGCCCTGGATTCACAAATTGCAGCGACCGCTGTTGCGATTGCAGCCAGCAGAATTAGATACGCTGGGGAAATAAATTATTTTTTTGAAACAGGTGCAGTTTCTGTTAATGGCGTGGTTGAAAAATTATTACTTGAAAACACTGCGACAATTGCCGAACAAAAGTATCTTGAATACTTACAGAACAATCGTGATTTAATCGGTGATAAAATGGTTATAGACGGCGCACATAAATCTGATTTTGGTGTATTTAATAAAAAATTAAATTTACCAGCATATATAACTTCGACTGGCCAACAAAAATCTATATTAATTGATTTGATATTGGCGCACGCAAAATTGATTCATATTAAAACAGGGCAAAAACCACTGATTTTGCTGGACGAAGCTGCTGCACACTTGGACGAAAATGCACGGATAAAATTGTTTGCTGATTTAAACGAATGTGATGCCCAGGTTTGGGCGACAGGACTTGACATAAACATTTTTAAAAACATTCCCAACGCTTTATTTGTCACTTGCAAAGACGGCGAAATAAGTAATATAGTTATATCGAAAACGGCGGAGAACGAAAATGTCGAAGATTAATTATCAACAATTATTAGACAGCGCATTAAAATCTGTTGTCAAAGAAGCACTGATACACGCACAGTTCAATGGACTTGGTGACGATGCGAGTTTTTTTATTACATTTAAAACCCGCGATGCAGGTGTTGTGTTGCCTGATTTTTTGCGTATGCGTTATCCAGATTTAATGACAATTGTTTTGCAGTATTCTTATAATAATTTAAATGTTTCAGACAAAGAATTTGGTGTTCAGTTAACTTTTGACGGACGCCCATTTTTTATCCGTGTTCCGTTTTCTGCGTTGGTTGAATTCAAAGATCCATCGGTTGATTTTATGTTGTCTTTCCAACCACAACAAAGACCTGTTGTCGCAAAGCAAGAAGATATAGAATTACCATTGGAAGAAAAGCCTGGCACCGTACCAGATGACAAACGGGTCGTGTCTATGGATGAATTTAGAAAAAGAAAAAATCAGTAAAAAACACCGGCAAATGCCGGTATTTTTTTCTTGTTTTTTCATGTGGTTTTTTGATAAAATATTTCTTGTCGGGAGGTGTTTTCCTGATGGGGTGTCAGAACCCGGTTCAAGTGCGTCAACATTGACGATAAATCTCCAACCATGTGGTTGGAGGGACGTGAATAATGTGGCAACACAAAATAAGCGCACAATTT
>JAGCOU010000054.1 GCA_017642565.1 Alphaproteobacteria bacterium | reverse complement strand
TGTGTAGAGTTCTGCGGGTTTCAGCGTGTCGTGTCATTTTTTACTCCTTCCTTAACACAAATATTTTACCAAATTTCGATTTTTTCAACAAGAGAAAAAATTTTATTTTGAATTAATTTTCTTTAATACCGCTTTGGCTATATCGGCGCACAGCATTCCTATGAATGCACCTAATATTACATCACCGCACCAATGCGCCCCAACATAAACACGAGAAAACGCGATAATTATCGCCAAAGTCCATGTAGCCCATTTTATACGCGGCAACAACATCCCCATCATAACGAGCCCCGCGAAACTGACCGCTGTATGTCCAGACGGCATAGAATTAAACACATGTTCAAAAGTTCCAGGCACATACAAAGTTGCATCCAATGCTTCAAATATAATTGGGCGCGCCCTGCCGATTAAAAACTTTAAAACGCCGGTCACCAAAAACGCCATTACCACGGAACAGAAAATATAAAACGCATAACTGTTTTTAATTTTTACAAAAGCAAACCTGAAATCATTTTCATTTGTGACGGCTTTGTATATAAAAAATGTCACCACAGCCAAACTAGTCAGCGCCAACCAAACCTTAACAGAAAAAACTTTGCCCAAAATAAACGCCGCTGAACACAACAGTCCACCATTCATATTCCACTGACTGCAATTTGGATTACGCAGCCAAAAATACAGTATTTTATCCAACCCAAACACACATGCCAAAACCAAAGCCAATGTGATAATTGCGCCTATGATAATCCAACGCCATTTCAAAGTATTATCTTTTTTAATAAACATTTTATAAATCCATTAGTTCACTATAAATTCTTTTATCTGTTAATAATTTCAAAGCCACCAACGAAGACATAGCATCTTCATCTTCGCCACTTGTAATATTCGGGCAGGCTTTGCGCAAAGATTTTACATCGACCGTCTGGTTTTTGTTATAATCGCGCAAATTGAAATTGCCATTTCCTACATTAAGAAAGAACGCTTCTGCTTGGGCAGAATTTCTTATATTAGATAAACATACTATCGGGAAAATACCGCGTCCATCCAGCGCATTTCCTTCGCCTGTTTTAACAGATTTATTAAGCAATTCTAAAACCGCACCATTGTTTAAATCTATGAAACTGGCGATTCTGGCGCGACCCGCCGTTGGTGTTCCAACCAAAACGCCACGTTTGTTTTCATAAAACGCACCAGCAATTGCTTCTGCTGTGCCACGTGTTGTATCAGAAATCAAAACCACCACAGGCGATTCGGTTATTGCGTCACCACCAGGGACAACCTCTAATTCATCCACAGCAGTTTCTGCAATTCTCATAACTGGTTTTTGCCCCATAAACAAACCAGCCAATTTTGCCGCAGCTTTTTCGTCTTCGCCACTGCTGGTTCTCAAATCTAAAATAATACCATCGGCATTACCATACTTAGCCAATGCTTCGTTCACAATATCAACCGCACTATTAGATATTTTATGAACAATTATCTCAAGAAAACCGCCCTCGCCTTTTTCATTAGAACGATGTATAATATCAGCATCTGCCAGAACAACAGTCGCCCTGCGCAAAGTCACATTTCTATTTCCAAACGGTGTTAAAATTTTTAATTTTGCCGTTCCAGAATTATATCCAGACAAAACCGCAGACATATCAGCGTCACTCATATTTGAAACACGCATCCCGTTTACTTCGGATACTATATCGCCTTCGCGCATACCAGCAACATCAGCAGGCGAATCTTTAAACACCCCAGTCACACGGAAATTACCGCGTTCATCACGCCCACCATCAAAACCAATACTTGTCAAAATCTTGGAATCGTTATCTTTAATCACATCACGAGAATAAATATAACTGCCGTTTTGTTCAATCCCAGTCAACAAAGCATTCACTACAACTTCATACAACGCAGCATTTTGCAAACTTCGCAAATTTTCATCTTTTTCACGCATTTTTAAAACCAACGCTGTTGTCACTTCACCATAAGCATTCCAATCTTTGCTGGTTGGATATGGGTAATTAGCAATCAATTCATCACCCCAAACCAAAACCACACGTTCCCCAGTAGACGCAATATGAGCCTTTGGATTTAACTTTTCCAAACTTTCAATCACGACATCTATGTTTTTGCCCGCCCAATTTACACTATCTAATTTTTCATAAATATCAGCAAACACAGCAGAAGTTGCATGAACATCTATGCCATCTTGAATTTTTACATCGTCATGAAATAATTCTGTGGCAGAACAAACCAACGGTGAAAAAATCAGACCAAGTGCCAAAAAGACTTTATATATTTTCATGTATGCTTCCTCCTTTTCTTCCTTGGTCTGATTTATATTAATAATCAGTTTCTCTCAAATTGAAATGATACAATATTACATTAGAAATGTAAATACTTGTTAATGTACCACTTATTATCGAGAAAGTCATAGCGACTGCGAATTCACGCAACATCTGTCCGCCGAACAAATAAATACCAACCATCGCCAATATAGTAGACACACTGGTCATAATTGTTCGATACAACATTTCATTAACTGATAAATCAATAACATCACTTATAGGCATTTTGTGATATTTTTTAATATTTTCATCTATTCTGTCATAATTAACCACTTTATCATTAATGGAATATCCAACACCCATCAATATCACAGCAATCGCAGTTTGATTGAATTCAAGCCCTGCTATGGAAAAGAATCCAAACATTAACACAAGGTCGAATATCAAAGACACAAAAGACCCCACAGCATACCCGCCGCGATATCTTACCCAAATATAAATAGACATTAATACAAACGATACCAATATAGCCAAAATACCACCGCGTATTAATTCACCACCTATTTTTGGTCCAACAACTTGAACCTGGGAATAAGTCACATGATCGCCCAAGATATTTTTAATTTCCGCCACACGAACATTTTGCTGTTCATCTGTTGAACCCTTTGGCAATCCAACGCGCAACAAGATGGCATTACCATCCACAGCCTGTAATTCAGGTTTAAATTCCGCCAAATCATGACGCATCTTGTCAATGGTATATTCTGGAGATGTCGGTTGAACTTCCATAGAAATACCACCCGAAAAGTCAATACCATAATTAAAGCCTTTGAAACAAATCGACAATATTGATAACACTATGCAAATAGCAGAAATCCAATATGACAATTTACGATATTTCATAAAATGCAGTTTCATTACTTAACTCCTTCTGTGCACTTTCTTGATTACTATTTATTTCTTATATACCCAATTTTCTTGTTTTTGCCGTTCATGTAATAGTCTACAAAAACGCGTGTCAACAACAAACATGTAAACAGAGTTGTCATAACACCGATTGACAGAGTTACTGCAAATCCACGAATTGGACCTGCGCCAAATTGGAACAAAATCAACGCACAAATTAAATTGGTTAATTCACCGTCCATAACAGTTTTGGTAGAACGATTAAAACCATAATCTACCGCGCGCAAAGTCGGCGTACCAGCACGAACTTCGTCCCTGATTCTTTCAAACGGCAATATGTTCGCGTCCACCGCCATACCCAAAGTTAGCACGATACCAGCAATTCCAGGTAATGTTAATGTTGCGCCAAACAATGCAGATACACCAACTATCATAAACAAATTCACAATTAAAACGATGTCTGCAAATATACCAAATATGCCATACAGCATAGCCATAAAGACCAACACAAATATAACACCAACGATTGAACCAATTTTTCCAGTTGCGATTGTATCAGCACCCAGTCCTGCGCCGACCGTTCTTTCTTCTATGACAGAAAGCGGTGCAGGCAACGCCCCAGAACGCAACAACACAGCCAAATCTTTTGCACCTTGTAATGTAAACCCACCAGATATTTGACCGCGTCCCCCAGGAATAGGTTCACGAATCGTAGGCGCAGATAAAACCTTGTCATCCAGAACAATAGCAAAACGTTCATTAACATGTTCTGTTGTCAGTTTTGCAAATCTACGCGTTCCAGACGCGTCAAATTCAGTCGTCACCACAGGCATATTGTTTTGATCAAAATCAGCCTGGGAATTTTTCAAACTATCCCCTGATACTTCTACTCTTGAATACACAGGAACAATCTGTTCTGGATTTTCCATATATTGCAAGAACATAGTTCCACTTGGTGCATGCCCGGATTGCAACTGTTCAGCAGTTATATTTTCATTAACCAAATGGAAAGACATTTTCGCAGTTTGACCAATTAATTCTTTGATATGTTCAGGATTATCAACCCCAGGTAATTGAACCAAAATATATTTTCCGCCCTGTGATTGAATCGAAGGTTCCTTGGTTCCCAAAGCATCAATACGGCGGCGAACAATTTCGATACTGCGCGACATAGCGTCTTGAATCATTTCTTCGCGCGCCTTACTCGTATAAGACACAGTCAAAGTTTTTCCAGACGAAGCAATATCTACATTGTTCCCCAGAACACTCTTAAGACGCCCTTTGGCTTTTGAAACTTCGTCTTCTTCACGAACAACCAGACTTACACTTTTACCATCATTACGCAATTCAGAAAAACGAATAACGCCTTTGCTTCTGTCTATCATAGCACTGCGCACTTCATCATATAATTGTGCCGCTTTCTCTTTTAACATAACATCTGTGTCAACTTCTAACAAAAGTTGCGCGCCACCTTTTAAATCAAGCCCCAATGGAATCGGCTTTATCCAGGATGGAAAATAAGGTGCCAATTTTGGAGAAATTGTCGGCACAGCCAACAATATCCCAAACAACGAAATAAATATAACAGCCAATTTCTTAAACATAACATACCCCTGAAATTATTCTATACTCGCAATAGCATTTTTATTAACTTCAATAACGACGCCCTTTGCGACTTCCATATCAATTGTTTTTTCGTTTACTTTCTTAACAGTTCCATAAATTCCAGCAGCCAAAACACGATTGCCAACCTTAACACTGTCGAGCATTTTTTGATATTCAGCCATACGTTTTTTGTTTGGGCGTATCATAAACAAATACAAAATTACCATTATGATAACGCAATAAATAACCATACCCCAGGCATCTCCTTGCTGTTGCGCCAAAGGTATATTTTGACCAGCCTGTTGACCGACTTGATTAACGACTTCTACTGTTTCATTCATGAATAATCTCCTTTTTTATAGAACAAGCCTAGTAAAAAAACATCAATAAGTAAAGCACTATATTCGTTCAAACATAGAATCTATTTCTGCTATTGATATCACCTTGTACACTGGTCGTCCATGATTACATTCTCCGCCTCGCTCTGTCTTTTCTATATCTCGCAAAAGCGCATCCATTTCACTGAAACTTAATTTTCTGCCTGCCCTTACCGAATGATGACACGCAAAATTGGCTAATTTTAGATGCAATTTTTCGCTCAAACGCGAAGAATGACCAACGGCGCGCACTTCATCTGCTATTTCACGAAAAACAGATTCCCAATTTAAATCCCAATCAGCAGGTTTTTCAAAAATAGCAATTGCGTTATCCCCAAACCTGTCCAGATGCAATCCGCATAATTGCAATTCGTCTTGAATCATCAACACAGCATCAACCTCTTCACTGCGCAAATTAACAACCACAGGTGTTAAAAGAGGCTGTGTTTTTATTTCGTGTTTACGCAATCTTTCATAAGTAATTCTTTCATGAGCAGCATGTTGATCTATGATAACAAAACCATTTTTATTCTCTGCCAAAATATATTTATTATTCAATTGTCCAATAACGCGCCCCAGCGGTAAATCAAATTGAGAATCGACAAAAGATTGTTCAATATTCTTATCTGTATTAATCTCTTGTATATGATGATTTTTATCGTATACATCGTTTTCTGCGACAAAATTTTTTGCATATAAATTTGGTTTACAAAAATTTTCATCAAAGAAATTTTTCTGTGTTGGCATTTCGAATTTTGCTGTTGGCTCTAACACATCATTTTGAATGTTTTCATTCAAAGTTTTTGATAATACTTCACGCAAACTTTTAATTATAAAAGCACGCACATGTGTTGGCTCTAAAAAATGAACCTCTGTTTTTGCAGGCGACACATTTACATCTACTTCACGCGAAGGTAATTCCAAATACAAAGCACACAAAGGAAATTCACGTGCATGCATAACATCCATATAGGCAGCGCGTAAACTTGATACCAAAACTTTATCTTTCACAGGTCGACCATTTACAAATAAATATTGGTCTATGGAAGACGCCCGTCTCAAAGTTGGTCTAGATATAAATCCGTGAATATGAATATTTGCAGAATTTGACTTTGCGTCTACCGCCAACATTTGTCCACGAACATCTTCGCCCATAACAGAAATTACACGTTCAATTAAATCTTGGTCTTTTGGGAAACGCCATTTGTTATTTAAAACGAAACCGACATCACTGCGCGCCATAGCGAGCCGTTTAACAGTGTCCACTACTGCCATCATCTCAGATTTATCACTGTTTAAAAATTTTAATCGCGCAGGTGTCTTAGCAAACAAATTAGCAACCCGTATACGCGTTCCGCTTTCCCAATCGCACGGCCTTATTTCATTTGTATCGGCATCTAATTGTAACCCATGTTCTGCATTTTCATGAAAAGTGTCTATTATCATATCAGATACAGACGCAATAGACGGCAAAGCTTCACCACGAAATCCCATAAAATTTATATTAAGCAAATCATCATCAGGCAATTTAGATGTAGCATGTCGCAACACACAACTAGCCAAATCTTCGCGTTCCATTCCGCGCCCATTATCAATCACAGAAATCATAGTTCTGCCACCATCAACAACATCTATGATTATTTGGTCTGCGCCTGCATCCAGCGCATTTTCGACCAATTCTTTGACAACACTCGCAGGTCTTTCAACGACCTCTCCTGCGGCTATTTGATTTATTAAAAAATCTGGTAAAACACGAATCGGCATCCTAGTCCTTGAACTTTATGTCAATAATTTCAAATTCCTTTTCCCCGCTGGGCAATCTAACTGTGCAAGTATCCCCGACACAATGCCCAATTAACGCGCGCCCCACAGGCGAAGTACAAGATATAACCATACGACCATCAGATTCTACATCTGACAAAATTCTGCATTCCATTTTGTTGCCATCTTCGTCTTCTGTGACGACTTTTGCGCCGAACACGACACGATTTCCAGAAAGATTATCTATATCTATGATTTGAGCGTTTTCAATTGTAGATTCAATAAATTGTATACGTTTATCGATTTGACGTTGCTTTTCCTTGGCAGCGCTATAATCTGCATTTTCAGACAAATCTCCAAGGGAACGCGCCCATTGGACCACCTTTAATATTTCTGGTCTTTGGTTTTCTTTTAAATCTTTTAATTCTTGGACCAGGCTTTCAAACCCCTGGCGAGAAATTGGTTTCTTTTCCATAAATAACACCTTTGATTAGAAACAACAGTATAACATAAAATTTAATTTTGCAATTATGATTTCTAACTATTATAATATAGATTATGTATAGATTTAAACCCAATGTTTTGACATTATTCCTGTTGCGCCGTTTTTTTGCGAGTTTCTTTTTAGTGATGTTAACGGTGTGCGGTGTAATTTTCACGGTAACTTTCGTAGAAAGGCTTTCTGCCAACCCTGACACAATCTCAACATTGATGGATACATGGATAAGATTACTAGAGTATATCCCCATGTTTTTACCTTTGGCGGTATTTATGGGGACATTGGTGGCATTTTATAATCTGACAAAATCTTCAGAACTTATAATTGTATCAGGCACAGGCTTAGCACCTTTTCAAATTGCGAAACCTTTTGTGATTGGGGCTATTTTAATTGGTATATTTGCATCAACTGTTGTAAATCCTTATTCGGTAAAACTCACTACGAGCAATTTGACAGGCCATCAATTAAAACTGATAGATAACGCAATTTGGCTACGAGAATCTTCAGATAGTGGCTTTTTAATGGCGCGGGCCAAAGGATTACATGTTGCTCAAAACAAAGACATAATCTTTGATGATATTACAATATTATTACAAGACGAAAAATTCACAATTAAAGAACGCGTGGCTGCTAAATCTGCACGGCTTTCCCAAAACGGATTTGACATAGAAAACGCAGAAACAATCAATTCAGACGGCATTGTCAAAAAAGCACCAAAACACATAGACACTAAATTAACCCCCGTCACAGTTTTGGATAGATATTTACAACCAGACCAGATTTCATTTTGGCAATTGCCTGGCTTTATAAAGAAAATGAATCATATCGGGGTTTCCATGCGTGGACACATGGTTCAATTTTGGACTCTGTTTTTCTTGCCTTTGAACATGATAGCAATGGTGATTCTTGGGATTGCGTTTTCCCAAACGAAACAGCGCAGAAATTACAGTTTTGGGATTAAGTTCAGTTTGGGAATTTTGACCTGTTTCGCACTTTATTTCATAGTAAACCTGTTCAACGCTCTGGGCAATACGGGGGCACTACCGCCATTAATCGCGATTATCGCGCCCCAGATAATCATAATTGCCGCAGCATGCGTGTTTATAACGAGTTTTGATACAATCTAGGATTTTACAATGCCATTAAATAGAAGAAAAAAGAATCATACAAAATACATAATCTGGGCAGTAATAATATTATTATTGGTCTTGATGATAATATCATTTTCAACAACACCTGAATTCACAGAAACAGTTCTTTATCCATGAAATACATAGAAATTTTTCTTGAAGCTCTGGCAGCTGAAAAAGGTCGTGGTAAAAATACTCTTGCCGCGTATGCTTCTGATTTGCATCATGCCGAAGATTCAATTGGTGATTTGTTAAATGCGTCCGCTGAAGATATTCAAAACTATCTGTCACACCTGCCGGACAAGCCATCTTCTGTTGCCCGCAAAGCGAGCGCGCTTCGCACATTTTACAAATTTTTAATGTTAGAAAAAATCATAACAAAAAACCCAACAAATAATCTAGAATTACCAAAACGCGGACGCGCACTGCCTAAATATTTATCTCCAGAAGAAATAGAATCATTAATATCATCGGCTGACGATATAAAAACATCTATGCGGCTGCGTTGCATGTTGGAATTGCTTTACGCATCTGGTTTGCGTGTATCTGAATTATGCGAATTACCACTGTCTGCAAATCTGGGGGATAAATTATTAATACACGGCAAAGGCGCCAAAGAAAGATTGGTCCCCATGCACGAAGCAGCGCAAGATGCCCTGCATAAATGGTTAAACATTCGTGGCGATACAGATTCAAAATATGTATTTCCAACCAATTCAAAATCAGGTCATATAACCCGTGATGGTTTTTTCAAAATATTAAAGAAATGCGCTGTATTGGCCGGTATCGATCCCCACAGGGTAAGCCCGCACGTCCTGCGTCATTCTTTTGCATCTCACCTTTTGGCAGGCGGTGCAAATCTGCGTGTGATTCAAACAATGTTGGGACACGAAGATATTTCTACCACTCAAATTTATACTCATGTATTACCAGAAAAATTGCGTGATACGGTTGAATCTGCACATCCCTTGGCTCATAATAAAATTAAGGATATATAAAAATGATAACTAAATGCGATCATCCAGGATGCACCAAAGCCGGCACATGTCGCGCGCCAAAATCGCGTGATTTAAAAGAATATTGGATGTTCTGCAAAGAACACGCGGCCGAATACAATAAAAATTGGAATTATTACGCCAACATGACCCCAGAAGAAATAGACGCGGAATGGGAACGCGAAACATTCGGCATTGCTGACAAAGACAAAGAAAAAGCGAACAAAAACGAATCAGAATACATTCAGTTTTTAAACGATTTTTTAACTGGCCGTTCTACATTTGATAAAATGCCAGCAAAAAAAACAGTGCCATCACAAATTGTATCTGCCCTGCAGGCATTTGGTTTACCGATAACAGCAACCTGGCGTGAAGTCGGGACTAAATATCGCGCACTCGCGAAAAAATATCACCCAGACACAGCCAAAGATAAATCATCCACAGCGGAATTTACCCGCATCACAAACGCATACGAAACATTGAAAAAATATTTCAAGAAATAATTTTTTTAGACCTATTTTATATTTGCAAGATATGGTTTTTATGCTATGCTTACCTTGCAAAACGATAGGAAAAAAGATATGTACGATACAATTATACTTGGTTCAGGTCCTGCAGGTTTAACTGCTGCTATATACACAGGTCGCGCAAAAAAATCAACTTTGGTTTTGGCGGGTGCTTCACTTGGCGGACAAACTGGCGAAATTGCAAAACTTGAAAATTACCCAGGCTGGGCTGGTTCTGGCATGGAATTAATTATGTTTATGAAAAAGCAAGCAGAATCTTTCGGTGCAAAATTTGAATTCGCGTCCAGCACTGATATTAAATTCAACGATGATGAAACTTTTACTGTTATATGCGATAACGGCAAAAATTTGGATGCAAAAACAATTATTTTGGCAACGGGGGCTACTGCACGCAGACTTGAAATAGATGGCGCACGCGAATTATTTGGGCATGGGGTTTCTTATTGTGCAACATGTGACGGATTCTTTTATAACGGACGCGAAGTATTGGTAATTGGTGGTGGAAATGCCGCGTTAAATGACGCGCTGTATTTGGCTGACATCGCAAAAAGCGTAAAAATCATTTATCGCAAATCTGAATTTTTCCGCGCAGAAGCGGTTCTTCGCGACAGGGTTAACGAGCGCAATAACATAGAATGTATCTTTAATACCGAATTAAAATCTATCAAAAAACAAGACGACAGTGACAGACTGATTGCAACAACTATGGACGGCAAAAAAATAGAAACTGACGGAATTTTTGTTGCTATTGGTCACGAAGCAAACACAGATTATTTAAGTGAAACCATAAAACGTGATGAGATGGGAAGACTTGACGATTCGGCTTTGCCAAAGGGTATGTTTGTCGCAGGCGATGTCAAAAGCGGTATAAAAATGCAAATAGCGACTGCTGTGGGAACTGGATGCAGCGCCGCGATGGATGCAATTGCTTATATAAATTCTAAAGAATAAGGGTTGAAAAATGTTAGATATAAAATTTATTCGTGAAAATCCAGATGTTGTAAAGCACGCATCTCAGGTAAAAAATTTTCCTGATGTAGTTGACGATATTTTGAAACTAGATGTTCGTGTTCGCGAATTGAAAACGATAACTCAAACAAAAACTGCTGAAAAAAATAAAATATCTAAAGAAATACCAACCTCTTCTGACAAGGCTACATTGATTGCTAAATCCAAAGCAATCAGCGAAGAAATTGCAAATGATTTGGCTGAACTTGCTGAAAAAGAAAATATATTAAACGATTTGCTTCACCGTGTTCCACAGATTCCTGATTCTTCTGCACCAATTGGTGACGATGACGCTGCAAACGTTGAAATCCGCCGTATAGGTGATATACCGAAATTTGATTTTACCCCGCGTCCACAATGGGAATTATTGGATATGAATAGTTGGTGGTTGCCTGAAAAAATCGCAAATATCTGTGGCACACGCGTTTATGCATTATGTGGTGAATTGGCAGAATTGGAATTAGCGGTGCAAACTTATACAATTCAAAAATTAATAGCCAAAGGATTTAAATATATTGAATGCCCTGCCATTACAAAACCACAAACCATATTCAACGCTGGGCATTTTTTGGGTTCTGATTTATCAGTCATGAACGATGATGTGTTTATGTTGACTGGCACAGACAGATGTTTGGCTGGCACAGCGGAAATCATTTTAAATTCTCTGCACAGTGACGAAATATTGAACGAAAACGAATTACCTATAAAATATGTTGGTTTTTCACCTTGTTTCCGCAAAGAAGCCGGCGCAGCAGGTCGCGACACACGCGGACTTGTCCGTGTTCACGAATTTAACAAAGTCGAACAATATATTTTCTGCAAACCTGAACAAAGCGATGAAATGCATGAATTCATATTAAATAATATGTGCGAATTGATGGAAGATTTTGAATTGCCATATCGTGTGATTGCAAATTCTACTGGCGATATGGGATTTAACAAAATCAAAATGAACGATGTCGAAGCATGGATACCATCTGAAAACGCTTATCGCGAATTGGGTTCTGGTTCATCCATCGGTCAATTCCAAGCACGCAGAATAAATACCAGATACCGTGAAAACGCAACAGGCGAAGTAAAATTCGTGGCAACATTAAATTGCACAGGTATCGCTTTGCCACGCGCTTTGGTTCCAATAATTGAAAACCACCAAAACGCAGACGGCTCTGTAAACATTCCAAAAAAATTACAACCATTAATGGGTGGCAGAACAAAGATTGGTGG
>JAGCOU010000053.1 GCA_017642565.1 Alphaproteobacteria bacterium | reverse complement strand
CAATCTATACTTTCCGTGATTTTACAGATTTGTGTCGTGGACCGCACGTTGAATCATCTAAAGATTTACCAAAAGATGGTTTTAAAATTAAATCTGTGGCGGGTGCTTACTGGAAAGGCGACAGCAAAAACAAAATGTTGCAAAGAATTTATGTTGATGCCTTCGCAGATGCAGAAGAACTTGCTACGTTTTTAAAAATCCAAGAAGAAGCAGCAAAACGTGACCACAGAAAATTAGGGCCAGCTTTGGGTTTGTTCTTCTTTGACGAAAGATCACCAGGGGTTCCTTACTATATGCCGGGGGGGTGGATAGTTTACAAGGAATTGTATAACTTTTGGTCTGAATATCATGAAAAACATGGTTATTTAGAATTTCGTTCACCGCTTATGAACAAAAAAGATTTGTATGTGACAAGTGGGCACTGGGATCATTACAAAGATGATATGTTCGTTTTCAAAGAAGATGATAACAATATATTTGCTTTGGCTCCTATGTCTTGTCCAAATGCAATCGTTGCTTATCAATACGAACCAAGAAGTTATCATGATTTGCCTTGGCGTTTAGCTGATGCAGATATGCTTTATCGTTATGAAAGTTCTGGTGCGTTAAATGGTTTGTTTAGAACATATGAATTTAACCAAGACGATGCGCATATTTTCATTACCGAAGATATGATAGAAGATGAATATAATCGCATCTTGGACATAGTTCAATATTACTATAAATTATTTAATATAAAATGCTTTATAAGATTCTCAACAAGACCTGATGATTTTATGGGTGATACTGAAACTTGGGACAAAGCCGAAGCCATTTTGAAAAAAATATTGGTTAATCGATTCGGTAATAACGGATTTAAAATCCAAGAAAAAGACGGTGCCTTCTATGGCCCAAAATTGGATATTAAAATAGTCGATAGTCTTGGTCGTGAATGGCAGGCGGGGACTATCCAACTCGATTTCCAATTGCCGAGAAACTTTAATTGTGTGTATATCGATAAAAATGGCGAGAAAAAAACACCTATTATTGTGCACCGAACAATCTATGGTTCTTTGGGACGTTTTATGGGATTGATGTTGGAACATTTGGCTGGAAAATTGCCTGTGTGGCTGTCGCCTGTTCATGCAGTTGTTATTCCTATTACAGACCGTTGTAAAGAATATGCAGACAATATTGTGGCACAATTACAAGATGTTGAAATTAAAACTGCTACGGCTGGATTGCGTATTAAAAAAGATTATTCTTCTGAAAGTATGCAGAAAAAAATCCGTAATGCTCAGTTGAAACAGGTGCCTTATATGATTATTGTTGGTGATAAAGAATTAGAATCACAGACAATATCTATTAGATATCGTGATGGAAGACAAGAATTTAATGTGCAGCTCGAAGATTTTATTCAAAAACTAAAGAGCAAAATTAAAAATAGAGATTTGGACATATAATTCAAGTCGTAATATACGAATCGATTTATAAATGAAGTGGGGCGCTTTTTTCGCCCCATGACATGAGAGAAAAGGCGAGGAAATGAAAAAAATAGTTTTAATGTTAGCATTGTGTTCTGTCGTTTGTGTTGTTGCGGGGTGTTCTTGTAAATGTGAAAACGAACCCATTGTTGAATCTAATCATAAATTAATAGTTCCACCTAATTTTGGAAATATGCCAAAATAATTTTGGTTTATCGTTTTTTTATGATATAATAGTCCCATGAGAATTTTTAACATGGGAGACATATCATGGATAAAGAAGAAAATTTAGATTTATTAGATTTAGAGGATAACAACGAAGTTGACGCTTTGCCAGAAGCAACTCCGTTTTCAAGTCCAAGACCAAAAAAACCTTGGCTTTTGATGGGGTTGGGGGTTGCGATTATCGTTTTGGCTACTTGGATTATAGTTGCAAAAATTGGTGGCAATTCAGATACTAGCGTCAGCGTTGATTTAGATACACCAATTGAAGCGGTTGATAATTCTGTTCAACCTGTGGCTGATTTGAATGTGCCGGAAAAACCGGCTGAACCTGTTGCGCCAGTTGCACCAGTCGCGATAGAACCGGCTGTTCCTGTGGCACCGGTTGCTGTTGAACAGGCAAAACCAGTTGAAACAAATGGTAATCCTGTGCGCGTAGTTGAAGATAGAAAAGATGTCACATTTAATCCTGATAAAGTGACAGAAAGTGCTCCTGTGCCAAAGCCTGTTGCAAAAGCACAGCCTAAAAAGACAAGTGCGCCGGCAAAAAAACAAACTGCGACTGCCAGCAGCGGCAGCATTTATGTTCAGTTTGGCTCTTATAGTTCAAGGGCTGCAGCACAAAGTGCAGAACAAAAAATGCGTTCCGCACATGGTAATTTATTCAATGGTAAACAATTTGTGATTTTGGCAGCTCAGGTCAAAGGCGCAACAACATATCGTTTACGCGTTCCGTTCCATACTGCGAACGAGGCCAATGGTTTTTGCAGAAACGCAAAATCTGATGGGCTTGATTGTTATGTGACAAAATAAAAAGGGGATATAATATGAAAGGTGGTATTTGGGAAATAATTTTAATAGTTTTGTTGATTCTTATTTTGTTCGGTTCGGCTAAGATTCCTGCGATGGCGAAAAATATCGCAAATGGAATTAAAACTTTTAAAAATGAAGTTAAAGACGAACCAAAGAAAGTAAAAAAAGCGCCAGTTAAAAAAACTGGGAAAAATGTGAAGAGTAAAAAATCAAAATAAGATTTGAAAAAACCACCCAATTGGGTGGTTTTTAAATAGAAATTTAAATCGTAGTATTATTTCTTTCTTTGTTCATGTTCTTCTTGTTCTTCGATAGTCATCGTAGCAAGTGGGCGCGCCAACATACGTTGCAAACCGATTTCTTCGCCAGAGATAACGCTGTATCCGTATGTGCCTTTTTCCATGCGTTCCA
The DNA here is from genome assembly GCA_017642565.1 of Alphaproteobacteria bacterium. GTDB lineage: Bacteria > Pseudomonadota > Alphaproteobacteria > Rs-D84 > Rs-D84 > Enterousia. Next base: position 19,332 of record JAGCOU010000053.1, on the reverse strand, counting down.
ATGCCGCGTTTATTTTTCCAAGTAAATTGGAAGCGCGTTCTGACATACGTAAATTCATTGTGATTTCTTGTTCCGCGCTCGCTTGGTCTTGTTCATCACCAACACCTGCCGTTTCATTTTTTTCTGCCATTCTAACATCGCTTAAGACCGATTCGCGATCTTGCAATATTTCTTCGCGTTGAGAATTTAACAACTGGTAAAAATATGCCAATTGTTTTTCGCACATATATGGTTCAGATTTTTTGGGTGTATATTTAGAATCTAATTCAAGAGTTTTATAATTGGTTTTTGCCATGTTATGCCGCCTTTAGTTCTTTTATCCATTGGGTTAAAGTTTCTTCATCCATCAGGCCGGTACGAGCTTCTTTTAATTCGCCATCTTTAAATGCCAAAACGCTTGGGATGCTGCGTATGCCGAATTTAGCAGGTGTGCGTCTGTTGCCTTCGTCTATTTCGAATTTTACGAAATTCACATCGCTTTGTTCGTCTGCCACTGCTTCGAATATAGGGCCAAACATTTGACAGGGACCACACCAAGTTGCCCAAAAATCTACCAAGGTCAAACCTTTGGTTATTGTAGAATCAAATGTTTCATCTGTTGCGTGTTGTAATGACATTTTTTTCTCCTTAATGTTATTTATATTTGAATTGAGTTTATTATAATCATAGCAAAAAGCAAGAGAAAAACGACATGAAAAAATTCGTCTATATGGATGCGAGTGCAAGTTGGCTTAAACCACAATCAGTGATTGAATCAGAGGCTGATTTTCTGGCAAATTCGTATGCTAATGCTGGCCGTGGTATTTGTGGACGCGCAGAAAAAGTTGATGATTTGGTTTTAGAGTCAAGACGCAAAATTGCTAATTTTATCGGCGCAAGTGAAAAAAACATTGTTTGGACCAATGGTTCAACCGATGCTTTGAACAGAATAGTTAACATTATAAAAAATACTGTGGCAGATAAAAACTTGATTGTTGCTGTGTCTGATTTGGACCATCATAGTGCGCGTCTTCCATGGGAAGAATTGTCAAAAACAGGTGGGTGCAAGACGATTCTTTTGAATTTAGACAAGAACCTTGATTTTGATTTTGATAAAATTCCACAGGCTGATGTTTTTGTTATAACTGCTATGTCTAATGTATTAGGCGTTCCACAAGATGTGAGTGGTTTTATCAAAACTGTGCGTGCAAAAAATCCAAATGCAATTACTGTTGTTGATGCGGCGCAATATGTTGCTCATGAAAAAATCGATGTTAAAAAATTTGATTGCGATTTTCTTGTTTTTTCAGGCCATAAGATTGGTGCAGATACTGGTGTTGGGGTGATGTATATAAAAAATCCAGAATTTTGGCAATGCGATAAATTTGGTGGGGGCATGTTAAAACGCATCCTGGATAATGGTGATTTGATTTTAAATCAAGGTGGTGAGAAATTTGAGGCTGGGACACTGCCTTTGACTCAAATTGTTGGGATAAAATCTGCTGTGGAAGAATTGAAATATTGGGATGGCGGACAAGATTTGCTGGATTATATGTATGATGAATTATCCAAGATAGAGCGGATAAAGATAATCACTGCGAGAAAAGCGAAGATATTATCTTTTGTTATTCGTGATATGCATGTGCTTGATTTTGGGGGCATGATGGGCGTGCGTAATATTTGTCTGCGTGTTGGGAATATGTGTGCTTCGTGGATTCATAACAAATTAGATATAGACGGCAGTGTGCGTATTTCTGTGGGACCTTGGAACACAAAAGAAGAAGCGAAGTATGTAGTTGAAAACATAAAGAAAATAGTTGGTTAATATGGAAATTAATCGTGAAAATATTATTAATGAAATAAAAAAAGTTTACGACCCAGAAATTCCTGTGAATATATGGGATTTGGGGTTGATTTATGATATTGCTATTAATCAAGATAGTGTTGTAATAGAAATGACTTTTACGAGTCCTACATGTCCTATGATGGAAGATATTATGCAACAGGTAAAATCTAATGTTGAAACAGTAACAGATGGAATACCTGTTGAGGTAAAATTGGTTTGGGAACCTGCGTGGGATTTATCTCGAATGAGCGAAGAAGCGCGTATAGAACTAGATTTAACAGAGCAGGGGTGGTAAAGATGACTTATGCCGAAATAAAAAATGCTTTGTCGTTTGCAGGTGAAGATGTTGAAAAATTAGAAATGGTGATGGAATTTGGAAAAAATTTGGTTCCTGTTCCAGAAAATGCAAAATGTAGTGAAATTTTAGGTTGTGCTTCTTTTGTAAAAATATGCGAAAAAGACGGTCGTTTTTATGGTGTAGCCGATTCGGCTATGGTGCGTGGAATTGTCGCAATTATCTTGTCTATGGTAGATGGAAAAAATGCCAATGAAATAAAAAAAATGGACTTGTTAGGCGAATTTAATAGCCTAAATCTGCATTTTGGCGCGGCTAGATTAAATGGTGTGCAATCTATGATTAGTTTTTTTCATAATTTGTGATAGAATACTTATTAATAGTAAAGGAAAGGTTGTTCATGAGAGACGATGAAAAGATGTTCAATATAGGTGTTGCTATGTTGTGTGGCGTTATATGTCTTATCGCTTTTCTTCAAGTGTGTTATCGTGTGCAAAACAGTAATTTAAATTCTGTGAGGCGCAGTTTAGAAAACACAAAACAAGAGTATGATATTGCAGGAACGCGTTTTTCATCGCTTTCTTCGGCTGGAATGTTGCGTGGGTCTGTGATGGGGAACAATCCCCAGGCAGAAACTGTTTCTTTCAGTAAAAATATTCATATAGATGAAATACCGATGGTAGGAGAACAATGAGTTTTAACATAGGTCAAGATGTTTTGCCTCATGAATACAAAGGCGCGATTTATAATCGCGAAAGTGCAAATCGTTTGCGCTGGATAAAATTCGCTTTTGTGTGTTTGTTCTCTGTGTTTATTGCGAGGACTTTGCAACTCGGGTTACAGAGCAACGATATTGGTAAATATAATGGTTTTGCAAATGAAATAGAAAGTCGTGCTGATATTGTTGATAGAAACGGTGTCGTGTTGGCTAGAAGTGTAAAATCAGGGAATATAAAACTTTTTCCTTTGCGCGTAAAAGAAAAAGATATTAATTCTGTGGCGAATGAAATACATAAAATAGCGCCAATGGATTACAGTATCGCAGATGCGCTTAATTTGATTAAGTCTGGTAAACGCGGTTTATATATCAAAAAGAATGCAAGCGAAGAACAAATAAAAAATATCAAAGAAGCACATAGAAAATATAACTGTTTTGAGATAGAACAATTTACTCAACGGCGTTATCCTCAAAGAAATGTATTTGCTCATGTAGTAGGTTTTGCTGGTAAAGATGCAGGACTTGAAGGCGTAGAATATGCTTATGATGAATATTTGCGTGAAAACAAAGATCCTTTGCGTCTTTCTATTGATTCGCGTGTGCAAAATATATTTTATGAACAATTGAGCATTGCTATGAATAAATATCAGGCCAAGGGTGCTATGGGTATGTTGATGAATTCTAGTACTGGCGAGATGATAGCGATGGTGCAAATTCCTGATTACGACCCAAATGATATAAATTCAAGTTCTGCAGCGGTGCGCAAGTTTAAATTATTACGTAACAATTTTGAAATGGGTTCTATATTTAAGATATTTAATACTGCGCTGGCGTATGAAAACAATTTGCAAAACAAAGAATACAAAGTTGATCAACCTTTGATGATTTATGACAAGTTTGGAAGACCGGCGATGAAAAAACCTATTGATGATGTGTCGTCTTTTAAACGTGATGTTGTGAAAAAAATGGGCAAGAGAAATTTAAGAGCGCCTGAGATAATGTTACATTCTTGCAATGTAGGAAGTGCTAGAATCGCGCTTGATTTGCCTAATGGTGCACAGAAAGAATTTTTCCACAGATTGAATTTTGATAAACCTTTGAATTTGGAATTCGGTAAAACGGAAACTGCATTGACTTATAAAGTTTGGGGGCCAACAGAAAGGGCTACGGCTGCGTTTGGACATGGAATTGCTGTAACGCCAATGCATTTATTGTTGGCAGTGAACGCTATGACAAACGGGGGAATTTATATTTATCCTACGCTTTTAAAGCGAAACATAGGTGCTGTGCGTGGGGAACGCGTTTTGGATGCTGAAATTTCTGCTACTTTGCGTAATATTATGTTTAATATCGCAGAACAAACAACTGCCAAGAAAGCAAGAGTCAAAGGAATAGAAGTTGGTGGAAAAACAGGAACTGCTGAAAAACGTGGTGCTGATAGACGAAGCGATAAAAATAGAAATACGACAGTGTTCACAGGAATATTCCCCGTGTCTGCGCCACAATATATTATAATGATAATGTTAGACGAACCCCAAGGAACCAAAGAATCTGGTGGCTGGAAAACCGCTGCTTGGAACGCTGTGCCAACTGCAGGTGCTATTTTGGATGGCATAATTCCGTTATTGTTTGAATAAAATTGCTATTTTCATAAAATTGTATTATAATTATACCGACAATAAAAAAAAGAGTATAGCGTGCGTAAGATAGTAGAAAATTCCATGCTTGGTAAAGCATGGACCGTGTCGGATAATAATAATCTAGGTATAGATGTAAACGATACAGAAAATTTAATTAAAAATATTTTAAAATCTCGAGGCATAGAAGACGAGACGCAGGTTTTGCGTTTCTTGCATCCGTCTATCAAAGAGTATATGCCTGATCCTTTTGTTTTAAAAGATATGGATGTGGCAACTCGCCTGATTGCTGATGCTGTGTGCGAACATAAAAAAATCGCGATATATGGAGATTATGATGTTGATGGTATAACTTCTACTGCGATTTTTGTAAAATATTTACGCAAGATAGGTGTGGATGTATCATGGTATTTACCTACTCGTGAAGGGGAAGGTTATGGATTAAATATTTCTGCAATTGAACAAATCGCCAAAAATGGCGTGGAATTGATGATAACGGTCGATTGCGGAATAAGCGGTGTGGACGAAGTAAAAAAAGCAAAAGAACTCGGCCTGACTGTCGTAATTACTGACCATCATTCTCCGGATAATGTTTTGCCTGATGCAGATGCGATTGTAAACCCAAAACGCGAAGATGATGAATCTGGGCTTTCGTTTTTAGCAGGGGTTGGGGTTGCTTTTTTAACTTTGGTTGCGTTAAATCGCGAATTGAAAAATAGAAATTTTTTCAATGAAAATATTCAGCAAATAAATTTATTGAATTATATAGATTTTGTTGCGCTTGGAACGATATGCGATACTATGCCATTGGTAGATTTAAATCGTGCTTTTGTTTCAACAGGATTAAAAGTTTTGGGATTGCGACAAAATTTAGGTTTGCGGACTTTGATGGATTTGGCTGGCATAAAAGAACCGTCTGTTTACGCAGTAGGATTTGCTTTGGGACCTCGCCTTAATGCCGCAGGTCGACTTGATTCTGCTGCGCCTGCGTTGGAATTATTGCTGACTGAAAATCCATTAATAGCCAATGATTTAGCAAATAAATTGCATCACATGAACCAAGAAAGAATAGATATTCAAAATACTATTATGATTAATGCGATAGACATAGCAGATAAATGTTGTGCAAAGGGCAGATGCAGTTTATTTGTTTGTGGCGATAATTGGCATGGTGGTGTTATGGGAATTATTGCTGGTCGTTTAAAAGATAAATATAATTTGCCTACGTGTGTTGCGACTCGAAATGATGGGGTTATAAATGGTTCTGGGCGTTCCGTATCAAACATAGATTTGGGAAAAATAATTCACGAAGCTCTATCTTTGGGTATCTTGACAGAAGGTGGTGGACACGCTGCTGCTGCGGGATTTACTTTGAGCACTGAACGTGAACAAGATTTTTGTGATTTTCTAGAAAAATCAGTTAATGAGCAATTAAATGGTGAAAAACCAAAACCAGAAATAGTTGTCGATGCGCAAATTGATGCATCTGGTGCCAGTATGAAACTCGTTCAAAGTTTGGCAGATTTGGGACCTTTTGGTCAGGGAAATCCAGAGCCTAATTTGGTTTTGTGCGGTTGTGTTTTAAAATTTGCTAGTGTAATGGGAAGTGGCGCACATTTGCGTGGGGTTGTTAGAACTAGCGATGGTGGGCAATTATCTTTTGTTGGGTTTAATTTAGTAGGAACGCCTGTGGGTGATTTTTTACTGGACGAAGCAAACACAAATACTAAAATAATGATGTTAGGTAAATTAAAAGAAAACGATTATAATGGACGTGTAAGTGTACAATTTAGTTTGGAAGATATGGCACTATGATGAAGAAAATAGAACTTTTGATAGAAAAAATAAAAAACGCAAAATCTATTGCGATATCAGGGCATAAGAACCTGGATGGTGATGCTTTGTGTTCTACATTGGCTTTGAAAAAAATTATCGAATTGAATTTTGGTAAAAAGCCTGTGGTTCTTTATGATGGTAATATTCCAAAATATTTAGATAATGTTCCTTTGCGAGATTCTGTTTGTTTTCATGCGCATGTACCAGAAAAAACAAAATATGATTTGTATATCGTTGTAGATTATGGGACAAGAAAACATCTGGGTGGTGTTGAAAAGTTTGTAAATAGTGCAGATTTTGTAATTGAATGCGATCATCATCATAATGATGATTTGGTGGGAAATTTGTGTTTTGATGATACTGAAAAAGCTGCTGCTGCACAGATTATATATGATATAGCGCGCAAGGCGAAATTTGAAATTGACGATGATATTCGTAATTTGCTGGCTATTGGTATTATCACGGATACTGGTAATTTTAAGTTCGTGCACAATAGTGATGTTTTGCTTGATATGGCTTCGTTGGTGGATGCAGGGGTTAATATAGCAAGTCTTGTAAACCTGTTGAACAATAGAGATAAAAAGACTGTTTTGGTTGAATCCAAGGCTGCAAGCGAAGCAGAATTTTTAATGAAAGGTCGTCTCGCAATTGCGACTATAAATCGTAAAGATTATAAGAAACTTGATGGGCGTGGTGAATTGGTTTTGGGTATATTGGGCGAAATTCATGGTGTAGAATATGTCGTTCTGTTAAAAGAGCAACGCGAAAATCAGGTTGGAATTTCTTTTCGCAGCCGTCATAAGCCCATAAACCAAATTGCAGAATCTTTTGGTGGTGGTGGACATCTGTATGCGGCTGGTGCTGTCGTACAGGACAGTTTAGAAAATGTTCATGAACGAGTAATAAATGCTTTTAAGGGGGTATAAGGAATGAGAAAAGCGATATTTGCGTTGGTTGCTGGGATAATGTGTTTTTCTGCCAATGCGGCTGTTGATAAGAATCTCGTAAAAAGTGCGGAAAAATATCTTAATTCTATAACTGGTCTTCAGGGCGGTTTCGTTCAGGTTGCAAACGGTCAAAAACAAAACGGAACTTTTTCAATGTTGCGTCCCGGTCGTGTTAGATTAGATTACAAAGATGCCCCGATTCAATTAATCGCTGATGGTAAAGATTTGTATTTTTATGATAAGTCTTTGGATCAAATAACAACTGTTCCTTTGACGAGTACGCCTGCGGGTATATTGGTGCGCAAAAAAATCGATTTGCAAAATGCAGATATAAATGTTTTTGAAACTTCTAGCGATAAAAACACTTTCACTTTGCAAATGAACTTGCGCGGTCAAGAAGGTTTGGGACACATGGCGGTGGTTTTTGATAAGCAGCCTGTGAAATTAAATTCTTGGTCTGTGGTGGATGCAACATCTGCAAAAACGGATGTTGTGTTTCAAAATTTAAAAGCCAAAACAGATTTTGGAAAAAATTATTTTCAATTGTCTCGTCATAAAACTGTATCTACAAGTGGTGGGGATGATTTTTACGATTAAGGTGGAAAATGTTTGGTATCAGTTGGACCGAATTTTTAGTAATTTTATTAGTCGCAATTTGTGTTGTGCCAGCAAAATATTGGCCTGAGGTAGCGCGCTTTTTTGCGCGCGTTTTTAAGTATATAAGAAATTTAGTGTGGCAAATTACCGATTTTACAGAATCTGTTCAACAGCGCATAGAATTAGAAAAACCAATAGATGACTTGTTGGAAAATGCCACGAAAGAAGTGTTTGTGTCTAGAAAAACAACCAAGAAAAAACAGACAAAGGTCGCAAAGAAAAAATGAAAATGACTTTGATGCAACATTTCGCAGAACTTAGACGCAGAATATTATGGACTGCGCTGATTTTTGTTTTGGCTTTTTGTTTTGGCTGGTTTGTGGCGCCCTATGTAGAATCGTTTTTAGCCGGACCTTTGTTAAATGTTTGGGATGATGCTTCTTTGTTGTATACAGGGATTACAGACGGTTTAATGATTCAGTTTTCTTTGGCTACGATGGTCGCTTTGATTATAACTGTACCTGTGTTGTTGTGGCATATATGGGCGTTTGTTGCTCCAGGTTTACATAAAAACGAAAAACAATTTTTAATACCAATATTTTTGCTTTCGCCATTATTGTTTGTGATGGGGGCAGCGTTTGCTTTTTATGTTTTGTTTCCGTTCGCATTTAAATTCTTTTTAGAAATGAATGAATCTGCGAACTTTCCGGTTGTTTTATTGCCGGCGGTCACAGGTTATTTGGCTTTTTCCATTGGCATGTTAAAAGTCTTTGGAATTGCTTTTCAAATTCCTCTTGTGTTGGTTGGTTTAAACAGAATAGGGGTTCTTTCTAAGAAAACTGCCGTGCAAAGTCGTAAATATGTGATTGTGTTGATATTTATTATGGCGGCAGTATTAACACCACCTGATGTAGTTTCTCAAATTTTGCTGGCTTTGCCTATGTTGTTGCTTTTTGAAATCAGCATACTTTTTATGAAGCGGGACGCATAAATATTTTATTTTATCTGTGTTTTGTGGTATAATTTTAAATGTGGAAATGAGGAATTTTCTTTGTAAAGCGTTTGTTTATAGCGCACTGGTTTTGTGTGCCTGTGATTTGCAACCAAAAATTGCTTCTATTCCTGATAGCGTGGGGATGTTTATTGAAAACAGATATCCTGCTTTGTTGGCAGACCCAGATACCCAACCAGAAATTTATAATTCTGCTGTAACTGATTATGGGGTATATGCTTCGCCAGAATTATATGGTTCTTCAAATATAGATGATTATGTTTTGTATGCGAGCGTGGATGACTATGTTTTGGTGCCAGAGAAAGATGACGAAACAACCGAAGAAGATACAGCACTAGAAGATATAGCAGAAGAAACAGATGTTGCTGAACAAGAAAACAAATCGCAGGAAGAGATAGAACAAGAAACAGAAGAAAAAATCCAAGAAGATTATTTAATTGTTCCTGTATACGGCGGAAATACTGTTATTGATAAAGTTGAAGATTTAAAAGTTCCAGAAAAGAAAAGTGATGATATCATTGTTGTAAAAGGCGATACAGTGTATTCTTTGGCACGTAAAAATAATATGACCGTCAATGAATTTGCAAAGATAAATAATTTAAAAGAGCCTTATACGTTGTCTATTGGACAGAAATTAACAACACGCGTATCGGCTGTAAAAACGGAAGAAAAACCAACCAAAGAAATACCAAACATAATATCACAGGAAAAAGTTCAAGAAATCAAAGCGGCTGCGGTGGCAAAGGCTGAAGAAAAGCCAGTGGAAAAAATTAAAGTGGCAGATAAAAAAATAGAAAAAACAGCCAAAGAAGAAATTAAACCTAATAATATTAAACGCGTAGATGTTCAAGAAATTACGGTAGAAAAGGGCGACACTTTGTATTCTTTGTCTCGTAAATATGAAATACCTGTGAATGATTTAGCCGTTATGAATAAATTATCAGCTCCATTTAATTTATCAATCGGTCAAAAAATCAAGGTGCCAAAACTTGCGAATGTTCCAACACGTTCTTCTGTGGAAATAAAAAAATCGGCAACAAAAGTCGCTGAAAAACAAACTGTTAAAAAAGTCACAGAAAAGAAGGATGCTAAAAAAATTGAAAACAAGCCAATACAGCAGAAACAGCCGGATACAAAAAATAAACAGAAAGAAAAAACTGTTAAAAAAGAGGAAGTAAAAACAAAACAAATTGTCCAAAAAACGCAACCTGTGACCAAGATTTCATCAAATCCAAAACAGGCGTTGCCTGCAATCGCAAAACGTTCTTCGTCTAAATTTTCTTGGCCTGTGCGTGGTAAAATTTTGTCTGGATTTGGGCCAAAGAATGGTGGTTTGGTTAATGATGGTATAAATATTGCGGCTGAGGCTGGAACACTTGTGCGTGCCGCAGAAAACGGGGTTGTTGCATACGCAGGAAATGAGGTTCGCGGAATGGGAAATTTAATAATTATGCAACACAGTGATGGTTGGATGACTGTGTATGCGCATCTTAGTTCTATGACGGCTAAACGCGGTGATAAAATAAATGTCGGGCAACAAATTGGAAAGATTGGTCAAACAGGTAAAGTTGATAGACCGCAATTACATTTTGAAATTCGCAAAGGAACCAAAGCATACAACCCGACTCTTTATCTAAAGAAATAACAATATGAAAAGATTGTTTTGTTTTTTGTTGTGTTCGTTTTTAATTGTATCAGCATCTTTTGGTGCTGACAGATGTTCTGTCCCAGATAAAACGTATGATGCAGATAAACGATGCTATGTCACCAAAGAGCTTTATACAAAAACTCCGTATAATGCAGCTGCGCATTTGTTGTTTTCACCTGTGATACAAGAGTATTATTGCAGTGGGGTAATAGTTAAAGAAAAGGGTAAATTGTATTTATACACGGTTAAGCATTGTGTGGATGAAAATAATGGAGATTACCGTAAAACTGTGAATGTGCGATTGCCTGGAAGCAGTAAAATTATTATCGCAAAACTGTATCAAATATACCCCAGTGAAGATTTTGCAATATATAGTATAGACGATAATGCGGATATACCTTTTGTTGAATTAAGTCAAAAATTTTATGGTGATGATATTTTTTATGAAGACGAACAAAAGGTTCGTGTAATTGGGTATGGAACGTTAAAAATAATGACGGATGAAGAAATAGAAGAAGTAAGACAAAAATATGTGTTTTTTCTGCAAAATAAAAAAGGGAGAATAGTTCCAAACGATTATGCAAAAGAAGGCTTTGTGATACAAATAGAAGACGATAAAGATTATAACAGCGCAAGAGAGTTTTTAAAATATTTAGTGAACAATGAAAATGATTATTATGAAAGTGTTTTTCAAGATCATGCTTTAAAAGTATCTGAGTGTACATATACACAGGTTGGTGGTTTTTCTGGGTGTCAGGTTTGGGGTGCTAATTCTGGCAGTGGTTTGTATGACGAAGATAACAAAGTGGAAGGTTTTGTCGCAACAGGAACACAAATCATAGGCGGAAAATATCATGCTGGATTGGTTGGCACGGTTAGTACAGAACCCAAAGAAGAAGACAAAGGTTTTGAATTAATAAAACAATTGGTTTTCGATAAAAAGTAAAAAAATAGGGGGCGATTTTTTCGCCCCTCGGTTTTTTTTATTGTTTTAATGTACCCCATGCTGCTTTGTATCCGCCATCTCTGGTTAATATCAATTTAGCATTATTTAATTGAGTCGCAGTTAACCCACGGACAATATAAGATTCTTGCAGGCGTTCGCCATTGTTTGCGACTTTCAATTGTGGCAAATCAACAGACATTGCTTCCATTGCACAACATGTGTTATCATTGCATGCGCCACATTGATAAACTTGGGCGGTGTATACAACGTTCGGGCGCAAATACACTAAATCTACATTCATTTTTAGACCGTTATCTGTTTCGTTGAACCAGATTGTGCCCATTTCTGCTTCGCCACCTTGGTTGCTGCGCGTAGCCATATTTGCTTTGACTTTTTTTATGTCAGAAGCTGAATATGTTTGCTGGAAAATGACAGGGTCTGCATTGTGTTTTTTATGTTTTTTGTGAGCTTTGTCTTTGTGGTGGTGTTCTTGGTACATGCCTTGGTCGTGTGTTTGTGTAGGACAAGTTGTGCATGCACTAGTCAAAAGGCATACGCCACAAAGAGATGCGAGTAAGAATAGTGTTTTGTTTTTCATTTTTTATTTCTCCTTTGGTTTAGGGTTTACAGGTGTATTTTATATTAAAACATCTAAAATATCGTCAGGTTTGAATGCCTAGGGGGCGGGGAGGTTTGGTTTTTTGCGATAAAAACTTGCATTTGTATGAAAATAATTTATAATTGCGAAAGTTTGGCAGTTTTGGATGCGTAGCTCAGTTGGTAGAGCAACTGACTCTTAATCAGTGGGTCCAGGGTTCGAATCCCTGCGCGTCCACCACAAGTAAAAAAACACCCGCTGGGGTGTTTTTTTGTTTGTGTAGCGCAGTAGGATGAGAAGCCTTAGCAACGAAGTTGCTGGTTCGACAACAAGTAGGTTTTGCAAACGCAGTGCAGCAAAATTGTTACGGTTGCTTATACACAAAAAGATTCTAATATACATTCTCGTGAATATAAAAAGTGGACAACAGAGTTCAGTTTTCAACAGCGGTTTTAAGTGGTTCTTGCAAAAACAGCTTTTTATGATTAAATAAAGTGTATGAAAATCATAGATGCACATACTCATATTGATTATATAACTTGTGATGTTCAACCAGATGTGGTTGGGGCAATCTGTTGTGCTGTCGCTGAAAGTGATTGGAATAAAATTATAGATTTAACAAAACATGATAATCGTATATATGGTGCCGTTGGTATTCATCCTTGGGTTGTAGATTCTGTCAAAGATGATTTTTATATTCGCCTGATAAAATTGCTTGAAACAAATTCTAATTATATGGTGGGCGAAATAGGTTTGGATAAATATAAACCGAATATGCAAAAACAGATAGAAGTTTTTACAACACAATTTGATATAGCAACAAAATTAAATCGAATCGTTTTTTTACATTGTGTCGGTGCGTGGGATAAAATTTTATGTGTTTTAAAACAATATAAAAATTCTAGGATGCCAAAAATAGTTGTTCATAATTTTAATGCAAACAAAGATATTTTGGAAAAACTATTGGAATATAAAAATATTTATTTTTCGTTAGGCAAAAATGCTGTATACGGTAAAAACTGTCGTATAGAGCAAATTCCGGTAAATAGAATTTTGGTTGAGACCGATGGCAAAAAAGAAGTTTTATTAAAAGATATTTTATTAAAAATAATGCAAATAAAAAACGATAAAAATATTGCTGATGTCATATATGATAATACATTAAAGGTTTTAAAAAATGAATAGATTGCATAGAATATCTTTGTTGATTGGGAAAGAGTCTGTTAAAAAATTACAACAGGCTACTGTTATGGTTGTTGGGTGTGGTGCCGTTGGTTCTTTTGCCATAGAAGCATTAGCGCGAAGTGGCACAGGACATATTATTTTAATAGATTTTGACAAGGTTGAAGAAACGAATATAAACAGGCAATTGTTCGCTTTGGATTCAACCGTTGGACAATCAAAAGTCGAAGTTGCAAAAAAACGAATCGCTGATATAAATCCAGATATTATTGTTGATGTATTTGATACTTTTTTTGACGATAAGACCAGTTTAGATATTAAGCCTGATTATGTCATAGATGCCATAGATACTGTTGCGTCAAAAATAGCCTTGTATAATTGGTGTTTTGAACATGGGGTTCCTTTTGTATCTTCTATGGGGGCGGCGCGCAAAACAGATTTAACCAAAATTAAAATAGCTAATATTTCAAAGACAAGTGTTTGTCCGTTGGCTTCAAAAATAAGAAGACAAGTTCGCGATTTAAATCTTCCTGATTTTCCTGTTGTGTATTCAACAGAGTCTGCGTTACCACAACAAAATGGTGGCAAAGAATTTGGCTCTGTTGTAACTGTGACTGGTATGTTTGGTTTAATGATGGCAGATTTTGTTATAAAAAAATTGATATAGTAATCTTTTGTATACGGCTATTTTTGTCGTATATAAGAAATTTATCCTATGGATACATGCCTATGTAAATACTTTTTGTTGTTTGATAGAATAGGGGTGTTGAGATTAATCAGCAACAAAAGGAGAAACTTATGAAAAAACTTATTGCCGGTTCAATGGCAGTATTATTGGCTGCGCCAGCGTTTGCAGGTGGTCAAATGTATGAACAACAAACAACTAGATTTATGGGTTGGGATATTTTGCCATATGTTGCATTACGCGGTGGCGCTACATACGGTAATTTGAATTATCGTTTTAATGATACAAAGAAAAGCACAACACAAAATTTGTACCAATTGCGTGCTGCTTTGGGTTTAACAATGTATGAAACAGCCCGTTTTGAAATTGAAGGCTCTTTCTTTACAAAAGGTAAAGATACCAAAAATTTTGGTGCCATAGATGATGTAAAAGTCACATCCGAAAATATAGAATTGATGGCAAATGCTTATATGAACATAGGTCATTTTCGCTATATTCAACCATTTGCTGGACTCGGTGCAGGTATGGCATTCATAGAAACCAGAGGCAAAATACCGGGTTATGCTGAAAAGAGAGATAATACCAGATTTTCTGGTATGGCAACTTTGGGTTTAGCAATGCCGTTTGGCTGCTATTCAGTTGATGTTGCAGCGCGTTATAACTATATTGATGTCGCGTCTGGAATGCATGATTTCAGTGGTGATATCGGTATTCGTTATATGTTTTAAACTTTCCTCGTTTCGCTTTGAAATCCCGTTTTTAAACGGGATTTTTTTGTTGTTAGGTTTTTTGTTTATATGCTAGCATAACTTTGTTATGAAAAAATACCTAACTTCTTTGATATCGATTTTGGTGAGTTTTAATACTTGGGCTCTGTCTTATACCGGGACAGATAATAAAATTACTGAATTTAATGACGATATAATTTATGTAAATTCTGGTGCTGTGGTTGAACCTTTGGGTGGAAGTATTTCTGTAAACTATCCAGCAGTAGAAATACATAATTCTGGGACAATAATTGGTCCAATAGATGCTAATGATAACAGTTTTTTCATTTATAATACAGGAACTATGTCTGGTAATATAATTACCAATCATGGCGAGATAGTTACACAGATAATAAATTCTAGTGATGACAGAACAAATTTTACAATAAATCCGGCTAATTTTCGTATAGAAGTAGAGACAGGCTCAGCCGATATTAATTTAGATAATATAAGAAGTGTGGATGCAGGAAAAATTGTTATCAAAGATTCTCGTATAGTTATGAATAATTTTGCAGATTGGCAAAACTGGGACAAAGATGTTGATATAGAAGGTGTTGTTTATTTGATTATAAATGATGCAGAGACTATACAAGATGGTGATTTCTTGGCCCATGCAGTAAGTGGGGATACTGTAAATGTAGAAGTGTTAGGTGCAGATGGTTTGCACAAGGCAAATCTTGACTGGATTGGTGGTCGTTGGGTTATAACCAATATTCGTGAAACGAATTATGTTAAAATTGATTCTGCCTTAGAAACATTGCGGGTTGAACGTTCTGGTGATAAATTATTGTCCGCATTAGATTCTGCAAATAGTTGGGCAGAAATCAAACGTATAAAAAATTTATCTTATCAATTTAATCATAGTATTTTGTTGCGGCCTGTTATGGTTATAAATAATTTTACTTTGCTTGATACAATTAAGAACGAAACGGATACTGGTGCAGGTGTGTCGTCCTCTTATGTTTTGTCTGATTCAGTTAAAAATTTTGGTGGTCGTATTTATATTGGAAAAAGATACGAAAATTTGTATTTTAATGCAGGTTTTTCTTTGAATAGTTTTTCGTATAAAGATGATTTAAATGATTTTTCTGGATTGATGTACGGGTTAGATATAAAATCAAAACAATTGGTTGATAAACTTTGGTTCAGTGAAGTTTTGGGTGCAACATTGACTAAGTTTCGTGCTGATTATATAACTGACAAAAGTGAATTAAAAAGTAATCCTTTGGGCTTTTCTTTGTTTGGTGCGATTGATTCTGGATATGATTTCAATGTTTATAAAAATATAGTGGTCTCGCCAATTGTAGGGCTGGTGTGGCAAACCGCGAAGGTTGCTGATACAGCAGAAACAGACTGTTATTTGCGTACTGGGGGCAATGCAACATATGCTTTTGTTACAGAAGGTATTAAATATGAATATTCTTTGGAAAGTTCTATTGGTAGTAATGGTAATTTTTCCGCTGGTATGAAAATTGGTTTTTGGTCTGTGATGGATGAAGCAGGTATATCTTTGGATGCGAACGTTTTCAAAGATGAATTTGATTGGCGTTATAAATTTGGTTTAACCGGTAAAATCTTATTCTAGTTATTTTATTATTTCGCCACGCAATGATGCTTTGTTTGCATCAGTGATTTTTATTTTCTGCAAAGGTTCTATCGGTTGTTCAGGTTTTTCAACTATGCATTGTTGCATATAGGGGGTCCGGAATACCAGATTACGACCTGTTTTATCATCGCCTTCGCATAAACAAATCATTTCTTTGCCAATACAAGAAATATTAAATTCGCGTTGATTTTCATTTAGTTGGGTGTCTAGTTGTTGCAGACGAACAGATTTTATTTGTTCGCTGATTTGGTTAGGCATTATGGCTGCCGCTGTATGCGGACGCGGAGAATATTTAAACGAATACGAATTGATATATTTTATTTCACGCGCTATACGGAGCGTTTCTGCGAAATCTTCGTCTGTTTCATCTGGAAAGCCAACGATAAAATCAGATGAAATTTGAATGTCAGGACGAACAGATTTTAATTTTTTTACAATTGTTTTATACGCATCTAAATCGTCAGGTCTGTTCATTTTTTTTAAAATGCGCGGACTGCCACTTTGAATAGGCATGTTTAAA
The DNA here is from genome assembly GCA_017642565.1 of Alphaproteobacteria bacterium. Classification (GTDB taxonomy): domain Bacteria; phylum Pseudomonadota; class Alphaproteobacteria; order Rs-D84; family Rs-D84; genus Enterousia. The sequence goes on along the minus strand of JAGCOU010000053.1, from coordinate 2,513 downwards.
AACGGCAACAGTTTTGGTTCAATACCAAACATTTCAATTAAATCATCTGTCATTTCTGTTGGATAACTCGAAGTGAAGCGTATACGGTGGATTTCGGGCAGTTTAGCTGTTTCTCGTATTAAATCTGAAAGACGAAAAAGTTTTCCATTTTCGTCTGTGTATTTGTATCCGTTTACATTTTGCCCAAGAAAACAAATTTCAATTGCACCAGTTTTTGCGGCGTTTATTGTATCGCGCATAACATCATCAAAAGGTCTTGATAATTCGCGACCGCGAGTATAGGGCACAATGCAATATGTACAACAATGATTACAGCCTTCTTGGATTGGTATATAAGCGACCACAGGTGATTTTGTCATTTGTGGTAATTCATCAAATTTTTCAAGACCACCTAAATCAATATTTAATAATTTTGTATCTGGGTTTTTAAGTATCTCTGGTAATTTGTGATAACTTTGTGGACCCAAAACAAAATTTAATTCGGGTATACGTTTAAATGCGTCAGCCCCTGATTCGCGTGCAACACATCCAACAATACCGAGCAGGGCAGATTCTTTCTTTGCGCGCCTTATGCGACCAAGTGCAGAATATACTTTGTCAGTTGCCTTGGCACGGACTGCACAAGTGTTAAGAATAATGATATCTGCATCTTCAACTTGGTCAGTCTGCGTAAAGTCGTATTTTTCAAGCATGGCGGCGATGCGTTCGCTGTCATAAACATTCATTTGACAACCAAAAGTTTGTATAAAGAATTTTTCCATTATTTACACTGCATTCTTTGACGAATTATATTGTTGTTTTTAAGAACCTGTTGTTGATTGTGTTTGTTTAACAAAGTTTCTTTGTCGGTTGTTTGAGATTGTGGTTGTGCGTCAACGATTACTTCAACTGTTCCATATTTGACACCTGTGATAATACTGTCTTCAATGATAGTTACGATATTTGTTTTAGCCATTTTGTTTTCCTTTTTATTTTTTGTATTTGGTTTTTTATTTGTTTTTCGTTGTTGTCGTTCCAGTATTTCAGTCATCACATGAAATTCCGCAGAATCGCAACAAAGCAACATATTATCATCAAACATATTTTACCCCAGCTTTTGTTTTAATAAATCATTTACCATTGCTGGGTTCGCCTGACCATGCGTTGCTTTCATAACATTACCAACAAAGAATCCAAGCAGGCCGACTTTGCCAGATTTATATTGTTCAACTTGGGACGGGTTGTTTTTAATTACTTCATCCACAGCCGATTCGATTGCCGAAGTATCCGTAATTTGTTTCATGCCATATTTATCGGCGATTTCATGAATACTTCCGCGTTCGCCGTCCAGCATTTTGATAAATATTTCTTTGGCTTGTTTGCCGTTAATTTCATTGCTTGCAATCATATCAACCAATTCTGCGATATTCGCTGGTGTGATAATGCGTGGCGCATCAGGGTCTGGGTTTTCAGTAATTTTATTTTCAATATCCATATTTTCAGGATGCGCAAACAATTCACTTATTAACCAATTGGCAACAGGTTTAGCGCGCGTCTTTTTGCCGTCCACAGCAGCATCATACCAATGTGAAATGTCAACAGTTTCGGTCAAACGTGTAGCATCGTATTCGCTTAAGCCATATTCATTGATGTATCTAGCGCGGGTTGCGGTTGGCAATTCTGGCATAGTTTTTCTTATGCGTTCAATATCTTCGTCAGTAATTTCCAATTCTAATAAATCAGGATCAGGGAAATAACGATAATCAAGTGCATCTTCTTTGCTACGCAATATAGAAGTTGTGCCTTCGCTTTGATTATAACGCATAGTGTTTCTTTCAATGGTGCCACCGTTTTCTAATATTTCAATTTGACGACGTGCTTCATATTCAATTGCTGTTTTAATAAATTTAAAAGATACCATATTTTTTATTTCGCAACGTTCATTGAAATATTTTGCACCAACTGGACGAACAGATACATTAACATCGGCACGCATAGAACCTTCTTCCATATTTGCCTTTGATACACCCAATGCACGTGCGATTTCACGAATTTGACGCAGGTATCTTTCTGCTTCGTCTGGGGAAGTCACAAATTGTTTTTCTTCTGGATGGTTTATATCTACAAAAGCAACGATTTCAAGTAATGTGACGCCAGTACGATTGTAGTCTGCAAAAGATTTTGTTGGATGCATATCGTGTTTTAATTTCCCTGCATCTTGTTCCAAATGGGCGCGTTCAATTAAAATCTTTTTTGGATTTCCATCGTCCCCAATAATTTCAATCCAACCACGACCAACCACAGGTGGTTCTTCGACAGGTTGGGAAATTTGATAGCCCTGGGGCAGGTCAGGGTAAAAATATTGTTTACGGGCAAAACGGCTGTGTTTAGAGATTTCAGCATTGATTCCCAAACCGAATTTAATAGCCTGTTCAACACAATATTTATTCAACACCGGCAACATTCCTGGCATGGCGACATCAACCATACATGCTTGGGTATTTGGTGCGACAGTTGGGTTATAATCAGCAGAT
>JAGCOU010000002.1 GCA_017642565.1 Alphaproteobacteria bacterium | reverse complement strand
AGACGCGCCGCAAAAACAATTAACTTTTCTATTATTTACGGAATATCTGCATTTGGATTGGCGAACCAATTAAATATATCACGCGATGAAGCGAAAAAAATCATAGATTCTTATATGGCAGGCCTGCCAGAAATCAAAGAATACATTGACCATATAACTAAATTTGTTTTTGAAAAACATTGCGTTTATACACCATGGGGTCGCAGAATAGAAATTCCAGAGGCATCTAATCCACGTATGCGCGGTTATGTTGCGCGCGCTGCAATAAACGCTCCTATTCAGGGATTCGAAGCAGATATTGTCCGTCACGCTATGGTGAATGTTTATAATAATATCGTTGTTCCAAACAGTGATAAAATTAAAATGATTTTACAGGTTCACGATGAAATCATTTTTGAATGTGACGAAAAATACGCCAAAGATTTTGCTAAAAAAATTCAAAACGAAATGGAAAATGTCACAAAACTATCTGTGCCACTTTTAACCGAAGCAATAATTTCACCAATTTGGGATAAATAAAAGCAAACCTTATGTGTTACATTTAATTGCGACATAGAGCTTATTATTCTTTTTGCTCGTTTTAATTAATTCTCTGTAATAAAAATTTTCAACACACTGTTCTGATTCTCCTAATACCACCTCTATGTAAGTATAGCCTGTCTCAGCGTTAATTTCATCCACCGAAGGTAACCCTTCTTGCATTTTAAAAACAGAATCTGGTTGCACCTCTACTACTTTTACAACTTTGTGTTTCAAAGAATCTTCTGGGCACCTATATACCAAATGTGCTTTGTTTGTATGAATTCTTTCGCATCCAGGAAAATCTGCATCATGCAAAGCAACATCCGTTTGATTATTGCAAGCCATCAAAAATAACATAGACATCAAAGTTAAAAATTTTTTCATGGTATCCCTTTCTTACACGCTACCATTATACCATAAAAAAATATATATCACAAAAAATAAAAAACCGCCCGAACGGGCGATTTTTTATTTTTATAATCGCAAAATTATTTTGCTGCTTCTTCGGCCGATTTTTCTTCAGCTGGTTTTTCTTCAGCAGCAGGTTCTGTTTCTACTTTCTTAGCACAACCATATGTTGTTTCGTCTGAATTTACACCCAACATATATTTTACTTCTTGGCCTTCTTCTGTTGGCAAAACAATGTTTAATTTAACTTTTTCATTATTTGCATTGGTTCCATAATATGCAATCATATTTGAACCTTCTGGTTGTGCTTCTGCAGCCAAAGCAATTTTTTCACCGTTAACAACGATGTTTGCTGTCGTATCTGTTGCTGCAACATCCAATGTAATTTCTGCTGCATCTGCTGCATGTGTAGCATCTTCGCACAACAAACCTGTTTCTTGATATTTAGCGTCTTGACCGCAAGCAGCCAAAGCCAAAACAGATGTCAAAGCCAAAATTTTTTTCATGTATATCTCCTTTGTATATGAATAAAAAACCTTGTTCCAACGGATTATAGGATTATCCAAAAATCAATGCAACAAAAAAACACCCATTTTCATGGGTGTTTTTAATTTTTTTAAGAATTATTTCAAAGCTTCAATAATTCTTGCATATGGAATTGCACCAGGGAATGCTTTGTCACCAATGATTAAGTATGGTGTTCCGCTGATTTCAAAACGTTGTGCCAATTCACGAACATTTTGCAATTCTGCTTTAACTGTGTCGCTTTCCATATCTTCTGCCAATTTCTTAGTATCCAAACCAGCTTCTTTTGCTACTTTCATAACATTAGCTTGGATTTTTTCTGGCAATTTAGCCTGATCTTTCAAATCAGCCTGTGTGTAATATTCTTTAGCCATCAACAATTCATCCAATTTTGCAGCCTTAGCATTATCTTGCATCTTAGCAGCGATAACAGCTTTTGCTGGTGCATCAGACAAAGGTCCATGGATAGAGAAGTTTTTCAACACAACACGAACGTCATCACGTTCTGCCAAAACTCTGCTCAATTCAGCATGAACACGGCGGCAATATGGGCAAGAATAATCAGACCACAAGAAAATTGTATTCTTGGCATCTACATTACCTGCGATTGGAGCGTCACCAATCATATCGTTAACGTGTTTTTTGACATAGTCACGAACAACTTTGTTCTTTTCTTTGTCTTGTTGAGCTTGCATATTTTGTACCATTTCTTGCAAAATAGCAGGATTTGTATGCAACAAATATGCAGGTGTGAACAAACGGCATACGCTGAAAGCAATCAATACGATTGCGATAACAGAAATACCTTTGCTTGCGATTGTATCCGAAGCAACTTTTTTGCCGTCTTGTTTGCCACCAAACATATACAGCGCAATTGCTGCTATCAGGATAAGTACAGTGATAATTGTCCAAATCATAACTTTCTCCTTTAGTAGTTGAACAAGTCGATGTTAGAAAAAAAAACTTAAACAATCAACAAAAAAAAACATAAATTATAATATTTTTCTAGATGCAGGAATTTTAATTCCTTGCGCATCACAAACATCACAAATAAATTTTTTTGTCATACTTAAATTCACAGGTAATTTATACAGTTTTTCTTTATAAGGTTCGCCACAAGCCTGGCAAACCGCCCTTCCCGTCTTTGGCGACAAATAAATCAAATCATCTGTTTTTTGACAACCAGAACATTTTGTTAAATCCAGCGCATAACCTAAATCTCGCAATAAATTTATTTCCCAATCTAAATATAAATCCCACGGATTGTCTGCACCATTTAAATCATTTAATAATGCAAAAGTTTTTTTATATAAATCATTATACGATTCGCGTTCAGGAATTAAAGTATAAATCAAAGCAAAAACACTGTTCATAATTTTTAATAAATCAGTATTCATCATCAACGGCGCAGATAAATTTTTTTCATTTTCGAAATGAAACACACCGAGTTGCGAATCGAGTCTCGCATTCCATGACACACGACCAAACTGTCCAACAAGCGGTTTATTTTTCTTTGCAACATTTGCACCACGCAACATACCGACCAACACACCATTATCACACGTAAAAATATGAGCAATCACATCCCGTTCAGAAAACGGTTTTATATTTATCAAAATCCCTTCTGTTTCAATTTGCATAAAACCATTATATATAAAAGAAAAAAATTTATAAAACAAAAAAACGCCCGTCCCACTTCGCCAAGGCTTCGTGGAACGAATTTGGGCGATTTTTTATTTTGCAATGAATCTATTGAAAGTTTTTTCGTTAACCTTCACCGGATATTCCGCTTTCAAGAAACGAGTATAATCATCTGTCACAAAACGCACAGACATATTTTCCAATTCTTTGCGGAGCGCATCCTTTTTGGCTTTGTCTTCTTTGGGCATAACAGTGTCGCCAACACGAACCACATAGAAAGCATCGGCATCTTCAGCAATAGAGGCTTCGCCAGCTTTGCCAGCAAACGCAGCATTCAAAACCGCCAAAGGTGCACCTTCGGTTCTGGTGACCTCTGCATTTTTTAAACCTTTGATTGCTTCACCATTTTTCAAAGCAATTAATTTTTCGTTTGCTGCTTCATAAGCCATTTTGCGCTGTTCAGCCTTTTTCCAATCGCCAACCAAAGATTTTTTCACATCGTTAAATTCAGCATTATGTTGCGCGCGGACTTCATCAACACGCAAAATTACAAAGCCTTCTTTTAATTCAATCAGTTCACTTTCACTGCCAGATTCCATAGCAAACAATTTTGCAATTAAATCATCAGTCAAAACCTTGTCAGCAATTTTTGAATCACGATTAATTTTTTCGATTTTCGCATATTTTGCTTTGTGTTTATCAGCAGCAACCTTCATAGAATCACCAGAAATAATCATATCTTCGATTTGTTGCGCAACTTTGAAACCTTCGTCATAAACATCAGGTTTATTCATATCAGCCGCAACAAAAACATAAGACACAGAACGATTTTCTGGCACAACCTGTGGATTTTGAGCATAATAAGTTTGCAGTTGTTCTTCACTTGGTTCACCAATTTTGTAATCAGCAAATTTCACAGTTGTATAATTCACACCGCGCTTTGCATATCTAGCATTATAAGCAGCATCCACAGCAAATTGTGGAACAGCCAACGGAACATTTGTTGCGCCAACTGTCATAGAACGCAAAATATCTGCACGCAAAGAATTTGCAAAATCTTGCTCGCTTAACCCAGCATTCTGCAACACAGCATCAAACAGCCAAGGTGAAAATTCACCACCAGATTGGAATTGTGGGTATTGTTTAATTTCATCAGCGATTCGTTTATCGGATACAACAAAGCCCAAATCGCGCGCACGATTTAAAATCAACTGATTCGTCGTTAAATTCGCCATAACAGAATTAGTAAGTGCCGCAGCCTTGGCCGGATCTGTATACGCGGCGCGTTGTTCTTCTTTGGACATATTGGACAATTCGCGCGAACGCAAATTGTTAAACTGTTGCACGGAAATCTTTTCACCGCCAACACTAATCAAATTAGTATCACGAGCCGAACTGCCGAAAATCCATTCAGCCGCGCCCCAGCCCACAAAACTGAAGATTAAAATAAACATTAAAACTTTCGCCACAGGTTTATCTGCAGCATTACGTAAATATTCTAGCATTTTTCCACCTTTTGCGATACCATAGCAAAAGAAATAACAAAAAATCAATAAAAAAGGAAGAAAAATGAAACTTATTATCGGCAACTGGAAAATGAACGGCAATATGGACGAAAAAAACTTTTTGTTCAAAGACATATCAAACACAAAAACAAAAAACAAAGTTATTATGTGTTTACCGTTTACATTACTTTGGGGTGACAGTTTCGGCGTAACACTTGGCGCCCAGGATGTCAGCAATCATGAAAACGGCGCCTATACTGGCGACATCAGCGTGTCCATGTTAAAAGACGCAGGCGTCAAATATGTAATTGTTGGGCACAGCGAAAGGCGGACTTTTCATAATGAAACAAACGAAACAGTCAAAGAAAAAGCGACATTGGCTATCAAAAACGGAATTATTCCTGTTGTTTGCATTGGCGAAACTATGGAAGAAAAAAACGCAGGTCACACAACCGCGGTCATAAAAAAAATGCTTACCGAAAGTATGCCTGACAACGGCGAATTTGTGGTTGCATATGAACCGCGTTGGGCGATTGGCACAGGCGTAACCCCAACCACCAGCGAGATTGTATCGGCTGTAAAAACAGTATTTGACGCCCTCCCCACACCAATGCCTATTTTATACGGTGGCAGCATAAACGCAAACAATGCGAAAGAGATTGTATCTATTCCTTATGTTGACGGTTTGTTGGTTGGTGGCGCATCCTTGAAAAGTGAAACATTTTTACCTATAATAAAATCAATCAATTAAAGATATAATAAAACAAAACGGAAAAAATCATGGAAGACACAAAAGAAAACAAAGAAGTAAAAATAGAATCAGTATCTGTTGATGCACCTGTCGAAGAAGTCAAGGAAGAAAAACAAACTGAAATTATCGAACAATTAAATGCTAAAATCGCTGAATTAAACGATAAATATTTGCGTATCGCGGCAGAACTTGAAAACACACGCCGCCGTTCTGCTTTGGATGTTGAATCAGTATCTCGCAATCGCGCAATGGGTGTGGCTGGAAAAATATTGCCAGTTATGGACGCTGTTCAATCTGCATTAAAACATTCCCCCACAGACGAAGGGATTAAATCAATGGAACGCGCCTTGCAAAACGCATTTGCACAAATTGGAATTACAAAAATAGAATCGGTTGGCGAAAAATTAAATCCTCAGTTTCATAACGCAATTCAAATGGTCGATAAACCAAACGAAAAAATAGAAACAAATACCATAGTCGAAGAAATGCAAACAGGTTATATGTTCGGCGACACAGTCCTGCGCACCGCAATGGTCGTTGTTTCTAAGTAAATTCATATTTCAACGCACAATGGTTATTACAACGGAATCAAAGCAGACTTGTCCCACGAAGTTTTAACGAAGTGGGATGGTAGTGGTATCAAAATAAATCTTAAATTTAAAACCTCCCCCGCCCTGCGGGCCCTCCCCCTCCAAAGGGGGAATTATAGTCCGCAACTCTTGAGAGCAAATTCTCCCCTCGGGGGGAGTACGGTCGAAGACCGGGAGGGAGGTTATTCTCCCCTTGGGGGGAGTACGGTCGAAGACCGGGAGGGAGGATCAACAAAAAACCGTCCCCACGCTGACAGGGACGGTTTTCTTTCTTGGGGAAAGAAACTTTTACTACTGTGCAATCCAAACAGAAAACGCCGCAGTCCTGCTAAAAGTAAATCTACTAAACGCATTCGCACACAAGCTAGCAGAACAATTATATGCACACCCAAATTCATTATTCCCATCACCCAACAATACCCATTGCTTATCAGGTAAAATACATTGTTGACCGTCGGATGAAATATATGAAGTCACACGACACCAACAATATCGCCCTGTATCATTTTTGCTCATTGTATCGGAAGCGGCCGTCCAATCAGAACTATTGGTATACGTATTATTAGCATATGTACTATCACCATTTGTACTATTACAACTTGCTTCCCCCATTAACTTATCCCCATTTACATATTCTACTGCCCATGTCTGGTCCTCAGTCAAACCAAAATAATAGGTATTATAATCACCACTAAAACTACTACCAGTAATAACATTATCCCCTTTACCTCCATACATTCTACCGTTCACGTTTGTCAATGTTGCTGGTATTTCACATCTTTTCAATCTCCATCCCGCAAATTCATAACCTGGTCTGCTTGGGTTTGTTGCGGGAAGATTTATTGTACCATTATAAGAACATGTTGTATCATTTGCAAAAGAAGCATTTGCACCGTATCCAGTATACCATTGTGTTGTTATTGTGTTTGGGGTATATATTGCCTCAAGTGCTGCAGAACCCTCGGTTGTATTTAATACGGCTTGGTTACACCCCGGTTCGCTCGCCGGAATAAGTGTTGGTGGTGTTGGTTCGTTATCTGCAAAAGTTGGGAAAATCAAAATAAGAAATAGAAAACAAATCGTACCGATTTGTTTT
>JAGCOU010000052.1 GCA_017642565.1 Alphaproteobacteria bacterium | reverse complement strand
TCTTTTAATGCGCCACGCACTGCCGCTTTGGCTTTGGCTAATGTGGCATCTGCTTCTTGTTTTTTCTGTGCAATGCTGTTCGCCAAACCTTTGCAGTCAGAAACGATTTGACGCGCATACATCTGGGTCAACAAAGTCATATCTTTATCACAAGATTCAGGCATTTGTTCTGTGCACAAATCATGCGCGGCAGTATACAAAGCCTTGCCTGTTTTGCCGGACAAATCCACTTCGTCCCATTCTTCTTCGTCTTCATCGTCTTGGTCATAAATAGAAGACCACGTGGCAGCACTATTTTTCTTTTCTTCCAAACTCATAACAGAACCATCTTCGTTATAAGTTCTTTTTCCACCACCAAATATAATATCAGCATTTGCCCCAGCCTGAATTTTTTCGACTTCTTCTGTTCCTATGCGTTCAGCCTCTAATAAAATCTTTTTAATATCTTCCAGTTGACTTTCATATTGTGCAGATTCGTCACTGCAAGTACAAGTTCCGCCATTTTCATTATCAGAAATACAAAATTGATCCATACAGCCATAATATTTATCATAACATTCTTGGTTGTAAATACCTTTGGCTTCTACCTTGGCACGAACTTTAGTTCCTGCCTTCAAAGCAGATTCTTTCTTTGCCTTGGTTGCAGCAAAAGAATCAACCGCCCCGGCAAAAACCGCCAAAACCCCAAAAAACAGACCAAATTTTAATATTTTTTTCATCTTGTTTTTCTCCACAACTTTTACATATTTATGTCTTCGCAACTTTCAAGTTCTTGACAGAAATCTTTCTTGCCACCACTAACTGCGCCCAATGCGCCAGCACCAACTGCACCAACTACCCCGCCAATCGCAGTTCCCCAACCAGCGTTAACCATCGTTCCCATTGACGCGCCCGCAGCCAAACCGCCAGATGCAGCCTTCAATGCAGACGCAGCCTTAGATTCGCCACCTTCTTCGCAAACCTGTTGAATACGACACACATGGCAATTGCGCATATCAGGTTCAAAAGACACACTCTTTATATAACTGTAATTACTCTTAGATTTTTCTGGTTTTTCCGCTTTATAAGTTTTCAGGCAAACTTGTTTTGCTTCTTCCAAATCTTTTTCGCGCGCAAGTTCAGCAATCTTGGAATCTAATTCGCGCAAATTGCGTTGTTCAGCAGACATTTTCGCCAACAATTTCGCAGTATTAAACACATTGGTTCCCAAAGACACTTTGCCTTTTAACTTCTTGGAACCACTCTGTGAATCTGCGCACGCAGCGACAGTTTTATCCTGTTCAAATTGTGCAAAGAATTCTTCGACAGCCTTGTCAGAATCATCAATTACAGTCTTGCGCAGCCCAGCCAAACCTTCGTCACCTGTTGGGAGTTTAGTTAAACTCGTGACACTGGTCACAATTGGTAAACACGCCATATCTGTTCCACACACTTTGCCCAATTGTTCGCCGAAATAATTCACACATCCTTGCAACATTTGATAGTCCATCTGTAAAATCGCAGATTGAACAATGATGTCAAATTGGTCTGCTGTTCTGCACGATGGGAACATATCTTGTGGACACAAAGCCGCTATTTCATAAGGCTTTTTGCCGACACATTCAGGTTTAGTAAAATCGACCCCACATTTATCTTGCAAGCATTTATCAACATCATTTTCACAGAACTTGGTCTGCAAGAACCCAAGTTTATCATTAATCACAGATTGAAATCCTGGGATTATTTCATCGCATTCTGTGATAACAGGACAAATGCCAGCCGCCACATTAACATTAGTCAAACATTCAGCATTCGTAGCCGTTGAACAATTTTCTTCCAAACATTCTTGAACCTTTGCCAAACATGTTCCGCGTCTATTCTTATCAGCATACTTAGCCGCTTCTTCCAGAACTTTTCGAGATTCATCTGCCCAATCTTTCACGACATAATCACGAACAGCCATACATTGATCCAGTATGTTTTCGCACGCATTTGAACGCCGTTTCAAAAGACCTGCATCTAAACAGTTTTCAAAATTCGTTCCGCACCCACCCTTGTCAGCGATACAAGAACGATACGCCAACAAACATTCACCACGATTATACTTGTTTGTTGTTCCCAAATTTTCAAGACGAGCCTTTCTCACAGCAGATTCAGCGATACGTTTATTAGATTCTGCATTTGCTTTTTGTTCTTTTAAATAAGCATCATAATTTTTACAATCTTGAATAATCATTCGAGAATATAATTGTTCTTCCATCTCAGCCTTGTCACCACAAGCCTTTAATTCACTCGCACAATATTTTTGTGCCATTTCATACAATTCATCACCCAATTCTACATCTTCGCCAACTTCATCGTCTTCATCATCTTCATCTGTGACCCAAGACAAAAAGTTTGTACTTGAAATCTTTGTACTGGTGTTATTATCAGTAAAGACCAACCGTGCCTTAGCACCCAGATTTTCGCGTTCTACACCTTCTGTGAATAACTTATCTGCCTCTGCCTGAATATCGAGCACAGCCTTAATTTTACTTTTTGCAGAATTTATATTATTAGAACAAGCGCAACGTTCTCCCTGACTTTCTTCAAGCAAACAAAAACTATTCATACATTCTCTGTAATCTTCTCTGCAATCGCCAGATTTTGTTGTTGCATTTTTTTCAACTTTCTTTGTATCTGTCGCCGAAGACGATTCGGTTTGTTTGTCTTCCGTTTGTGCTTTTTCAACAGGCACCGCCGCAGCTTTTTGGACATCAGCCGCAGTAACAGACATTCTTGCGCCCGCCTGGGAACCACGTCCACCAACACCAACACGCGCACTAGCATCCCCACGCACAGCGCCATATGCGACACTCGAACATATCAAAATCAACGGTAAAAACTTTATTATTTTCATCTCGCCTATCCCTACATTCTCATTTTATTTTATCAAAAAAACTTACTTGTTGCAAGTATATAAAAACTTCTTGCATTTTATTTTTTTGGCTTTTATCATTAAAAAAGCATAAAAAAACGAGGTTTAATTTATGGCAAAAGATGATGTAATTGTTTTTTCTGGCACAATCGAAGAAAGATTGCCGAACACTATGTTCAGGGTTCGTCTTGAAAACGGACATGTAATATTGGCTACTGTGTGTGGCAAAATGCGCAAGAATCGCATCTGGGTAAATGTCGGCGAAAAAGTCCACGTAGAAATGACACCTTATGATTTGGACAAAGGACGTATAACTTTTGTGGAAAGAAAAAATTCTGGCACAGACACCCCCCAAAACCACCAGTAAGATTTATCCCCCAACTGGGGGATTTTTTATTATTCTCCCCTTTATCGCGGCACCGCTTGCGGTGACGGATGGGAAGACGGACGGGAGGGAGGTTCAACGACTCGAAGAGTCGTGTCTGCACCACGAAGTTTTAACGAAGGGGTGTCATTGCGAGAATGGACAATCGACAACAAGCTTGCGTTTGTCGTTGGACATTCGTGGCAATCCAGGTTAATAAAAAAGTAGTCTGGCAAAACGCCAGACACATCAATATACCTGGATGCTCACGACTGCTGTCGCAGTCTCAGCATGACAACCCTTCGTTAAAACTTCGGGTCGCAAGCACAGTACTGCAGAAACAAAAAACCGGTCACGCTGACAGACCGGTTCTTTGTTTTCTTAGGGAAAGAAACTTTATCGAGGCAAAAACTTTATTATTGTGCAACATTAGACCCGAACAACGCCGCACGGAAAACAGAGTCGTCTTGGATGACATTGGCGCAGCTGCTCGCACAGAGGCCCGCGCAATCGCCGACGCTTGCCAACACCCACGAAGGGGACGACAATGAACATTGCTGCGCGTTATTTGCTGTATAATGTGTTGCTTTGCACCAGCAATATTTTGTTTCACCGCTGCCTGTTTCATCTGGTGTACCAGTGCGTCGATACATTCCGTTTGTTTGACTACATAATGCTACACCTGTCACTTTATCCCCGTTTGACCATGATACACCCCATTCCCCGGGTTGTTCCAAGCCGTATGTTTCTGCTGTCGCACCACCATTTGTCCAAATAATTCCGTCACTTAACCTTTTTGATGCGCGTGCATTACCATTTGTGCTTACGTCTGTTAATGGGATGTTGCATTGTATACGTATCTTCCATCCGTTAAATTCATAACCGGGTTTTGTTGGATTGGTGGGTAATGTCATTGCGGTATCGTATGTACAACTCGTTGCGGCGTTATCAACAGTTAATTGAACGCCATCACTATACCATGTGGTACCGATTGTGTTTGGTGTATATATTGCCTCAAGTGCTGCAGAACCCTCTGTTGTATTTAATACAGAATTATTACAACTCGCCGGTGTTGGTATCAGTGTTGGTTCGTTATCTGCAAATGTTGGAAAAATTGAAATAAGGAAAAGAAAACAAATTGTGCCAATTTGTTTTATGCTCGGCAATAAACTACAGGTGTGTGTGTGTGTGTGTGTAGGTTTCTGCGGCTTTCAGCGTTTTGTGTCATTTTTTGCTCCTTCCTTAACACAAATATCTTACCAAATTTCGGTTTTTTCAACAAGAGAAAAATCTTGCCGAGATTATTTTTTTTTACTATGATACCATTCGAAATGGAACCGAAAACAATAATATCTTTTGCAAATGTATCTGCGAATTACGATAACGGGCACGATGTTTTGACCGATGTGTCTTTTAATATCAGCGCTGGTGCTTTTCATTTTTTAACTGGGGCGAGTGGTGCCGGAAAAACTACACTACTGCGCTTGATATATCAATTGCACAAACCATCGAATGGAACCATTAAATTATTCGGTCAAGATTGCAGCAATTTGTCACGAAACGATATTTCTGCACTGCGTCACAAAATGGCAATTGTGTTTCAAAGTTATTCTTTGATTTCGCACATGACGGTTTTTGATAATGTCGCTCTGCCCCTGCGCGTTCGTGGTGTTTCAAATGATAAAATAAAAAAATTGGTAACAAAAACACTTGAATGGGTGGGATTGGGTAAATACGCTGATGTATATCCTTTGGAATTAAGTGGCGGTCAACAACAACGTGTTTCGGTTGCGCGCGCTATTATTATTCAGCCTGCGATTTTATTAGCAGACGAACCGACTGGAAATTTGGATGATGAAAACGCATCTCGATTAATGGATTTGTTTATTCAAATGAATAAAATGTTTGGCACGACAATTATACTCGCTACGCATAACAAAAAATTACTCGAAACATATCGGTTCCCTGTAATCACAGTGGACAACCACCATGTAACTTTTGGTGCCGCTGAGCAAGACGAAACACCAAACGGACATTCTCGTCAATGGAAAGGTCCACAGCCACAAAATTATTTTTCAAAACTTTCAAAACAATTTGAGGATATTGGAAAATAGAAATGAAAAAAACAGCACTCGTATTTTCTCTGGTTCGCGAACAATCTCTGTTTATGACAGTTGTTATATCTGTTTTGACTTTTTTGTCGGTTTTGGCTTTTGGAATCGCACTTTCTATTGGCACAGGTGTTTCACGTTGGAACAATCAATGGGATAAATACGCCACAGTCCAAATAACAAACGCTGACAACGCATCAGCTGTGCAAAAAATCTTCACAGATAACAAAGATAAAATAGAATCTGTCAAAGAAATATCTAAAACAGAGATGGAGCGCATGATGGCACCTTGGGTATCAAGTGGTGCTAAGTTAAATAATTACCTGCCACAAATGTTCGAGATTAAGATAAAAAATTCTGCTGACATGGCAAAAATAAAAGAACAAATTGCACCGAAAGCAAAATTTTTAACACATTCTTCAGCACTGAAAGCGACTATTTCTGCAGGATGGAAATTGGTATCTATCACTATGTTTGTATTTATTTTAATGTTGGTATCTATTGGTGTTTGTGTTTCTTGTATCTCACGCAATATCGCGATGTTGCACAAACACGAACTTGAAATATTAAACCAAGTCGGCGCAACAGATAATTTTGTGGCGCGTCAAATGCAAATCATTGTCGCAAAGATAAGTTCTATCGCTTGTTTAATTGGTTTTGTTATCGCACTGCCAATTATCGGCATGATTTTATCGACTGCACATTCTGCCCGCGTAGGATTGCTTGCAACTTTATCTTTATCGGCTGGTGATGTGGTGGCATTATGTGCTTTGCCTGTGATAATAGTTATCTTTTCTGTATACATAACCAAAAAAACAACTTTGAAAATATTATCTGGCAAATGATTAAATATATTCCTGTCTCTTTAGTATTAATATTCGGTTTCATATTCGGTGGAATAATGTTTAAGTCTATGACCCCGCCAAGATGCGAATCGTTGATGCAAAACGATAATATATTTGTATTAACTGGTGATGCTCGCCGTATTCCATACGCATTAAAAAAATTGAATGATTTACCATACGGGAATTTATACATAATAGGTGCAGGCGCAGAAAACATCACAGAAAGACCTCATGTAAATATCGAAAGCAAATCAAAATCAACATATCAAAATACTTTGGCTATAAAGAAGATAGCAGAAGAACAAAACATAAAACGCGTTATTATCGTCACTACCGAAGACCACATGAATCGTTCGCTCTACCTTTTGCGCGAAATTTTACCAGAAACAGATATAGTCCCATGCCCTGCTTCATTAACAGGCATGCCCACACCAGCACGTTTAAAACGTTGGTCCATAGAATATATTAAATACATCGTGACATTATGCGGAATAAAGGAAAGTTAAAAATGTTAAGAACTCTGGTTTTCAAAGTATTTCTTTTTATATGGTTTGCTGCGTGGACTCCGTTTTTATTGCTAGGTTTGATATCTACTAAATTGGAGCGAGCTTTTATTCTAGCTGATGCCTGGGGTGTCTTGTTTTTGGTCCGCACGATTGCTGGTATAAAATATCAAATTCATTATCCTTTAATAGACGATGAAAACGGCATTCCTTTTAAGCATAATATAAATCAACGTCTTGACGGACGCGCAATCATCGCTTCTAAACACATGTCTATGTTAGAAGTAGCAATTCTCGTCACACATGTTCCAAATGCGTTCTTTATAATCAAAAGAGAATTATTATGGATACCGATTTATGGTTGGGCATTTTGGAAAATTGGATTAATTGGTGTTAATCGCGCACGCGGTGCAACCAATATGAATAAACTCGCCGAAAAAGTCACAGAAAATATTATGAAAGGTATGACCCTGATTATATTTCCCGAAGGCACTCGCGTTGCACCAAACAAAGATGCACCTTTGCGCCGCGGGCTTTTGTTCTTGGCGGAACATCTTAAATTACCAATCACACCTGTCGGCATAGACACTGGTCTGTATTGGCCTAAACGCGGAAAAATGCGTCCTGGCACAACACACATATATTTTGAACACGAACTACCTTCTTCGGCATCTCTTGCTGAAATCAAAGAAGCAATAAACCGTCACAGCTGTTAATTTAAATTGCACCAAGACCCTCTTTTGCCACCGGAATAAGACCGGCCTACATTCTCTTTGACCAAAACAAGCCCGACATCACGTCCTGCTGAATCGAACACGTTTGCATCAATGCGCCCTGGATATTTGTCGTTTTTAATGTTTTTGATTTCTATGGTAGAGCCTTCTGGAATCAATTCACCGAGCCGTTGTTTAGCATATTGCGCTTTGCGAATTTCGTCATCGCATTCACCATGAATCTCAGGCGTATCAACATTACGCAACCGCACTGCCACAGACAAAACTTCTATGCCATCTGCTAAAATAATATTGCCGATGAAAGTATCTCCATCGACAATTTTTTCAACAACGACTGGGGTCGCTTGAACCTGAAAACATACAAAGCCCAACAAAAGTGCTGTAAAATATTTTTTCATTATGGCAACTTTGGAGACCAAGTAGGCTCAGTCCCATTTAATCCATCTTTTAATTCAATATCATAAATGTTTTGACCTGTGATATCTACACTGCGAATATGGCTGACGCGTTCTTCACCATCAGCTGTGCGTTCTGTTTCATAATAAACCAACCGGCGCGAACCAGGTGCCCAAGACGGTGCTTCCATATACCAACCGCCAGCCAATATTTTTTCATGTCTGCCTTCTGGATTCATGATACCGATATAGAAAGTATCATCAGCCATCTTGGTAAAAGCAATAAATTGACCATCTGGCGACCATGCAGGTGTAGCATAACGCCCTGCCCCAAAAGTTATACGTTTTTGTTTTCCTGTCTTCAAATCCATAACATGAATTTGTTGAGAGCCGCTGCTGTCAGAATTATAAGCCATATAACGTCCATCTGGCGAATACGAAGGACTCGTATCAATATGTTTTCCAAAAGTCAGTTGGCGCAAACCTTTGGTTGCCATATCGTATTCATAAATGTTCGTCACACCATTTTTAACCAAAGACAACGCAACTTTGCTACCATCTGGCGAAAAACGCGGAGCAAAACTCATTCCACCAAAATTACCTAACTTTGTTTGATCGCCCGTGTCTAAATCTAGAACCCATACCATAGGATCATCATTACGATAAGATAAAAAAACCACAGTGGACATATTTGGTGAAAAATGTGGAGACATCACAAAAGTCTTTTTATCAGACAAAAATCTCATTCCATAACCGTCTTGGTCCATTATAGCCATACGCTTTACCCTGTTGGATACAGAACCTGTCTCGGCGATAAATACAATTTGTGTATCAAAATACCCGACTTCGCCAGTCAACCTTTCATAAATAGCATCTGCCATAATATGAGCCAATCTTCTAATAGATTTCTTAGACGCGATTAAACTTTGTGCCTCTATCTGCTCTTGCCCATTAACGTCCCACAGATAAAATTCCAATTTATAATTACCTTTGCCTTCGGGTTGAATAGAAGCCTGGGCCAAAACCTGGGTCTTAATCGCGGCCCAACTTTTAAAATTAGGCATTTCATTCATTTTAACAAATTCAGGAAAAGCGTCATGGTTTACAATTCTAAACAAACCAGTCCGTTTTAAATCATTTTCAACAACTTCGCGCAACATTTTGGCATCTGAATTAGACACTTTGCCGATTACTTCAAATTTTTGAACTGCTATGGCAATAGGGTCCACGCCACCCGCTACAACATCAACATGCAATTCAGCCCTCGCATTTGATACAAACAAAAACGAAACCAAGACCGCTATGAAAGATAAAATTTTACGCATAATAAATCCTTTCCGTATATTAATAATAGAAATTTTAACACACAAATATAAAAAATCAAACCTTTAACTGATAGACACCAATCAACACAAACGCCCACACTTGTGCCATTACAGGTGTATACATAAATGTATTGACAAATGTAAATACAATGATATAGTCACTTGTAGACACAGCTGTATAGGAGATTGTCAATGCCTAATGTAATGCAACAATTATTTGTGATGAATATTGAATCTTTGTTAAAAGAATACGCTGCTTATCGTGCTTTTAACAAATCAGATTGTGTTATCAATATGCGTATCCCGCATCAAATACTTGAAAAAATCAAAGAACTCGCAGACGCACAACATGTGCCCTATCAGTCTTTGATATCTTCCGTCTTATTTTCTTTGGCAAACATAGATGAATCTAAAAAGGATTAAATATGGGACAAAAAATATTATCTCATGAAGAAAAAGTGAAAGAAACGATACATCTGTTCAATCAAATACGCCACCAAGACCGAGATTTATTTTCGGTTTCTACAAATGTTCCCTATTTCAAATTATCAGATTTATATAACTGGTATCCAAAGATTTTTAATATAAACAATCCAGTTTGTTCCACCAAAGAACAATTCTTGCAACAAGAAGTGCAACAAGTAATACCAGCTTTTGAAAAAGTCTATTCTAGTCATATATTAAATATCAAAGACGACTACACATTGCGCAACCCCAAAACAGGCGTTATGGAAGCAATAAAAAAAGGCAACAACCAGAAATTAAGTTCCGCGATTTGTGAATATATTTTCAGAAGTTTTGATTCCAATACAGCAACAGAAAACACATCTATCGAACAGGCTTACTTTTTATCACAAAACAAAAACCTCGCTGAGGTAATGGGCCTGGCTCAAAAAATCCAAATAGAACACATACGCGATTCAATTTCGCAAAGAATTAAAACATTGCACGGAATTATAACGCATCACGCCAAAGGCTCGAACCAAAATTTCCAAGAAATTTTATCTTTGTTTTGGTGCACTTTCTATGACGCAGAAACAATGTCAACGTTGCGCGACATAAAAAACATCAACGGTTCGCCTCTGTATTATATGAAAACAAACACTTTATATTTCATGAACGAAATATTATCTGAACTTGAAATAACTCTTTATTCCAGACCAAGACCTACGATAGACTTTATCAAAAATCAGGTTAGAACTTACGCGATTAAAGCGAGAAACGAATTTAAGAGGCATAACACAACACCAGAAAAACATTTACTTAAGACGAGTTTCGAAGAAACCCCTAAACAAGTAAAAAATATTCGAAAAAGATTCTGGAAAGAAAATTA
>JAGCOU010000051.1 GCA_017642565.1 Alphaproteobacteria bacterium | reverse complement strand
TTCTTGCTTCAATCATACCGCAGCTGTTATATCGTAAAAAAACGAAATTAAAAAAATTTTTCATGAATTTCGATTATTCGTTATCGAGAATATCTTTTAATTCCATCATATCAATTGGGATGCGAGATTTAAAATGCATTTTTTCGCCAGTTACAGGGTGAACAAATTCTAAAACCTCTGCGTGCAACATTTGACCGTTGTGATTTTTCAAAAATTCCAGTAATGCGGGGTCTTTGACCGAACCAATATGAGATTTTTCACGACCATAAAGCGGGTCGCACAACACAGGAAACCCATGCGAAGATAAATGAACCCTGATTTGATGCGTGCGCCCAGTCATCAAAGTGCAACGAAACATTGATATTCCTGGCCGCGTCCAGACATCCATCACATTGACAATTGTGTGTGCTGGTTTGCCCCCTGTTTTCACAAGACTCATTTTTTGTCTGTTTCTTGATGAACGCGCTATGTTTCCTGTAATATCTGCACCGCCCCAAGTTGGAACGCCCCATACAAAAGCAACATATTTTCTTGTTAAATCATGCGCGGAAAAAATCTTTACCAAACCACGATAAGCGGCATCACTTTTTGCAAAAACCATAACCCCGCTGGTATCTTTATCAAGCCGATGAACAACCCCTGGTCTCGTCAATCCGCCAAGTGTCGATAATTTTGTATAAGACAATAAATTTTGAACGAGTGTGCCTGTTTTGTTTCCAGCGCTTGGGTACATCACTACGCCACGCGGTTTATCTATGACGATTATATCATCGTCTTCGAATAAAATATCTAAATCAAAATCGTTCGAGATGTTGTCATAGGCGATATCAGTTTTTTTATCAGGGATTTCAACAATAAATTCATCATTTTCTTTGGTTTTTTCTGCCAATTTTAATGTCTTGCCATCGCCGCGTTTGATAATAAATTTTTGAATTTCACTGCGCGAAAATTCAGGCATAGAAAGCGATAAAAATTTATCCAAGCGGATGCCTGTGTTTTCTGCATCTACAATAAAATTTCGAATTTCTGCCATTATTTATAGTCCGCCCATTTTGGTCCAACCTCACATTTCGACAGGTCTATTTTAAAATATCTGTCCCCAGTTGTTGGACAAGTCAAAATGCCAGTCGTTTGTGCATCCAGTGCCTCTTGGGTGGCGTTACGATATGCAAAAGAGATTGTCTTTGGCGTTGCAACACATACAAGACGCAAATAACCGTTCATTTCACCCTTTGGCGAAATCCAAACGCGAACGCTGTCCGCTTCGCCATAGCAAGGAAACGAATCAAGGTAATATAATACCAGACCGTTTTTTAACAAAGATTTATTGCCACCACTGATTTGTCCGCTATATTGCTGCCAAGGTCTTCCTGTGACGGCTGCCCAATCAACTGTTGTAGAAAACAAACTGACGCGCGGGCCGGGCAATACTGGTGTATCTGCAAATGCGGATAATGATAAAATTGCCGTAATTATTGCTGGTAAAATCTTCATTTTGATTCCTTTAATTCCACAGATAATCTTTTTACATTTGCCGGATTCACAGATAACATATGATTAAATGTAACCGTGGTTTTAGCCTCCAACAAAGTTGCTGGCGGAGTAAAGGTTTGTCGCGACAAGACATTTTCTTTCTCGTCATAAGAAATAATTACAATATTAGGCAGTCCATAAATATCGTCTGTGGTGTTAGTAATATCACCAGATACAAATATGCGCTTGTTACCGCTTTCGTCTTCGACAAGGTGTATGTTTTTTTCATCTATCTTGGTAATCAGTGGTTTATTATTGTTGTTCTTGGATGAAAAATTAAACACAACTGCCAGCGAAAATATACATGCTGCAATGAATGCACATATAGATGCGATTAATTTCATAGTGGCATTGTGACGAAAAGGAACACGCGGTGTCCAAACATGACCACATACAGCACATTTCACAGGTGTATTCGGTATTCTGTCCAGTGTATATTCTGTTTTACAAAAATCACAAACTGCTTTCATTTAAAACCTCTGTTTTTACAATTTTATACCACAAATTATTTCAATTTCAACTGTTCATATTTATCCCTGATTTGCGATTGCATAGTATTAAGAGCATTTATGTAATCGCCGACCGTAGCATTGGCATTGGCTGCGACTGCACCAAAAACACTTGTTGCTATGGTTCCTGTTTTTGATTCAGTTCTAATTATTTGTGCGACCATACGAGATAATTCTGGAAAATTCACATCTGCAAAACGTGCGCGTTGATTTTTTATATCCCAATAAAACGAAGAATCTTTGGAATCTTGAATTTTATCGCTGATTGTTAATTGCGGAGTTACTGACCCAGTATATCCAACAGAAACATAAGTAGCACTGATGTGTCCCAGTATTAAATCCATGTCGCCTATGATTTTCAAAGTAGATGATTTTCCACTTGTTGATGTTACTGAAAAACCACTCAAAGTTAAATTATTTACATACAAATCATTTGTGTAAAACGAAGAAAACTTTGCGGAATCAGCCAAAGTTAATGTCCCGCCAACATTTAGATTTCGCGAATCTGCTGTAAAAGCACCATTTACAACCGCTGAATTAGTTGAAAAAATAGCGTCCATAGTTGTGCGATTAGAAAATTCCAAAGAAGAAGTCGCGAGTTTTTCTATTTTTAATTTTTCTTCAAATTGTGCCTTAGACGCATCAAAAAAACGAACTTTTTGAACATCGTGCCCATCAAGATTTAACGGAGATAACATTGTTGCATCTTCTTCGCTGTTTGACGGCAAACGCCACAAATATTCGGTGTTACCGCGTGTTGTTGATGTTGTTCCTATTAAACCTTTGGTGTTTGTTATTCCAAAATCTTTTGCATCCGCGTGAAAAGCCCCAAATCCACCATAGGTGACATTTCCTTCGACAAAGCCAAATTTGCCACCGCCGAGATTCACTATTTCGCGTGTGCGAAGCGGGCTTATGTTTCCATCACTTAAAATTACCACGCCTTGCAAAATAGATTTGTTATTTATATCTGCAGTTTTTAAAATACGCAATTGATATTCGTCTTTGTAATTAACGGCTATGTTTTCGTCCAGACCATATTCAACCAAATCTGCCAATTTTACACGCGATATATTTTTTCCAATAGGCCTCATTAATTCAGTTTTATTTTCCATAATATATCTTTCCAGGGCATTTTGAACATTTTCTATTTGTTTTGCCACTGCGAGATTTCTTGCGCGTTCAACCGAAGTTTGTTGATACCTGAACACAAAAGGAATTATTATCGCAGCCAACGCGATAGTCATCATTAATTCCACCAGCATGCCACCATGTTGATTATTGCGTCTAGAAAAAGATTTTCTTTTTGATATCATCTCGTCTGCCAATCTTTGTGAGTTATTTTTTTAAATTCATCTGCATCTGGTGTTGTCGGCAATGTAGCGCGCGTAAGTATGAACTTTGAAAAAGATGGTGGTGTTGTCGAAGGAAAAACCCAAGAACCAATTTTCAAAGGTGCTTTGTCTGTAAGTAATAATTCACCAGATACTGTGATGCCATAATTTTCAAAAAATGCCATGTCTGTCGCAGATATATAAGGCGTCAAAAGTTTGTTCATTGAAATGCCACCAAAACCACTGGACGTAGTGCTGCTGGTTGATTTAATAACAAGATTTCCAGCGACATTTACAGAATTCCCAATTGTAGCACGATCTGTTATAATACGGCCGTTTGTTGTATATTTATCGCCATTTAGTTTGTCTGCACTTATAAGTTTAAAACCGCTTGTATCCCCAGTAACACGCATTGAGCCAACTGCTACATTCGTAGAATTCAAATTTGCACCAGAAGAAAAATATAAACTGTTGGTATCAACCACTGTGGCATCTAAAAATACTGCGTCTACATCAACTATTTTCGCAGACAGAGCATCAATATCGCTTACATTGAAAATGTTAAAATTATTCATGTGCAAATCGCGTTGCATTTTATTTAAATCGTCTTCGCCCATCGTTCCACGATGCAAAAATTTTGAATTATCAGCACCTTCGAAATCGCGAGATATACGATATATCAAATCACCAACATGGAAATTTTCTGGGGCAGACACAGCCCAACCAGGCGCATAAGCAACACCGTCTTCGCGAACAACTGCCGCATCTTCACCTATGTGCTTTGCAATATTAGCCACTCGAAAATTTGGCTCATCGAGACTGAATGCAATATAGGCTTCTGTGATTGTCGCACCATTAATTTTATATTTATCTATGAAGCCTGTATGAGCCATTGGAACGACAGCCTTGATTTCTTCTTCGCTCATTTGTATTTCTGCATCGTCACCCCATTGGCTTTGATTGACGCGCAAAAAGTTTATTATTCCATCGCGAGATTTTACTATTTGATTTGCCTTGGCAATATCTTGAGCGTCATTTGCCATATTCGTAATTTGATTATACATAAAAGGCGATACAGCAACTATGACTGACACAGCCAATATAACCTCTGTCATAGACGCACCGCGTTGCGCCATCAAATTTCTTTTGCAAAGATGTTTTTTACATACAATCACTTCTGCCACTCATTAAACATTGTTTTATATCTATTCTTGCTTCTAATCTTTGCCAAAACACATACTGACAAATAATGTTTTGAGCCAAAGATTTTCTGTTGTACACCCCGTTTATCCCAGCAATAATATCTCTACAAGACACCATTTTGCCATCTGTGTCCTTTGGGTTTGCGATAATTTCAAAAGAATCATTATCAATAGTATCGACATAAACATCTGGCAACAAAGAAGTTCCAGCAGGCCTTATATCTATCAACAAAGGTCCGCTTTGGTCATTTAAAAGCCCGTATGAAGTTTGGTCGCGCAAAGATATATTTGCAGCATAAATATTTTTTACATCTACACCCATTTTTGTGTTGTATTCCAAAGAATCATAATCAATATAAACATCTTGCCCACGAGAAGCATCCAAATAAGCTCCTATGTCTAATCTGTCTACATTAAAACTGAAATTATCGGCGCGCACAGAGCCACGAACAATCCAGTCTGACGGACCAGAAAAACCTGTTTTGCCTTCTGCCATAGAAAAATCATACACTGATGCAGCATTAGATTCAAAACCGCCTGCGCTTCCATATTTCGAGATTGTTCGCACAGATAAATCACTAACATTTAATTCACCCCTGCCCAAAGACAAAGCGGCGCCACCGTCTGCACTTTGAAAGACAGTTCTGTTCGCGTATATATCTGATATTTTATTTCTTTCATTGTTTCCTGTCTCTACACCATAAAGAACCAAAGTATTAAATTGGGCAGATTCAAATGCACCATTGCGAGCAAATAGCACACCCGCCCTGTCTATACTGTTGTCGCCCATATCCAGTTCAGATAAAAAGCCGGCACTTTCACTTGTTTCTTTTTTGGATACAATATCGCTATACATGCTATCAATTGGAACAATAACTTCGAGATGTGTTCCTTTGTTATTGGCATAAAAACCAACGCGTCTCGCAAGTTCAGCCAATTCTATTTTTGACAGATTTCCGCCTTTGATTTTAATATAACTCAAAATTCCATCTTGGTTTTTATCTATGACCAACGATATATCTTGACCAAACGGGGTTTGAGGAACAAAGCCAAATGGCAGCCCGTATACTTCCAACAATGATACCATCGCATTACCAGAAAGTTCTTGTTTTTTATATGGCAATTCTTCTTTTTCTTCGCGCAGAAAATTTCGTGTCGCATTATATACTGTTTCTATCTGTTCTGTGGTGGCATACATTTGTGCCGCCATATCCCGCGAAGATAATTTTTTGGCAAAAAATGGCATAAAAGCAAAAACCAAAGTTAGTGCTAGTAAGGCTTGTAGTAAAAAATTACCTTTTTGAGCGTGCAAAAAATCTCTCCTATGACAAAAGCATAGCAATTGAAAAAAATTATTGCAATCAGTTTTAAGATGTTTTATTATTAGTTTCGTTGAAATGAAACGGTAATAAAAATTATCGTTGAGAAAAATTATTTCCTTGTAACAAAAGAAAGAACATGCCAAATAAAAAAAACCAAACCTCTGTGGGTCAAATGATTCAACGCTGTCATAAATGGCGTCAAAAAAGAAAACAATACATAGACCAGGCTCGTCAAACAAGTGACGAAATTGAACGCGAACGTTTGTTGCAAACTGCGGAACACTATGGTCGTATTGTTAACGAAGAACAAATAAAAATAGATTCTCAACGTGACCCAAAGGATAAATCTGTGGCCCAAGAAGAAATCGCCGAAGCAACTGAAAATCCAGATGCAAATGATTCTGGCGAAGATGAAGAAATGGGTTTTCCAGATTTCATAGCGAATTTGAAATAGTTTCATATATTTTTTATTGAAATCGTATATTTATTTGCTATGCTTTGCTGCATAAGGAAGCATTGATGGAAAGTAATTATACTGTTTTAGCCCGAAAATATCGCAGTCAAGATTTTGAATCTCTTATTGGACAAGATGTTCTGGTCAAGACTTTGACAACTGCCATTAACACAGGCCGTATTGCTCATGCCTACATTTTCACAGGTATTCGTGGGACTGGTAAAACCAGTACTGCGCGCATTTTGGCCAAGGCTTTAAATTGTCTGTCTTCGGACACTGCTACTGCGAAGCCGTGTGGTGTATGTGAAAACTGTCGTGCTATTGCAGCTGGTCAGCATATTGATGTTATGGAAATTGACGCTGCATCTCATACAGGCGTTGACAACATGCGCGAAATACTGGACGCGGCACTTTATCGACCTACAAATGCCAGGTACAAGGTTTATATTATTGACGAAGTTCACATGTTATCCACCAGTGCATTTAATGCGTTGCTGAAAACTTTGGAAGAACCGCCTGCACATGTGATATTTATTTTGGCAACTACCGAGATTAGAAAAGTTCCAGTAACTATTTTATCGCGTTGCCAACGATTTGATTTGGCGCGTGTTCCGGTTGAAACTTTGAAAAAACATTTTGCCTGGGTTGCAGAACAGGAAAAGGTTGAATTATCTGATGCAGCAAATGAATTATTGGCGCGTGCGGCAGATGGTTCTGTGCGTGATGGATTATCTTTGCTTGACCAGGCTATTGCTCAAACGGGTGGACACGTAGATGAAACAGCCGTGCTTGATATGCTTAAAAGAACAGATCGCGGAACAGTTGTGAATTTTATGAAAACTGTTTTGTCTGGCGATGTGAATCTTGCTTTGAATAAACTTGATGAAATTTACAATAACGGTGCAGATTTAACGATGTTGTTAAACGATATGATGGAATGGACACATTGGGCAACTCGTATGCATCCTTCGTTGCGTCTACAAGATGTGACTGCGTCACCTTATACTGCGGACCAGCGCGAAACCATCAAAAAAATAAATGAAACCATAACTTTGAATACTCTATCGAGAATATGGCAGGTTATGGTTGCATCTGTTCCTGAACTTCAGGCGTCAAGCAATCAAAAGCAATGTTTTGATATGTTGATTGTGCGTTTGATGCATATCGCTGATATGCCGTCTATTCCTGAATTGCTTAAACAAGCACCAGTAAAAACAGAAGAAAAAAAAACTGAGGCACCAATTGAATTAAAACCTAAATATCTCGAAATAAAAACCAAAGAAGCCCTGGGTGAAGAATTACAAAAATCGCGTGAGATAGTTTTATTTTCTCATTATAATTCTAATCTCGAAATAATTGAATTCGAAGACGGCAGAATAAAATATTTTGACAGACAAAATGATGCCAAGTTTACACAGAAACTCGCCGTATGGTTAAAAGACACAACTGGAAAAAATTGGGTTTTGGAACGTGTTGAAAACGCCACAGGCGAACAAACTATTTCTGAACACAAAAAATCTGAAATCGCCGCAGACCCCATGGTTGCGAGTGCTATGGATTTGTTCGAAGACGCAGAAATTGTAAATATATCTAAGTAAAAGAGGGAAAAACATGAGAGAACAATCAGGTCGTTCACTTATTGAAATTATTGGTGTTTTGGCAATTGGTGCAATTATGATGTCTGCAACTTATGCGATATATCACTCTGTTAATGAAAAACAAAAACGTTTGGTGGCGAGCGAAGAATTAAAAGACATCGCTACAAAAACAAAAACGCTTTTGGAATATTCTGGTTATCTGCCTGTATCGGTTGACTTTTTGATTGAATCTGGCGTGATTGCTAATAACAAAGCGCCCGCAGGTGGTGCAGATTGGTCTGTGACCAGCAACTTTGACGGCAGCGAATTTTCTATAAATCTTGTGAAGTTAACTTTTGATGAATGTGCTTATTTTACAACGAAAAAATTTGATTGGGCGACCCACATAACTGTGAATGGTTATGAATCTGGGGAATCTTCTTTTTGTATGAAAACAGCTGAAAATACGATATCGTTTTTTGCACAATAAAACATGAATTTAAAACAAATTATTTTTATAAGTTTTTCTTTGTTGCTTGGTTCTTGCTTGCAATACCACAGTCCAAACCGTGAAACATGGCATCAATATCTCAGCGGTGCTTCATTTATGGATATGACAGAAACTGCGCGCACGGCTAAATTGCCTATTTATATGGGGCACGGTGGCAAGATAATAACGCAGACTGGTGAATTATCAGAAAAAATGCAATACGGGGATAAAAATTCCATCGATAATGCGATTTTGGTAAATTATATGAGCAATTTGGAATACGAATTATATGATGCTTTGCGTAAACCTGGAATGTCTGTCCAACGCGCAGGCACTGATGTAGTTATTATTTTGGTTCGCAGTGCAATCATCGAAGAAAATATTGCAGATATATCGCCAGACGGTGCAGACACATTGAATATAATTTCAAAAATATTGAACAAATATAATGCGACTTTTATGGAGATTGCTGGCTACACTGATTCCATGAAAAATCAAAGTGCGGCGCATTCTTTGTCTTTGGACATGGCAGAACGCATAGGTGTTTATTTTGCCCAGCATAATATTTCTACATCGCGAATGTTTATTGTTGGTCGCGGTTCTGCGCGTCCTATTGCGGCTCAAAACGATGTGGGCAGATTGACTAATCGCCGTATTGAAATAAGACTTACCCCGGCCAGATAAAACACATAAAAAGACTTTGCTTTTTTTGAGAGAAGTTGCTATATTTTAATCAACCAACTATCTAACAAAGGAAGTAAAAATGAAAAATGAAACAAATCCAATGATAAAAAAATATTCCAAAATGGGCATTATCGCAACAGCAGTTGTAATTGTTGCTGCTTTGGGTGTCTGGGCAATCTCTGGCATTAAATCTAATGTCAGCGTAGAAAAAGCGTTAAGCGAAGTCACTGAAAACGCTGTTACTGGTGCAGATTTAAGAATTGCTGTGGTCAGCATGGATAAAATCCAATCCCAGGCAAAAGTTCTTGAAAACTTGCACGAACAACGCGCTGCTTTTGAAAACAAATTGAAAAACAAATTGGAAAAAGAACAAAAAGAAATCGAAAAAGAAAAGGCTGATATTGAAAAATCTCAAGATGTGTTATCTCAGGAGGCACTTCAAAGACGTGTAGTAGAATATCAAAAACGCGTAAACAACTTCCAACGCACTTTGTCTGAAACTGCGCAAGCAATTGAAGTTGCATACCAAGAAGCATTGAATACAATTCAAAAGAAACATCTTGATCCAATTATCGAAGGTGTAATTGCCAAGAAAAATCTTGATTTAGTGATTGATGGTCGTATGGCGCGCACAGGTGCAAACATCGGCAGTCTAGACATCACAGACGAAATAATAAACGCTTTGGATAAAAAAGTATCATCTGTAAAAATGGATACACCAAAAGGTTTATAAAAAATCATTAATTAAAAAACACCGCCTTGGTTGGCGGTGTTTTTTTGTGATATTTACTTCTCTTTAAAAAGTGGGGAATAAATATATTATAACTTCATTTTTCTCTTTCTTTATTTTTGATTGTGTGATAAAATAAAAGTAATCTATATGGAGAAAGGGGATGAAAAACATCGTAAAAACAGTTAGTTTGCTGACAATAATTTCTTTGATTCCTGCGGCTTTCGCGGCAACATCGCGTGTTGGAATGATTAATAAAACGGCGAGTTCGCGTCTGCCATCTATCGCTGGCTATATGGTGTCGGGTGGAACAACAACGGTAAGAACCGCTACTTCGTCAACGACATCTTACTTGGGTGACCAGGAATGTTTGGATAAATACACAGATTGTATCAAGGGAACTGATGCATGTGGTGCAAATTTGGAAGAATGCACGACGAGGGTTTTATTTCATGCCCAAATGCCAAAGTGTTTAAATGTTTTGTATCAATGCAGCGCTGCTGGCGTTAATCAGTTGTTTGGAACATCCTCTATATCTGCTCTTTCTAATGCAACTTATAAAACAGTTGGTGGTGCCCAAGAAATTGATGATTATACTTATCCAGCTGCGGGATCTGCATTATACATAATGATAGATGGTGCCGCACAGGCAAACAAATTAACCAAAGACCAATGTGTTCGCCGTTATACTAATTGTTTGAAACGTGATGATATTTGTGGAAATGATTTTGAATTATGCACAGAACAAAAAGAATTTAGAAAACAGGCTGTGCTTTGTGATTCTACATTGTCTCGCTGTCAAAATGATGCCAAAACCGAATTGTTTGGGTCTGTTGCTAATGCTGATTCTTTAAGCCCTAATGGAAACGCCAGATTGAAAACAATGATTGATGATGGTGCAGCATTGGCGGCAAAAAATGCGGTTTTAACTTGTGAAAAGGTTGTGGATAATTGTCTTTATAATGCATGTGTGAAAAACCCATGGCGCTGTGTTGCTGGTACAAATACCAAGGTGATTGATACCGCTGATTTTGTTGCGGGTGGTATTGCGGATCTTAATGTCAGTGCAAATGCCCGTGTGGAAACATCGGATACGCGTACTGATGCCCAGGTTAGACAAATGTTTAAGGCTCAGTGCTTAAGCAAGATTGGTTCAAATAAATATTGCCACATGACTCATTTTGCAAAGATACCAAGCGATAAAGATTTGGTAGATATTGATTTACAAGAAGAAGTATTCGCATTGGCTTATTCTGACCGTAAAAATGCGGTTAATACAAAAATCCAAGAAGTATTAAAGAAATTCGATAAAGATGCCAAAGATAAATGCGTTGATACAATTAAATCTTGTGCTATGCGTTCTTGTGGTGGTGGTTTGGGGTCTGTATGTTATAAATTGTCGGGTTCTGCTCAAAACGGAACGCATATTAACGGCAATGATGAAACTTATAACGAAGTTAAATCTGGATGCGAAGCAATTGTAAACGCAGATGCGAATTGTCAATATGCTGCGGCTTCAAGTGATACTGATTCCGTATATACATATTCTTACACAGACCAAACAACGTTTGATACATTGTTCCCAAAATTGTCTGAAAGTACGGCTGACCCAATTGGCGCAATTGGCACATTGAATGCGATTTTGGCGACATCATATAATGATGCGGCAATCGAACAAATGAAAAAACAATGTCAAACAGTTGTGCTTTCTTGTGTGAAATCTATGTGTGGCAAAGATTACGAAAATTGTTATCGTGCCAGAACAGATATTCTTTCTGGTTCATACGATACAGGCGTCAGCAGATTTGACAAAAGCATGAACAAAATGGGCGGTGTATTGGATTACAACATTGTCCAAGGGTTATGTATGAACACCGTTAAAAATTCGACAATTTGTGAAGAACATTTAAAAGTTGCAACTGCTGAAACTCGTCGTGAACAAGATAGTGCAAGTTGGGGCAATGGTGACGGTCAGTATTCCTCTGTGCGTGATGCATGGAAAGATGCTAATACAACATCTTCACCAAATGCAGACGTTCTTGTTGCTTGTGCGGTCAGCGAAGCAAACGCACAACTTAATGAAAATTGCATCAAGGGTTCCACAATGAAACCAGAAGATGGTGCCAAGGCTTGTATCGGTGTAATGGACGAAGCGGGCTGTTTATACACAGAACCAGTATATCAAATGTATTCTGAATTTGTTCTTGAAAACGGCGCAACATCTTTGTTCCAAACATTGTTGGCTGACGTTGAAAAAGAAGCCCAGGCAAAATATAATGCTAAATTAACCAAAGAACAACGCGTATGTTTGTCAAATAACAGTGGTGGCATTATGGGGTCAACCGACACAGGTTCTACATTTATGTGGGTTAAAATAAAATCTGGTAAAGTGCCAAACAGTTATGTGACAAACGGATTAAGTGCAAAACAATTTGTTGCATCTAATGATTTGTACGGTTCGTTCTGTCGTGCCAAAATCACACTTTTGTCTGATGACAAAGATATCCAAGAAGTTTTGACTAACTATGGTGTCAACACTGCTTATTTCGCGGTTGGTGATTCATTTACTTGCGGTTCTTGGATAAAGAGTTCTGATTTGCAAAAGATTTCTGACGAAGTTGGTGAACGCGAACTTTGCAAGCAAGGTTATGGCAAATGGGTTGATGGCAAATGTGATGGTTCTAAATTATCAACAAAAGAAAAACTCACATATGCATGGGCAACTATCGCGCCAGCATTAGCAGGTGGTGCAATTGGTATGGGATTGACAGAATCTGGTTTGATTTCCAAGGTTATGACCAAGGGTAATGAAAAGAACGGTGTATCCCAAGAAACTATCGATAAATGGAGCGAAAAGTGCGAAAGTAGAGCGCAAGAAGCCGCCAACCGAGCTGACGCCGCCGCCAAAAACACAAGCGATTATAGCAAATTCAAATCTGAAGTAGAATATGCTAACGCTGCTGCTGGTACGGCATACACGGCTTGCTCTAAGATGGGTATGAGTGAAAAAGACGGCTGCAAAAAGCTTTCTATCAAGTATAAAACCGAAGATAGCGGCGGCTCTACTGTACTGAAAAATGCAACTGATGCAAAGACAGATGCAGAAGCGTTTAAGACAAATATGGAATTTTTAAAGAGCGCATGTGCTGATTATGTTGGCGAAGGTGGCGAAAACGGCAAGGCTATCAAGGCTGCACGTATCGCTGTTCCAATTGCTACTACATTGGCAGGTGGTGCCTTAGGTGCCGGTATCACTGCTTCGGTTATCAAAACCAAGAAAGAAAATATCAAAAACGAAGCAGCCCAGAAATGGATGGACGAAGTCGGCAGCCATATCCAATGCTATGTTGGTGGCGAAGAAGTCGGTACATACGGCGACGTAGTGACCATCGAATTGGATTAAT
>JAGCOU010000050.1 GCA_017642565.1 Alphaproteobacteria bacterium | reverse complement strand
TTGAAAACTGAACTCTGTTGTCCACTTTTTATATTCACGAGAATGTATATTAGAATCTTTTTGTGTATAAGCAACCGTCAAAGTCGGCACAAAACCCCATACTTCTAATTTATTATTAGATAATGACACAGAATATCTTTGTAAAAAATCGCGCTCTTTGACAGGCTGATAAGTATTATTTTTCACAACCCACTTTTCTCCATCATAACTGGTCCAAGAAAAGTATGGTTCCAAATACATGTGAAATCCATACATCAATTCTGCCCCAAAACCAACACTAGTATTATATCGCCAGTTAGCGTATGCATCCATTTTTGCAGTTTCTCTCTCCACCCCACCGCGCAACACAGCATATTTACTTGCCCCAAAAGAATACGCAATATACGGATTCACAGAATAAATCTGTCCGTCCATATATTGCCCATATTCATCATATTTTTCTTCCATTATACGCAAAGACAGACCGCTAGATAATTTTCGCGTCCAATCATAATTAGTATCTAATTTTGCACCATACGCCCAATTGTATCTGTCCCAACCATACCAGCGGCGATTTACAATTCCAGCAAGCCAAACATCACCCCTATCCCAAATATATCGCGGACCAGTTGAAGCGGCTAAATACAAATCATCATATTTATGCCTGTTATACACATTAGTGTAAATCATAGCATCGCTTTTCCAACGCCAGTGCAATTCAGTCAATTTAAATTCGTAATTTCCACCCAGCGATAAATTAGTCCCGATAACTCGTTCAGGTTCTGGCAAATAGCGACAAAATTCGCCCCATTCATTAACAATACATTCTTTACCACCAGTTGCCTGATTTGCATTTGTATCAGGGGCAGCACCAAAATTAAACCATACATTCCAGTTTTTATTTTGACGCGCGACATAACGCAAATACATCATACGTTGCTTTATCTCATCTGGAATATCTTTTCCGGCCATAGCGAGACGCAAATGATAATCAGCGCGATACCATTGATGTTTCATCATATAACAAATAGCGAGTTCATAACGAATCTTGGTTAAATCAGGCTGGTCATCCAAAATCTTGCGATAAATTTTTATAGCCTCATCAATATTGCCTTTTTTCTGCTCAATCTGGGCGAGCAAATACCAACGTTCAATTTCAACGGGCAAACTGTTGGTTTGTGGCATTTGTGTCAAAATATCTTGTGCTTTATCATAATCACCAGTATACACAAAATCGCCAGCCATTTTAACAGCTTCCAGCGCCGACATAGTTACAGTTCCATCATTATGAGATTCAGCCCATGAAACCATGGGCTGAAATCCTAGGATTAATAAAATCAAAACTATTCGTTTCAAGATTATTGTCTTTTCATACCGTATGCCGCCTCAAATTCAAATTCGTGTCTTGCATTATCCCCGGCATCCAGTGTCTTTTCTGCATAATACCCAACAGCACCAGCGGCTTCTTGTGGGCTATTAACACCATAATACCCCATATTAGCCGTTGTGTTTACATCATCTTCGGCCACATCTTTTCTATGTTTTTGTGCGACATATAAATCATCCGTGGCACCATCTTTTGGATTAAATGCAAAATTCACAGTATTTCCTGTTTTTGTGACAGTCACATCATAGAATGCTGCACCATCTGTTCCAAAAGGCATAACCAAAGTTTCAGTTGGTGTTTCGCCCGTAGCAAATACTAATTCTGCGTTATTGGTAGTAAATGCCAAAGAAGAATCTCCGTCTTCTTCTGGATCAAACCCATAAGCAGAGGTGTACGTGCTCTTATTACTATCTGCCTGTACAGAACTATACACTTTACCATGTGCAACACCTTTGAATCTCATATCTTGATCAGGCATACTGTTTATAGCATATCCCCCAGCAAACATAAAATAATCCTGTTCGTCTAATTGAGCCCTGATTTCTTCTTCGTTATATGTTCTATGGTTTGCACCAGTGCGTGTCCCATTACGGGCGGCTGCCAAATCAGCGGCATCTGTAATATCTTTATCCTTTACAACATTTGCTGTATTCAAGAATCCAAAATCAGAATAAGACAATCCCGTGCCTTTACCAGAAGTTACCAGTTCCCAACGCTGATCCATTCTATCCCAACGTCCACCAGACAAACCTGCTTCCGTCTCTATTGCCTGTAAATCAGCAAAAGTTTGCCCGTTATCCGCAACTCTCTTCAATGTATGTCCATCCTTTACATATTCAAATACTGCACCATTAAAATATCTTGTATCACCATTACGAACCATGTTCAAATCTGCGCCACCAACATGCGCAATCGCTTTATCAACACGTCCTTTGTCATCCAACTTGAAATTGAAGATAGCTTCTTCCCCACCAGCATTTTGTGCCAACTTAAAGTCCACATCATCCAACATATAAGATGTATAAGTGAGACCATTACGAGTTACTGATGAAGAACGCGAAAGTGTTTGCCCATTTTCACCAACTAAAATTTCTGATTTCATAGCAGTAATTTTTGAATTACTCTGCAAAGCAGTGTTTGATGAACGAAACCCTGCATCCGAAGACCCACCATGACCGCCGCCGCCACACGCAGCCAATGCCAATACAGATGTCAAAACGAGATATTTTTTCATTTCCTTTCCTTTTGGTTAAAAAATATTGAATACAATCCTTTCTAGACGCCTTAATTATACCCCATATATTACGAATTATCAACTTGTAAAATTACATTGTCTCAATACTTAATATTGTTATTTTCAGTGTCCCAATTGGTATTTTAACGACGCGTTCATCACCAATTTTTGCCCCCATCAAAGAACAAACAGCGGGGGAATTATAAGCGAAAATCTTTTTACCGTAATCTTCATCGCCCAAAGGCACCAAACCAAATACTTTTTCAGTTTCTTCGCCGGTTTCCAAATTTTCTTGCGCCACCTTTACCCAACAATAAAGCCCGACAGCATCTGGCACACACCCAAGCACATTCGAACACACTTCAAAATTTTCTGCATCTTTCATAGCCTTGAATAATCTGTCTTCAGCTAATTTTTCCTGACGAGTTAAATTTTCATAAGCGAAATTATCATGCCAAGTATTAGTATCACCTTCGAAAGATATATTCTTTTCGTGTCTTATATTTTCCAGTTCTTTTTGAAGTTGTGTTATTTTATCAAGGGCATTTTTCTTATATTTTTCAGTGACAAAAATTTTCATTCATTACCTTCTAGATAAATTATAGTACAAGTGTAAAAAAATTTTTCATCTATAACAACAAAAAAACACCCCAGCGGGTGTTTTTTTATTTGTGGTGGACGCGCAGGGATTCACTCGGCATTCTGCCTGCGTGGCAACCGTAACAATTTTGCTGCACTGCGTTTGCAAAATCTACTTGTTGTCGAACCAGCAACTTCGTTGCTGAGGCTTCTCATCCTACTGCGCTACACAAACAAAAAAACACCCTAACGGGTGTTTTTTTACTTGTGGTGGACGCGCAGGGATTCACTCGGCATTCTGCCTGCGTGGCAACCGTAACAATTTTGCTGCACTGCGTTTGCAAAATCTACTTGTTGTCGAACCAGCAACTTCGTTGCTAAGGC
>JAGCOU010000049.1 GCA_017642565.1 Alphaproteobacteria bacterium | reverse complement strand
ATGCAAAAACAATGGGCGAATAAATAATAAAACCAATTGAAAAATCAAAATAAAATACTATACTCCAAATTGTTGGGCGCGAAAAAGCATAGCTGAATTGGACGCGAATTTTTCGTATGACCACGATTCAGAGGAAAGTCCGGACTGCAGCGGGACAACATAGTGGCTAATGACCACGCAGGGCAACCTGACGATTAGAGCAGCAGAGACGAGCGTATTTATTTACGGTGAAACGGGCAATCTCTATGTGCAGCAACCTCAAGAATGATTCCTTGATTGTCCCCATCGTTACGGAATCGGGTAGAGGGCTTGACATTTTGCGGCAACGCAATTTGCAGATTAATTATGCTTGCAACCTTTTTTGTGTTATGTGTGGACACGAATTAGGCTGAACAGAATCCGGCTTATTGAACGCCCAGCAAATTAAAAATCGCCATCGCGGCGATTTTTTAATAACGACCAGTGATACTGTTCTTTATTTGCTTAAAAGCTTTCTCTGTTTTTTGTTTTAGTTTATCTATCGCCGTCTTAAAAACCGATGATTTTGCCTTTTGGTTTTGCATTTGCATCACCAGATTTCTTACTGTTTCGTCTGACGGAATCCATCGGATATCTTTTGGATTTATTCCATATTTCTCAAGCACTTGCATATTTTCTTTTTGATTTTTCGCATAAGCTCGCCCATCTGCTGTATTACCTTTTATAAAAGCCATAATATCACTAATCGGGAAGCCATAAACTAAACCTGCTAAGAAAAAGTTAAGTTCTTTATCGCTATTCACATCAAACTTGTATTGTGCCAAATCTGGATTTAATATTATCATCTCTTTATACAAATGTTGTAATGTTTTTAATTTTGTAGAAGGATCATGTTGCAAACTATCCCACGCATATAAATACGCTTCCGCTTCAGAGTTTGCGTATCTATTAAAAGCGGGCAGACCATATCTATCAAATTTATAAAAATTATATTCTATATCGGACATATCGTGAGGATATTTATAATTTCCCCTGATTTTAACTCCGTATTTCTTTTCAAGCAACGGTACGGAATTTGCACCATCCAGAATAAACCGCCCAGCACCTTCTATTATTAACTTTTTCATTTCTTCGTCAGTTGGCAAAACAGATCTTTTATATTCTGGATGATTTTTAATCACCTCAGCATAACATTCTTTTGCCGAAAAATGCCTT
Organism: Alphaproteobacteria bacterium; assembly: GCA_017642565.1. GTDB lineage: Bacteria > Pseudomonadota > Alphaproteobacteria > Rs-D84 > Rs-D84 > Enterousia. The sequence continues at coordinate 12,948 of JAGCOU010000049.1, read as the reverse complement.
TGCTTATCAAACAAAACAGGCAAAACATATTTATATTTTATTCCATTCTGTACGACTTCTGGAAATTCTTTACCAAATATTACAACCGTTTTTTGAAGATTTGTTTTTTTACGGTTCCACAGCATTCTTTGCTCCTCTAATTACATAACTTTACCCTGGGTTGGATAAAATGTCACAGATGTATCACGCCAAGTATCATATTCATTGCGTGGCAACATAGAAAATGGCGAACAAGTTTTAATTGCTTCTTTGGCTGTCTCTAAGACATAAGCAAAATCAGGGTCACTTTCGGCACGTGATTCAGATTCAAACCACAATCTGTCCACTACACCTGTAGGTAAAAATTTTATATGAGCAGTCAAGCGAATATCTTCTAAATTAGGATGGCTCGTATCAATATTCCAACATCTTGTCAAAGCAACACGCAAAGCATCCATAACCGAAACAGTCATAGTTCTATCCAAAGATAACACTTCACGATTAACACGCACCACTGTTTTTTTACGCGGTGCTTCTTTTTCATCTAGCTTTTTTTTGTCTTTTTCATCGGCTTTTTCTTTAGATAAAGTTTTGCTTTCGTTTTCAATCATAGTAGGTTGTTTTAACTGTGTTTTTTCATCAAAGATATTTTTCTTGTCCGGGCTTTTTTTATCATTTTTTTCTTCCTCTTTTTTGTCTGGCGCATTTGTGTTATATAATTTAGTTTCACTTCCGCTAACTTTGACATCTTTTAAATCTATTTCTACTATTTGGATACGATTTGGTGTTACCAATTTTGCACGCTCTATAACAACAGAAAATGACATTAACATTACAGCAATCAAAACAAGATGCCCCAAAACAGACATCATTAAATTTTCACTTTTAAATTGCGTACTTTCTTTCATTATTTATTATCAATCTGTGTTCGCAAGCCCACGCGCTGAAAACCAACATCTTTTAATTTTCCCATCATAGACATAACTGCACCATAATCAGCATGTGTGTCGCCACTCAAAGTTATAGTCAAATCAGGATTTTCACCGCGCATAGCAATTGCGCGTTTTACAACCTCGTCACGTGAAAGTTTTTGATTCAACAAATAATAATTACCTTTGGCATCAACACTTATTTGTATAGCATGGTTATTACCAGTCATAGCCGAAGTTCCAGCACGTGGCAATTCAATATCTATACCCGTTGTCATCATAGGTGTCGTCACCATAAACACTGCCAACAAAGTCGTCATAATATCTATCATTGGCGTCAACGACATATTAGCATCACTTTTAAAAGAGTGTCTTCTGGACATTTTATTTTCCGTTTATTATTTGTGTTTAAATTCTTTAACTTTTTCGTCTAAAACATCATACAAATCATCTGATTTTTTAGAAAATACATTATATGCAATTGCCGCAGGCACAGCCGCTATCAATCCCAAAGCAGTTGTTCCAAGCGCAACAGCCAAACCCGGAGCAATTACACCGATACTAACAGATTGATTTACGCCGATTGCAGCAAAAGAATCCATAACGCCCCACACGGTTCCAAACAAACCTATGAACGGTGCAACATAAGAAACCATCGACAAAAACCACAAATTTTTATCAAAAGGGCGAATTAATTTATCAACAATCGTATCCATATTATCTGTCGATTTAACCGATACAGGATGCTGTTTTTGAAAACGCCAAAGACGAATTTTTTCAATAATCACAGCCCAAGACATAACACTCGCCGCAACCAAAATCAAAGACACAGTCAAAGTCATCAAATCACGACCTGTGAACAAAGATAAAAACGAAAAACTGTTTTCCATTTATTTTCTCCCTTTATATAAATTTTTTATTTTTCAGCATATTTACAATACTTTCCGGTATTGCTTTGGGATGCATATCGCCACCCAAATACGCAATTGTTATATTCATTATAGCACAAATTTTATCGTCTTTCACGAACTTTTGTTCTATGACCATAGACGCGGCACCTATTTTTGTTGTCAATGATTCCACTTGGAATTCATCATTTAACAAAAGAGGGTGCATATATTTGATATTAACTTCGCGTGCAACAAAGCCAATATCGCCATCTGGTATCACCATATCTCTCGACAGATTTGAACGAGCCCGTTCAGCCACTTCTATGTATCGAGCATGATACATAACGCCTTCAGCATCGGTGTCTGCATACGCAACAGCAAATTTAAAAATATGTGGTTTTTTCATAATGTTATTCCATAAAAGTAAAGTTATTTTTCAAGTCCAAGATGTTTGTATCCGGCATCAGTCACAACGCGCCCGCGCGGTGTCCTTTGAACAAACCCAAGTTGCATTAAATAAGGTTCAATCACATCTTCAATAGTATCTGCCGGCTCTGATAACACGGCAGACAAATTATCAATTCCCACAGGTCCGCCTGCATAATGTTTTACTATCGCGTTCATATATTCACGATCAATTTCATCAAGTCCAACATTATCGATATGCAATTGATATAATGTAGTTTTAATTGTAGCCGAATCGATAAAATCTTTACCAGTCGCCGCAGCAAAATCACGAGCGCGCTTTAATAATCTGTTTGCAATACGCGGTGTTCCGCGTGAAGATTCCGCCAGCATTTTTGCGCCACTATCGTCAATTTTTGTTCCCAAAATATTCGCACTGCGCGAAATTATTTTTGCCAAATCGCTTGCCGGATAGAAAGATAATCTTAAATCAATTCCAAATCTGTCACGCAAAGGATTTGACAACAAACCTGTTCTTGTCGTTGCACCAACCAAAGTAAAAGGTGGCAAATCTATACGAACAGATTTTGCTGTTGGGCCTTCGCCCAGCATAATATCCAGTTTAAAATCTTCCATTGCCGAATACAAAACCTCCTCAATCGCAGTGGGCAAACGATGAATTTCATCTATGAATAAAACATCCATAGGCTCAAGTGCTGTTAAAATAGCCGCTAAATCACCTTGCTTAGTCAACATAGGTGCCGCAGTTGCACGAAAATTTGTCCCGAGCTCATTCGCAACAATATGTGCCAAAGTGGTTTTTCCCAACCCTGGGGGTCCATAGAGTAAAACATGGTCCATCGCTTCGCCACGATTACGCGCAGCAGATACAAAAACCGATAAGTTTTGTTTTAATGCATCATGCCCAATAAAATCATCCAAAGTTTTCGGTCTAATAGACGAAACTATTTCATCTGGGATATTTGGATCCATAAAACGTTTGTTTTCTTCCATCATTTTACAACAACTTGCTATCTGCATTTTCACGACCAACATAGGCCTTTAAATCATTATACATTTGGCGCAAATCACCAGGCTGAGAATAACTAGCGTCTGCATTTTTAACACGAATTGTTTCCAAATCAATTTGAGCCTGTTTTTTCAAAACCTGCGTTAAATGTATACCGAAAGTATCTGCTTCTGGACCTTCGTTTGCACCCTGTAACAGCAAACCACGATTAGGACGAGGAGACAAAAATCCAAAATCAGACACAGAAACATCTGGAGATACCAGCGCAAAGCCAGATATTTCTGGACGCCGCATCATCATCTGCAAAACATACCATGCGCCCAACTGATGTCCAGCCAACCAAATTTTTTCACTATCTTCATTTCTATTTTGAATCCAATCTATAACAGTCGCTATATCGAGCATATTATCAGCAGTTGTTCCAATAGCCCCCTCAGAATCATTTACACCACGATAATTGAAACGAACAACAGAAAAGCCAATATCCATAAACGCACGAAACATAGCATAAGACATACGGTCGTTCATATGATGCTTTTGGCGAGGACTGCCAGACAACACCACCGCGAGTGGCGCAGATTCTTGTTCTGATTTGTGATACACAGCATGTAATTTTCCAGATTCTCCTGTGATAATAACATCTACCATTTTTTTCACCTTATTTTTTCTTGACTCAATTATAACATATTTATCTTATAGAACAAAGTTGTTATTATTTTCAACAAAAATATTTTTTGCTTTGACATAGCCCCATAAAATATTCTATTATCTTATTATATATAACGAGAGAAAGGTTAGATACCATGAAAAAATTGGCTTTATTGGCTGGATTACTGGCATTATGTTCAAATAACGTTTTGGCAAACGACTACTATGACAATGATGAAATATTACAAATAGTCACATCCGAAGAATTTGGCACAGTTTATACAGAAACCCCTGTGCGTTCTTATTACGCGTACCCGGATGACCCTAATTTTATTCCTGAAACAGAATTCATGAACATGGATAACGAAGTCGATTATGACGAAGTTATTTATCAAACCCGCAGTGAAGAAGCATATTACAATCCTGGTGTTCAGTTTACAGAACGTCCTACTGTTATTTGTCGCGATTTTAATTGCACTCGTTTAAACAACAGAATAACAAGAACATTCTTGTTTAACAGCTTGGCTAATATGTTTTTAACCAATGCTCATTCTCGAATTTATATTTGCGAAGCGGATCCGTTTTCTCGCAGTTGTTTACAATCTGGGATTTCTTTCCCAGTTAGGGCAGGTATAGCTAATGCGCTGGTTAAAATACCAAAAGCCACAGTTTCCCAGGTTAATTTATCCACTGGGCTTTCTCGCGCTACGGCAACAATGACCTATGAATTTCTGGTTAACGGAATAAAACATACTTGCGAACCAACAGTCATGGATATTTCTGTCCCCAATAATTCCCAGGCTACATTGATGAATCGTGAATTCGCTTGTAATTTGACGAATGATGGTATGTCCAACATATCGCTATTGTTAAGTGTAGATTATATCGACCTTGATTATGGGCTTATTGGCGCGTATTATTCTCTTGGCTTACAAGGGCCGACAACCGGTGGCGCAAGAGGTTATGCTGTATTCAAAACAGAATTCACAACAAACGGCGGTAAATTTCGCGCGACCACATACGGAGACACATCTAGTATAAACAGTTCCACAGGTTCTCTTAGACCTGGGGAATATGCAGTGGAAGCACTAGAAAAATAGTTTTGTATATTGCGACCGTTGCGGTGAAAACGATAATAGAAAGCATTCAACGCAAATGACTAGAAGCATATTAATCATTGATGATGATAAAATCTTACGCGACACTTTGGCGTCCGGTCTGCGCAAAGCCGATTTTGATGCTTTGACCGCAAAATCCGCCGAAGATGCATTAGAAATATTAAACAAAGTCTCTGTGGACGCGATTATTTTAGACAGAATGATGGACGGTATGGACGGTTTAAGTTTTCTCAAACAAATTCGCGCATCAAATAATACCACCCCTGTAATTATGCTAACGGCGTTATCTGGTGCAGAAAATGCCATAGACGGTCTTTCTGGCGGGGCAGACGATTATATGGCAAAACCATTTCAGTTTAAAGAACTAGTATTGCGGTTAAATAATATTATGAAAAACAGACGCACAAACACAAATTCCACAGAAAATTCCATTGGCTTAATATTTACAGACGGAGATTTTTTTGTTATTGATGAAAACAATCAAAAAAAACTGATAAGTTTGTCTAACGAAGAAAAAAAATTGTTACAAACCCTAACTAATCCTGTTGGCAACATAGCAACTGCCACACCTATGGTCGCAAAACGCTTGCGGAATAAAATAAAAGGTGTATTATCTTATATAGATATAATCACTGTCCGCGGAATGGGCTATAAAATAGTAAAAACAAAAATTGGGATATAAAAACATGAAACTTGTACCTCGCAGTTTTCTTGGACGAACCATTTTAATGGTGTTGGTTCCATTAATTGTTGCTTTGCTGATTGTAACTAATGCGTTTTTTGGCAACCACTGGAAAAGGGTGCATGCTACTTTGGCACGAACACTTTCTGGTGAAATTACAACCATGATGCACTTTCTGGATCAGGGCGACACGAACGCAGTTCAAATGCTTGCTCACGACATCGGTATAAATGTGACTATAAACGATACACTGAACAGACCAAAACACAATGACAACAATGACCGCGAAGCAGGGGAATTGGCTGCGAACTTACACAAAAGATTAAAACAACCCGCAGATATTTATATTGATAGAAGCAAAAGATTATTATACATAGATGTCCCGACAAAAAATCATAAAATTGCAACTTTTGGGACATCAATGCACAGAATTTATTCTACCAGTGCCGAAGTATTTCTTATCTGGGTGTTGGGCGCTATTATCATAGTGTCTATATTAATCACACCTTTTATTATATTTCACACTCGCAGTATAAGACGCATTGCGAAAGCCGCAAATAAATTTGGACGAGGCATGGATGTTCCGGGCTTTAAACCAAGCGGTTCTTCTGAAATCCGCGAAGCAGCAGCTGCTATGATTACAATGAAAGAACGTCTTAACAGATACAACAAAACTCGCACAGATATGTTAAACGCCGTGGGACACGATTTAAAAACGCCTCTTACCCGTATGAGACTAGCAGTAGAAACAGATACCGCTACAAAAAAAGATTTGTTGCATAATATCGACAGAATGACAGAAATGGTTAACGGATATTTAGCGTTTGCTCGCGGGGAAATGCCAGAGATAGAACAGGCCGTAGAATTGCCAGCTATGTTGACTCGCATTGCACGAGATGCCGCACAAAAGAAAAAGATTGTTTTAAATCTTCCTGATAATCCTGTTCAATTTTATGCTCGTCCAAATGCACTAACTAGTGCGTTTACAAACATAATTGAAAATGCCGCTAGATTTGCTAAAAAAACATTGCAAATAACCGAGATCGACTCTGCAGATTCTGTTACTGTAATAATAGAAGATGACGGTATTGGCATCCCAGATGACAAAAAAGCATTGGCTATGCAACCATTTGTTCGTCTTGATGAATCTCGCAAAGAATCAACTGGCGGAACAGGCCTGGGCTTGTCAATTGCCCAAACAGCCATAGAAAACCACGGTGGCGAAATATTCTTGGAAAACAGCGACCTTGGTGGACTGAAAGTCCGTGTAGTATTACCTTTATAAAAAAAAATGGATTTATTATGAATTTATATAAACATGTATCAAACGAGATAAATAAAAAATTAGGATTTAGCGCAAATCTTGAAGTTCCAAAAAATCGTGATTTCGGTGATTTTTCAACAAACGCTGCTATGGTGGGCGCAAAAACATTACACAAAAATCCACGAGAATTAGCTAACGAATTTATGCCAAAATTACAAGAATTAGATTTTGTTAAAGAGGTTTCTATCGCAGGTCCTGGCTTTATCAATATCAAAATCAAGGATGATTTTATCCTGCAAAACGCTTCTGCACCGACACCTATGAAGGCAGAAAAACCTTTGGTTATTGATATGGATTATGGTGCATATAATGTTGCTAAATCCTTGCATATTGGACATTTAAGAACTTCCATTGTTGGCGACACGTTAAACAGAATATTTAAATTCGTTGGACACAAAACATTTTCATGGAACCATATTGGCGATTGGGGAAAACCGATGGGGTTGGTTCTTGCATGGATTGAACGTCTACACCCAGAGCTGCCTTATTTTAAAGACGATTTCAACCCAGACACCCCAGTAGATTATACAATAGATTCAAAAGAATTGGATACTTATTATCCGTCTGCATCCGCTTTGGCAAAAAAAGACCCTGAATTTCAGGCGCGCGCCCAAGAATTCAAGGCCAAATTTCAAGCTGGACACCCTGGATATTTTGCATTATATGAAAAGTTTTTAGCAATATCTCTAGATTCAATGAACGCAACGGTGCAAAGATTAAATATATTGCCGTTTGATTATGATCTTGGCGAACGTAATGCGGCACAATATGTAAACGAAGTAGAAAAAATCTTAGACAGCAAAAACATGATTTATGAAAGCGATGGTGCAAGGGTTATAAATGTCCGTCGTGACGATGACAACGCACCAATTCCGCCATATATGTGGAAAGATTCTCGTGGGGCAGATACTTACGATACTACAGATTTGGCAGCAGTATATTGTCGCAAAAAAACGGACAAGCCTGATATAATCATTTATTTTACAGACTTGCGTCAATCTTTGCACTTTGAACGTTTGTTCCGTGTATCTGATATGTCTGGAATATACCCATATAATAAATTTGAATATATTGGATATGGAACTATAAATGGCAAAGACGGGAAGCCATTTAAAACCCGTGATGGAAACGCCGCAGGATTAAACGATATATTCGACATAGCTAACGAGGCTGTACGGGCACGCGTTGCCGAATCAGGAAAGCAACTAGATAACGAAACGATTACATCAATTGCGCTGGCGGCGGTTAAATTTAACGATTTGATTCACGATGTAAAATCTGATTACATATTTGAACCAAACTCTGTCACCAGTTTCGAAGGAAAAACCGGACCATATATATTATATACCGCGGTTCGTTTGAATTCCGTTTTAAAACGCGCAAACACAGACATAATAAAACAACACGATTACGAATTGACAGGCGAAGAACGCAATTTGTTGATTGAAATCATGGATTTTGAGCACACTATATTATCTGCATACGAAAATCGTGCCACAGATATGGTTGCATATTACGCCTATGATTTGTGCCAATTAATTAACAATTTCTATCATAACTGTCCAATTTTACGTGACGATATAGACGCTAAAACAAAAGCAGGGCGCCTGTATATCGCAAAATTGGCGTTCGACACATTGGCAACAGCGATTGATTTGATGGGATTAAAAATTCCAAAAGAAATGTAAAAAAACGCCCAAAAGGGCGTTTTTTTTATCTTTCTCTTCTATAATAATTTTGTAGCAATTCCTGCTCTATGGACTTTAAAAATCTTTTATTAACAGTTTCTTTGTTTTTTCTTACGCGTTTCAAGTAATCTCGCAAAGTTTGAAGTTTTTTTTGCTCTACTATCAATCTGGCAACTTTTTCCTGGGCATTTTTAAAAGCGCTTATTCTTGCGTTCTTCCCAGCAGCAACAACATCGGCCATTTTATTTTGAGAAGCAATACGCAACCTATTAACAATCTCTTCCTGTCGCGAAATGCTTTTTAATAATTCTGCCTCTGTATTTTTATAGGGTTCTTCTTGTCTTTTGCGTTCTTTGGCGGCGCGTTCAAACCTGCCATAATTTTGAATTTCTTGGGCAAGTTCTTTTTCAAGCCATACCCCTCCTTTGCGAGGTCTGTTTCTTTTATCTGTTGCATCATGAAATTTTGTCATATTCGCCATTTTTTTAAATTCACTTGCTGCCGTTTCTAAACTCTCGCGTCCACTAACAGCCCTGGAAAGATCATAATAAAACAAACTTGATGTGGCTTTAGCTTTGCCATCTTTAGGGACAACCCATAAATATGTTGCATTGTTTCCCGAAGTGCTTTTATTAATATAAACATTGCCATTAGAATTAGGTTTGCCCAAAATACCACGATATTTCTTAGGTATTTCATATTCCGTTGTTCCAACAGGGATGTCTCGGGACTTTAAATTGTCATTTTGTTGTACAAATCTAGATGCAGTGGCTTTTTTCTTATTACCATCAGCAGGCATATTTATCATAACAAAATTTTCTGCACGACCAGAGATATCAGGATATTGTGCCTCTAAAATATACACCATATCTTTATACATATCATAAAGTTCCTGATATAATTCAAAAATCTTTTTTTCTTTGTATTTTTTGCTACGGATTTCAAACAACGGTTTTTTAATGTTCGCCACTATTTTTTGAAGTCTTATAACGTTTATTAACTTTGTTCCTTTTTTTGTTTCTTTTTCTAACAAAGGTTTAATGTTTACAACAACAGGTTCTACATATTTTTTATAATAAGACATAATTAACCCCTTAGTTACTTATTTATATTGATTGTATCATAACTTTATTTCAAAATCAAACTACCTTAGTCTTAATGGTATTATAATACCGTATTGATTTTTCTTGACTTTTCTGCAGGTTTGCTTCATAATACGCCTGTTATTTTTTAACAAACACAAAAAAGGTAAAAACATGACAACGACAAAATCGTTAAAAAAATGCGAATTGGAAGCCAAGTGGTATCTGATTGACGCAACAAATTGCACATTGGGTCGTCTTGCAGCATATACTGCAAACATCCTGCGTGGCAAAAACAAACCAACATGGACACCGAACATGGATTGCGGTGACCACGTTATCATTATTAATGCTGACAAAGTTGCTTTAACTGGACACAAAGCCGAAAAAACAAAATTCTTTTGGCATTCTTTGTGGACAGGCAGCACCAAAGAAAGAACTTTGGGTCAAATGCGCACTGAAAAACCAGAAAAATTGGTTACAAACGCAGTAAAACGCATGATGGGTCGCCGTACCGCAGTAGCACTGGCAAACAAACGTTTGACTAAATTGCATGTTTATGCAGGCGCAGAACACAAACACGCCGCACAAAACCCAATCGTTATTGATTTTGGTTCGTTAAACCGTAAAAACAAAAGGGGCGAATAATGACAGAAACAAAAAAAACAGCAGCAACAAAAACAACTGCTAAGAAAGCAGCCCCTGCAAAAAAAGCAACGACTGCAAAAACAACTACAACAAAAACAACTGCAACAAAAACAGCGGCCGCTAAGGCTCCTGTGGCAAACGCAAAATTGTCTAGCGCAATTTACGCAACAGGAAAACGTAAAGACTCTGTTGCTCGCGTATACTTAATGCCAGGCAAGGGCAACATCACTATCAACGGCGTTGCTATGAAAGAATATTTTAAACGCCCTGTGTTGCAAATGATTTTGGTTCAACCATTTGATGTCACAAAACGCGATGGCGCATACGATGTAATCGCGATGGTCCAAGGTGGTGGCTTATCAGGTCAAGCTGGCGCAGTTAAACACGGTATTTCTAAGGCTTTGGAAAAAGCAGAACCGGATTTGCGCAAGGCATTAAAGGTTGCTGGATTCTTAACTCGCGATAGCCGTGTTGTTGAACGTAAGCACTATGGTTACCACAAGGCTCGTCGTTCTACTCAGTTCAGCAAACGTTAATTATTTGCGAACAAAAACCTATACAAAACCGCCCAATGGGCGGTTTCTTGTTTTATCCATTTTTTATAAATCTTTATGTTGAATTTATAAAAAAACATGTGTATAATCATGCCAGTTTAACATCCAAAGGAAAAACAATGTTTACAAAAGAAAAAATTAAAGATTTACATTATTCAGTATCTGGAAAAATCAGCGCCAAAGATATGCAGGCTGCCGCTGATAAAATTTTAACAGAATTCGGCAAGAAAGCAAAAATGCGTGGTTTTCGCCCTGGACATATTCCATTGTCTATTTTACGCACACAACATAACGCTTCCGCTTGGAGCGAAGCTGTTGACAAAGCTTTAAACAACGATTTACAAGAATATATCAAAGAAAAACATTTACGCCTTGCCGCACAACCAAAGGTTGATTTCAAGGGTTTTGAAATTGGTAAAGATGTTGAATATTCTATGGAATTTGATATCTTGCCAAATATGCCTGAAATTGATTTAAGCAAAATCACAGTAACCAAGAAAGTTACTAAATTGGACGAAAAAGAAGTAGAAACCGCTTTGGAAAACATCCGCAAATCTCGCAGTGTCGCTGAAAAGCAAGACGAAAAATACAAAGCAGCCAATGGCGATGTCGCCGTCATAGATTTCAAAGGTTTTGTTGGCAAAGAGGCTTTCGAAGGTGGCGAAGCAAAAAAACATCATTTGATTTTGGGCTCCGGCGCATTTATTCCAGGATTCGAAGACCAAATCATCGGTCACAAAACAGGTGATGAATTTGATGTAAATGTCACCTTTCCAAAAGAATATCATGCTGAACACTTGGCTGGCAAAAAAGCTAGATTTGAAGTCAAAGTTCATGAAGTTCGCAAACATATTTTGCCAGAATTAAATGACGATTTGGCAAAAGAAGTCGGTCATGAATCTGTTGAAAAATTAAAAGAACATATTCGCAAAATCATCAACGCCCAATACGAAGACGCCGCTCAACGCGAAATGCGCAATGAATTGTTGGAAGTTTTGGGAGAAAAGGTAAAAATGGATTTGCCACAAAGTCTAGTTGAACAAGAATTAAATATGGCAAAGCAAGAACACGATGCACAACATCAACACTGTGATGATAAAAACTGCAAAGACCATAAATGGGACGAAAAGAAAGAAAAGAAAGAAGCCGAACAGCGCGTTAAATTGGGCTTGGTCTTGGCAGAATGGGGCACCGCTCACAAAGTCGAAGTGACTCGTGATGACATGCAACAAGCCATTTGGGCAGAGGCGTCTCGTTATCCAGATCCAAAACAAATATTTGATTTCTATAACAAAAATCAAAACGCTGTTGCTATGATGCGCGGCATGCTTTTTGAAAGAAAAGCATTGGACGCAATGTTGAAACATGTAAAGCACAAAGAAAAATCTGTGTCTGCCAAAGAATTGTTCGAACAGGCACCTGTAAAATAGCAAAAAACCGCCAATATGGCGGTTTTTTTATTGACTTTTTTTACTTGCTGGCTTACAGTTTTCCCAAAACAGCAGAAGAGAGAACAGGAAAATTAAAAGAAAGGAAATTTTATAATGAAAGCGTATCTTGATATCTTAGACAACTGTCTTAGAAACGGCACTTTGTCCGATAATCGCACAGGCATTAAAACAATAAGAATTCCATGGGGTGCAACATTTGAACACAATATGGAAGAAGGTTTTCCGCTTGTTACTACTAAAAAAATGGGGTTAAAAAATATTTCAACAGAATTAGAATTTTTTATCAAAGGTATTACCGACAAAAAATGGTTACAAGATAGGAACTGTCACATATGGGACGAATGGTCAAACATTGATTGTTGGACACCAATTTACGAACAAAAAAGAAAATAATTACACATAAAAGGTTGTTTATCGCCAGAAACAGACAAACAAGCTAAAAACGAAGCCATGCTTGAAGGTCGTGATTTAGGTCCAATTTATGGTTGGCAATGGCGTCATTTCGGCGGAAAATATATAT
>JAGCOU010000009.1 GCA_017642565.1 Alphaproteobacteria bacterium | reverse complement strand
TTGCAAAGTGCAACTATGTCGTTAACTGATTTTGCTGGCATTTTTAAATCCCCTGTAATTTTTGTTTATAAATCTGGTTCAATAGCATTCACTGGGCACACGGTCGCACAAGTTCCGCATCCCATACATTTTGTTTTGTCTATTTTGCATTTGCCACCTTCGCCGTCCATGATAGCCATCGCAGGACAAACCCCCATACAAGTATGACAACCAATACATTTATTTGAATCTATTTTATAAGCCATTTTGTCTTCCTTTTGTTTTTTGTAAAAATTAATCTCTGCTGTTCAAAAATCCCAGTATGTATTCAAACATTGCTACGAACGAAATGTACATGTGCAAAGCGCCAAGTACTGCCAATTGGTCTTTCTGTTCGCCATCCCCAATTGCATAGTATGCATTTTTCAAATTTTGCATATCATATGCTGCGAACAGAGCAAATACCAAGACGCCAATCAAACAAATGATTTGATTGAATACGACACCAAATGGACCTGTGAATATAGATATAACACCAACCAAAATTAAGCCAATCATACCGATAAACAAGAACGCCCCTAAGAACGATAAATCTTTAACAGTTTTATATCCAAACAAAGCCATGCAACCAAACATGACCGCTGCTAAGACCAAGGCGATTATTATGGAAAGCCCGCTTGATACCAAAATCATAGGTGTTACCGCGATACCCATTAAAATCGAATATAAAAACAACAAAAGTTTAGCGGTAGATGGTTTCATAGAAAAAGCGCGTGCCTGTGCCCACAAAGACAATGCCAAACCACCAAAAACAATGATGTAATATGTAATAGATAAACCACCGTTATGAATCAGGGCAGTAAACGCGCCTGTTATCAACATAATGAAAGTTGTCAATGCTGTGATGCCGACTGCGCCAGTCATAAGACCAAATATTTTTTTAAGATAAGATTCAATGCCACCTTTGACATTTGAAACAGATTTTTTTGCAATCATAGTTTTCTCCTTAAAATAGATTTATGATTTATGTAACCTGAATATAATATAATATGGGGAATAATTCAAGAGATAACAAAAATATAATTTTTTAATTTTTTTTGTTTATACGGCTTGACAAATCAAAAATTGTCAATATAATATACTTGTAAACAACAAACCCAAGGAGATTTACAATGTTCGAAAGAAAAGATATATCAAAAAAGATAAACACACAATTCTTGAACGAAAACCCAGATGTTTCAGGAGTTGCGAGTTCCAAGGCTGCTAAACGCTCTTTCATTGCAAAATATCAACAAATGTTGGCAGCAAATAAAAGAGAAGCGGCAAGTTTGGAAAAAGAAATCAAAGCAGGTAAAGCGACACCAAGCGATGAAAAACGTTTGGCAAGATTATATGAAATAATCAAAAACCAAACAGAATCTATTGCTCGTGAAACAGATCGTTTGAACCTGGGCAGATAATAAAGCGAGATATAAAATGACAAAAATATACGAATCAAAATCTTTTGTTCCAAGTGGTCGTCTTTCTTATGAAGAAGCGGCTCGTTTGGTAGACAAAGCTTGGAAATTAAGAGATTTGGATTTGCGACAGTTGATTGACGCGGGACCACGTGTTTCGTTGAAAGATGTTGCAAAATTCAGGGAATCTCGTTAAAACAAACCAAATCAAAGCCGCTATTAAGCGGCTTTAATTTTTGGTTGAAAATAATTTATGTTTAATAATACAATAGCTAAAAAGGAATTTTATAATGGCTATTGTTATCACTCCTATTAATCCAGTTGCTTTTTCTGTTTTTGGTCTGCCAATTCGCTGGTATGCGCTGGCTTATATTGCGGGTTTTATCATTGGTTTTTATTTGTTTAGATATTTAACCAAAAACAAAGATTCAGCGATTTGTGTTTCCAAAAAGCAACTTGATGATTTGTTAACTTATATTGTTTTGGGCGTGATTGTTGGTGGCAGATTGGGCTATGTTTTATTTTACAATTTACCTTATTTCATAGAACGACCATTGGAAATATTCGCGCTTTGGCATGGTGGAATGAGTTTTCACGGTGGACTTCTGGGTGTGATAATCGCAACATTTTTATATGCATCCAAACAGAAGTTCCAAGATAAATCAACGGTTCGTAATTCTTTTAGAATTCTAGATGTGTTGTCGGTGGTTGTGCCGGTTGGTCTGGGGTTGGGGCGAATTGCTAATTTTATAAATATGGAAGTTATGGGGCGCGTCACAAATTCGCCAATCGGTATAGTGTTCAAAGGCGATGTATCTTATCCCCGTCATGCGAGTCCTTTGTACGAAGCAACGCTCGAAGGTTTGGTTTTGTTTATAATCATGTGGTTGCTTTATACAAAAACAAATCTCAAAGCGAAACCTGGCGCAATAAGTGGTTTGCTGTGTGTGTTTTATGCAGTGTTTAGAATTTTTTGTGAACAATTCCGTCAGCCAGATACTCAAATAGGCTTTTTGACTTCGTGGGGATTAACCATGGGGCAAATGTTGTCTGGCATAATGTTTGTAATAGGAACAACTATTTTCGTTTATGCATTGCGCAAAAAATAAAACAAAGGAAAAAAATATGAATATAATTTGTTGCCATGGGGTTATGTCGCCAGAACAAGATTGGAATACCAGAACTTACAATGAATTAAAAGGATGGAAAAATTGGTTGCAATTTTATGCAGAATTTGAACATGATGTTTTGGTTCAATTGCCAAGATTTCCACATGCTCATGCTGCGTTAATGAAATATAGTGAGTGGGAAAAAATAATGGATAATCAAGATATAAACGAAGACACTGTATTAATCGGTCATTCCGCGGGCGGTGGTTTCGTTTTGAAATATATGTCTCTGCATCCAGAAATCAAAGTTAAACAAATTGTATTAGTTGCGCCATGGTTGGACATTGAAAATTTTCAGCCGTTTGGATTTTACAAGGGCACAGATTTAACAAAAGATATTGTATCGCAAACAAAATTGGGTGTCGATTTAATGTATTCTGGTGATGATGATTCATATATTTTAAGCAGTTGTGATGCAATTATAAAAAATATGCCAAAAGTCAACGTGCATAAATTTGCAGATCGTGGACATTTTGTGACTCCTCAATTGCCAGAAATTATGCAAATTATAAAATTCTAATAAAAACCGCCCAAACGGGCGTTTTTTATAATTGCAGAGTTTTATCTACTTTTATGTTTTTTGCAAACATTTCATCGTGTGACACCAGCAATATAGCACCATGATATTGATTTAACGCATCTTCAAGAATAGATATGCTTTTTATCTCTAGGTTATTTGTAGGTTCGTCCAAAATCAATAAATCTGGTTGTGTTTCGCTTCCAAGAACGGCTGCTAGTGTCGCTTTTAATAATTCGCCACCAGATAACACAGATACTTTTTTTATTGATTTATCGCCACGAAAGCCAAAATTAGCAGCGATTACATGTGCTTCGTGTTTAGACACATTTGCAATATCCATTATGTTTTCAACCACAGTTTTGTCTTTATTTAAAACAGATAAATCTTGGTTAAGATACGCAATTTTGCCAAATGTTTTTATCGTGCCTGATGAGGGTATTAATTCTTTGCAAATTAGTTTTAACAAAGTAGTTTTCCCAGAACCATTTTTCCCAGCGAGTCTTAATCTTGTCCCTCCATACATATTAAAATCGAAATCGGTAAAAATAGTTTTATTTTTGTATGCGAAATTCAAACCAGATATTTGTATCAATTCTTTGCTGTAGAAAGGTTTGCTTGGCAAAGGTATTTTGATTTTATCATCTCGCATTTGCAAAGATAAATATTGTTGCATTTCAAATTGTTGATTTAATTTTTTTTGAATTATCGCACGCTTTTTTGCTTCTGTCTCCTGACTTTTCCCTTTCAAAGCATTGGCAGCCAATCTGCTGCGTTTGCCGTTTTGCATATCTTTTTTTTGTTTTGCTTCGTGATGTTGACGAGTATTTTGTGCTATGTTAATTGTATCATTAAGGCGCGCTATGCGTTTTTGAGTATCGGTATATTGAGCGATAATATTTTCTTCTTCTGCTTTTTTCTGTGCGACATAGAAATCATAATTTCCACCGTATACTTTGATATGCTGATTTTGAATCTCGATAATTTTATCTACTTTTTGTAGTAATTCTCTATCATGAGATACAATCACAGCACCAAAAGGATAAGATAGTAAATCATTGAAAAATTTTTCTTTGGCGTCTTTGTCGAGATTATTAGTTGGTTCGTCCAATAATAAAATATCTGCATAACTATCAAAAGCGCGCGCTAATTCCAAAGATTGCCTTTCGCCACCACTTCTAGAATCACTCGCATTTATTTGATTAAGCATATAAACACTCGCGCCAATCGCAACAGAACCACTTTCTGGCTTAATTTCTCCAGATAATAATTTTAATAACGTGGTTTTGCCCGTGCCATTATCTCCAACAATTGCTACTTTATCAATATTGTTGAAAGCAACAGAAACCCCATCAAACAAATTATTGTTTGCATCATAAGAAAAAAATACATTAGACAAAGAAATAAAATTCATAACAAAAACCTTTAATGTTGCAGTTAAAATATGTTCATAAAACTTATGAACGATTTATAAAAAATACAACATTACATACGCATCGGTTTTTGTCCTTTGGTTATATTTACAAGCTCATTGTAATAGGAATATAAAAAAAATCAAGAAATATTAAATGCTTGATTATTACCGGTGAATTTTTTAAACTTTTTTTTAAGGAAAAACGAAAGAGAAAAAGATGATTTCGAGTGTTTTATTTTTAATTTTGGGTTTTGTTTTGCTTATTTATGGCGCGCATATTTTGGTTGATGGCGCAACGGCGCTCGCTCGAAAATTTGATATACCAGAAATTGTTATTGGTTTAACAGTTGTTGCCTGTGGGACGAGTGCACCCGAAGCAGCGGTATCCATCTCTTCTGTGATATCTGGAAACAGTGCTGTTGGAATTGGTAATATTCTCGGTTCTAACATAGTTAATATTTTTGTGATATTGGGGTTAAGTGCATTAATTGCTAATCTGCATGTAAAGAAAAACACGATATTATACGAAATTCCATTTTTAGGATTTGTTTCATTGTTGTTGTTGTTTATGGGTTGGCAATACAGCATGATTTCGCGCACAGGCGCTTTGGTTTTGCTAGGCTTGTTTTTGTTATTCTTTTTGTATTTATACAAAGTCAGTAAAAAACACAAAACAGAAAACCCAGAAATAGAAAACATGTCGTTCATTAAGATGGTCTGTTTTATCATACTTGGCATAGTTGCTTTGATTATAGGTGCAAAAATTACTGTGAATTCAGCAACTGATATCGCACACTTTTTAAATGTTTCAGAACGTATAATTGGATTAACCATAGTTGCCTTTGGAACGAGTCTCCCTGAATTAGTGACTTGTGTTATAGCCGCGTTTAAACATCGTCCAGGTATTGTTATTGGTAATGTGGTTGGTTCTAATTTATTTAATGTTTTGTTTGTTCTAGGCTTGACTGGTTTGATTAAGCCTGTACCTTTTGAGCATGCTTTTTTGATGGATGCTGCGTTGGGTATCATTGCTGCTGTATTGCTTTGGGTTCTGGTTTTCAAAGATAAAAAATTCAACAGAATAGATGGGGTTGTTTTCTTAATTATTTACTTAGCATATACAATTTGGTTGATTAAGTGAGGAATGATATGAGAGGGTTAACCAACAGACAAGTAGTTTTGAATCGCGAAAAATATGGTGCGAATATTATGCCAGAGCCAGCAAAAAAATCTGCGTGGGATTTTTTTGTTGATGTATTTCGTGATAAAATAAATGTGATTTTGTTAGTAATGACCGCGCTGTTCGCAGTGATGGCAGGGTTTGGCTATGGTGAATTTGCCGAAGCAATTGGCATAGGTTCTGTATTAATCATTGTTGCCACGGTAAATGTTATTACAAAAATGCGCAGTCAAAAGGCTACGCTTGAATTAAGACGCCAGGCATCAAAATTGTCTTGCAATGTTCTTCGTAATGGCAAAGTTATAAATCTAGATAGTTCAGAGATAGTTGTTGATGACATTGTTTTAATTCAGGCTGGTGAAACAATTCCGGCAGATGGTTACATTATCGCCGGTCAAGTTTCTGTGAACAATTCAATCTTGAATGGCGAAAGCGAAGAAGTTCATAAATCAGCGATACCCAGATTTGTATATAATCGAAAAGCGGCTATAACTGCAGAAGATTACACAGATAAAAACCAGGTTTTTTCCGGAACCACGGTTCATGGTGGTATGGGCACTATGCGTGTAACGCGCGTTGGAATGGATACAGAGAATGCGAAAATATTAAAAACTTTGGGTT
This sequence comes from Alphaproteobacteria bacterium, assembly GCA_017642565.1. Classification (GTDB taxonomy): domain Bacteria; phylum Pseudomonadota; class Alphaproteobacteria; order Rs-D84; family Rs-D84; genus Enterousia. Next base: position 4,075 of record JAGCOU010000009.1, on the reverse strand, counting down.
CTGTGAAAGAGGTTAAAACAACCTTGCAAATACAACTTGATAAACTGGCGGAATCAATCAGTAAAATAGGTGGAATTTGTGCGGTTGCGATTGCTGTTTTGATAACGGTTTTGCATTTTATATCCGGCGAAGCGCACAGCCTGGGTGATACTATTTACATAATTGTATCTGCTTTAACTCTGGCATTAACTGTTTTTGTTGCGGCTGTTCCCGAAGGTTTGCCATTTATCATAGAGATTATAACGAGTCAAAACGCTCGCAAAATGACGCAGGCAAATCTGTTGGCGAAAAACCCTCATAAAATTCCAGAAGCTGGCAACATACAACTTTTGTGTACAGATAAAACTGGCACAATTACATACGGTCGTATGATGCCTATTGCGAATTACACAGGTGATGGCACAGACATAGGTTTTGCATATAATCAAAACGGCGCCATAGAAGAATTTACAAGGGCTATAATTATCAACGGTCGTGCAATGTTGGACGCAGACGGCAAAATTGTTGGTGGCAACAGCACAGAACGTGCTTTGTTCAGTGCTTTGAATCTCTCTGCACAAAAAATCGCGATGATAAAACGTGAAATCAAAGTGATTAAAAAAGTTCCTTTTGACAGTGCGAAAAAATTTTCTTTTACTACGGTTCGATTTGGCAAAACGATACGCACTTATATTATGGCGGCTCCAGAAATTATATTGGACCATACTTCGCACTACATTAACAAAGACGGCAAAATTCTTCCTTTGCATAAATCTAAATTGCAAAGTTTGATGAATAAGAATAATAAAAATGCGATGCGTTCAATTGCTGTTGCATATTATGATAGAGATTTTTCAAATGATGTTATACCGAAAAAATTAGTGTTTGTATCTTTATCGATTTTGCGAGACGAAGTTCGTTCAGGTGTTTTAAATGTCGTGGAATCTTTGCATAAATCTGGTGTCCAGGTTATGATGATAACAGGTGATAATTTGAACACTGCACACATGATTGCGAAACAAAGCGGAATCATCACTTCAACAAGCGATATCGCAATAAGTGCCAACGATTTCGACAGTCTTTCAAATGAGCGCGCTCGAAAAATGTTATCAAAGATACGTGTTCTTGCGCGTGCTACACCTTATACAAAATTGCGTGTCATAGAATTGGCACGTGAAAACGGTTTGTGCATAGGAATGTGCGGAGACGGAACCAATGATGCCCCTGCATTAAAGGCTGCAGACATAGGTTTTGCAATGGGCGACAGCACAGACGTCTGCAAAAGTGCGAGCGACATAATAATCTTGGACAACAACTTTATATCAATTGCCAACAGCATATTAATTGGTCGCACATTTATGCATAACATCGTCAGCTTTTTGCGTTTTCAATTACCGATAAATTTCATGTTAGTAGGATTAAGCATTTTATTCCCGCTTTTTCTTGGATTAGAGGTTTTATTGCCCGTTCATATTTTGATAATAAACATAGTTATGGACAGTTTAAATTCTTTGGCATTTGGTGGTGAAAGTCCGCGCGAAGAATATATGGTTGAACCAGTCGCCGGCAAGAAAGCACCACTTATTACATCTGCAACGATTAAATTTGTGTTGTATATCACAACATTGGGTTTGTTTACATTTGCTTTAACTACAACGAGTCTGTTTCAAAACTTGTTCAGTACTTATGATTCGTACACCAGTGCGCTTTTTGCATTATTAGTGATAATGGCTATGTTAAACGGTTTTTGCGTGCGTGCACCGAAATACAATATATTTACAGGGCTAAAGAAAAACCCGATGTTCGTGCTGGTAAGTGCGATAGTATTTATTGGCACATATATCTGTGTGACATTTGGTGGCAGTGCTTTGCATCTTACACCGTTAAACTTGCAACAATGGGCGATGGTAGTATTATTTGCATTGATGATTATTCCAGTAAATTTTGTATATCGTGCTTTGTTTTCATGTTTAAAATAATAATAAAAAAAAACGACCCAAACGGGTCGTTTTTTTATCAGTTATATATCTAGAAAATATATTTAACTGCGCCACCAACAATATAAGACATATCTGCATCATATTGAGAACGTGTTGGGAAAACAGCACGTGCAGTTGCAGACAAAGTAACATTGTGTGTTAATTCGAAATCCATACCCGCTTTGATTTCTGGAGCAAAAGACCATCTTGTTGAATCTACGTCAGCATGATAAGCCATCGCACCCAACCCAGCGCCCAATACTAAATCAATACGGCTTGCTTTGTCGCCACTGATACGGATATAGTTGTCATAAGTTGCAGAGATATTAAACATATCTGTGCTGGCAACACGATGATCTGTATATTTGTCTTGGACTTTTGAATAAGTTGATTTTGTTGCGCTTAATGTAAATCCGCCATTATAGATTTGATTGTATCCACCTGCGCGAACACCAGATTCTATACCAAAAACAAAGAAATCTGTCGGCAAATCGAAATGACCAGCGCGTTCCATATCTTTTGCATCATCAGAATATACAATCCCTTGCAACCCCATAGTTGCACCAATGAAAGGTCTATATTCCATAGCGTTTGCCCCTGCAACAGATACCAACAAAGCAGCGACACTTGATAACATAATATTTGACTTCATGATATTTCTCCTTTGTGTAAGTCACGCCATCTATTATACTCTCAAAAGGGGTTATAAACAAGATATTTTATTTTTCTTTTTTTGTGTTATAATAAAGAGCATAGGAATAAAAGCAACCTAAAGGGGTTTATTATGGCTATGATATATTGTCGCGAATGTGGGGCACGTCATTCTGATAAAGCCAAGGCTTGTCCAAAATGCGGTTATGTTCAATATGATTTTTCTAAATCAATTGCGATTTATTTGCTGTTGTGTTGGTTTCTAGGTGTATTTGGTGCGCATCGTTTTTATGCAGGCAAACCGGCAACAGGCGTTGTTATGTTCATATTGTCTTGCACAATCGTTGGTTTATTTGTCACAGGAATATGGACAATCATAGATTTTATTGTCGGTGTATGTAATATAAAAACGCCAGAAAAAGTATTTGCTGAAAAATAAAGTTAGAAACAAAAAAATCTCGCGCTTTGCGAGATTTTTTTTATCAAGGTTCTTCTGGTTCTGTTGGAACATTAGATTGTTGTTGTGTTCTAAGTTTCCAACCTGTTGCATGATAACCAGTTCTTGTATATGTTCCAGATGGGAATGTGATTGCATCACCAATTGTGCAAGAATTTGTTTCCACCAATGTAGCCTGATTATACCAACGCAAAGTAATACTGTCGTCTACTGCGCAATATGGATTGTCACCCAAAGGATACATAGAGAACATGCGCCAATTTAGATTGTTAGTTGCTTTCATAGCACAATATGCCGCGCAACCATTAGCACAGACTTCTGCCGAAGCGGTCTGTTCGTCAGCTGTAACTTCGCGCCACAAAGGTGCAGCAAAACTCTGGGCTGTGCCACCTTGCAGGCCATAAGAATCAATTTGGCACCAACAAGATGTTCCAGTGCTGGACGTGTTCATTGTCGAAGCGCCACTGGTGCTGATACCATTTTGTCCCCATAATGCTTCATAGAATTGATATCTTGTTATTTCGTTGTTGGTGACTTGTCCTTGTAATGTCTGTAATGAAGTTTGATCAGTATGTGTTGTATTACATGACGCATATCCATGGATATAAGTATTATCAGACCAAGCAACACGCCATTCACCAGCCGCGAGGCCAGTATCGTTTTGATTTGTGCCTGTATCGCCACTTAATGCACGATATCTCACATGTGAAGCATCGTCAAATATGATATTTTGCAATGCATAGTTCACCAATGCCCCCGCAGAGGTAGAAACATAACCCGTATCGCAACTTAATGACGAAATAGCACAAGCACCGAGTGTATCAAATATAAAGGTAGCATCATGATACTGTTTTCCAGAAGCACTTTGGTTATTATAAGTTGCTGTTCCGTGTCCGCCATTATAAGGGTTCGCAGTTGCACATTCGCGTGTCTGTTGAACATAGCACATATTTTGTGACGCAGCACCCGCAGCAGAATTTGGATGCGTGTTTGGACATGCGGTAAGCCC
>JAGCOU010000048.1 GCA_017642565.1 Alphaproteobacteria bacterium | reverse complement strand
TCCCTTGGCTGGAATACCTGTGCGTGATACAGGTTCGTGGCCCTTAGAATGACCATTACCACCACCCATTGGGTGATCATTCGGGTTCATTGCCATACCACGTGTAGATGGGCGAATTCCCAACCAACGTGCACGACCCGCTTTACCCAAATTGACATTACGTTGTTCAGGGTTAGAAACACTGCCAACTGTTGCCAAACATTCAGAATGAACTTTGCGTAATTCACCGCTATTCATTTTAATCTGAGCATACACACCATCTTTACCCATCAATTGAGCATAACAACCTGCACTTCTGGCCAATTGACCACCAGCACCTGGTTTCAATTCAACGTTATGAACAATTGTACCGATTGGCATATTTTTCAATGGCATTGTGTTACCTGGTTTAATATCTTCACGTGTTCCAGAAATAACTGTATCGCCAGGTTTCAAATCACGTGGTGCCAAGATATAAGAACGAACACCATCTTTATATTCAATCAAAGCGATGAAAGCTGTACGGTTTGGATCATATTCCAAACGAACAACTGTTGCTGGGATATCTTTCTTTTTACGGTCAAAATCAATCAAACGATATTTACGTTTGTGTCCACCACCTTGATGTGGAACTGTAACATGACCAAAATTATTACGTCCTCCTTTGGACTTTAAACCAACAGTCAAAGATTTTTCAGGTGCACCTTTGTGCAATTCACTGTGATCGATTAATGTCAAACCACGTGTTCCTGGTGTTGTTGGCTTGTAATGTTTTAATGCCATTTTATTTTACCTTTGTTTATGTTTTAACACTAATACCCGATTGATGCGGGTTCTCTGTCAAAACCGTTTCTTTTTATATACCTGCGGACAAATCCAAATTTGCATCTGCCGGCAAGGTTACATATGCCTTTTTTACACTGCGTTGTGTACCTGTGCTGCGGCCACGGAAAGTTTTCACTTTGCCTTTGGTGATAACAATGTTAATTTTTGTTGGTTTAACATTGAATAACACTTCTACTGCCTTGGCGACATCTTCTTTAGTTGCAGACATTGCAACTTCGAACACAACACCATTTTTTTCGGATAACTTTGCAGCTTTTTCCGAAATGATTGGACGGCGCAACACATCATATGTTGACGCAGTCGCAACTAATTTCTTTTCAACTTTTTTTTCTGCCATATCTTCAAACCTTTAAGTTTAAGCCAATCTTGCTTCCACTGCTTTCACAGCATCTGCTGTCAAAACTAATTTTTCATGTTTCAAGATATCCAAAACATTTAAACCAATTGTTGGTAAAACATCAACATTGATAATGTTTGCAGCAGATTTCTTGAAGTTTTCATCGATGCTGTCTGCACCAACAAACAAAGCAGATGCAATATTCAATTTTTTCAATTGTTTTGCCAATGTACTTGTTTTTGGAGCTTTCATTTTTTCATCATCGATAATAATCAAAGAGCCTTCTTTGACTTTTGAAGACAAAGCCATTTTCAAACCCAATGCGCGAATTTTCTTTGGTAAATCAATGTTGTGATCACGGACAACCGGACCATGAACAACACCACCGCCACGCATATGAACATTGTATCTTTCACCTTGACGGGCGTTACCTGTTTTCTTTTGTTTGAATGCTTTTTTACCGCTTCCTGCAACATCAGATACAGTTTTCACTGCATGAGTGCCTGCGCGGGCGTTTGCACGTTGCCATGTAACAACACGGTGCAAAATATCAGCACGTGGATCAATACCAAAGATGCTGTCTTGCAAATCAATTTTGCCGACCGATTTACCATCTAAATTTAAAATATCTACTTGCATTTTATTCACCTTATATTGTGTCGTTATGCTTGTTCTGCTTCATTAACAGGTTCTTGTTCTGTGGCAACTGTTTCTTCTGCAACAGTTTTTGTTTCAGCCATCACAGTTGGAACTGGTAATTGGTCTTGGATTTTTTTGATTGCATCGCTGACCAAAACAAATGTCCCATTGCTACCTGGAACTGCGCCTTCTACGAAAATCAAATTTTCTGCTACATCTGTTCCAAAAACCTTCAAGTTTTGAACTGTTACTGTTTCATTGCCCATCTGACCAGACATTTTCTTACCTTTCAAAACACGACCTGGCCATTCACGCATACCTGTACCACCCAAGGAACGATGTGCTTTCAAAACACCGTGAGATGCTTCTTTACCACCGAAATTGTGGCGTTTCATAGCACCTTGGAATCCTTTACCTTTGCTGGTTGCTTGAACATCAACATATTGACCGGCAATAAAATGTGCGGCAGACAATTGTGTCCCTGCTGGGATAACACAATCATCAGAAACGCGGAATTCTACAACCTTGCGATAAGGTTTTACACCCGCTTTTTCTGCTGCTTTTGCCTGTGGCTTTGCAACATGTTTTGCTTTTGCTTCACGCAAACCCAAAATATTTGCAACATAACCATTTTTTTCTGTTGTACGATTTCCAATAACAGCACAATCCCCAACAGATAAAACTGTTACTGCATGGGCAACACCGCCATCATCATAAAGGCGGGTCATCCCTATTTTTGTTGTAATTAATCCGCTACGTTTCATTTTTTTGCCTTTTTTTGTCAGTGGTTAATGAACACACACCGTTCATTAACATACACATTTTATAATTTAATTTTTACATCAACACCAGATGCCAAATCCAACTTCATCAGTGCATCAACTGTCTGAGGGGTTGGGTTAACAATATCGACAACCGCTTTATGATTACGGATTTCGAATTGTTCACGTGATTTTTTATCAACGTGTGGAGAACGGTTCACTGTAAACTTTTGAATCAAAGTTGGCAAGCGAACGGGTCCAACGACATCCGCGCCTGTGCGCTTTGCTGTTTTTACTATTTCTTCTACTGATTCCATCAAGACCCTGTGGTCAAAAGCGATTAATTTGATGCGAATCTTAGATGCTGGTACCATTGTTCGTTTTCCTTATTTTTTTGGTTTTCTTACTGTTTTGCGGGCTACAGGATAAACCAGCAGCCCGCAAAAATCAATAATTATTTAACAATTTTTGATACAACACCTGCACCAACTGTGCGTCCGCCTTCACGGATAGCAAAGCGGCGACCTTCGCTCATAGCAATAGGAGCAATCAATTGCACGCTAATGCGAAC
>JAGCOU010000008.1 GCA_017642565.1 Alphaproteobacteria bacterium | reverse complement strand
TCAATAGCATGCCAGATTTGATAATGATTCATGAGTTTCTCTCCTTAATATCCATTTTGTCCCCAATTCTCCTAGGCATATTATCATTATACGAGAATAAAGTCAATATATACAACCATAATAAGAAAACAAACCTATAAAATTACCAAAAACATACTGTTTACAGTATTTATTTCTTGACCACTTGAAATCTGTAAATTTATACCCTATAATTAAGAATGAAAGCCGATAATCCACTAACAATGGGGAGGCGGAAGAAGAACGGTGGCAATAAACTTGCGCTTATTAGAACTTCCCGGGATTGCCCGTTACAGCAAAAGACTCTTTTATGGTATGGCGAATCCAGCGAGAGTTAAAAAGGCAGCATTGGCGACAATGCCTGCGAAACAAGGTGGCACCACGTTGTGTCATGTATTCTGAAAAATGATATGCATGATATTTTACGTCCTTGTGTTCTTATTATAAACAGTAATAACAAAACACAAAGGAGGTTAAAATGTCAATGATAAGAACGCATATCGCCGAAATTCCACAAAAAATTGGCGAAACAATAATAGTCAAAGGTCACGCGCAAACAATACGTCTGCAATCAAGTATTGCGTTTATTGTCCTGCGCGAAATAACTGGAACCGTTCAATGTGTTATTGAAAAGGGCTGTCTGGCCTTTGAGAAAGCAAAAGAAATCACAACAGAATCTGTTATATCTGTGACAGGTAAAGTTGTGGAAACCAAAAGCACAGAATCTGGGTTTGAGATACAAGTATCTGAAATCGAAATCATGTCAAAGGCAGAGGCGACACCGATACCTGTAACACAAAAAGGAAGTATCGAAGTGACACCGGAAAAATCGCAAGATTGGCGTTTTTTATCGCTGCGCTCACCGCGTGGCGCAACAATAATGCGTGCCTTTTCTGCGATGACCGCTGGATATCATGAATACCTTTCTAAACATGGTTTCATTGAAATTCAAACTCCGAAGATTATGGCTACACCATCTGAATCCAAGGCAGAATTATTCAAACTGGAATATTTTGGTCAAACAGCGTACCTGGCCCAATCGCCACAACTATTCAAACAAATGGCGATAGCATCGGGTTTGGAACGAGTGTTTGAAGTAGCACCAGCATTCAGAGCAGATAAATCTTTTACTACGCGTCACGCGACAGAATTCACGTCTTTCGATGCTGAAATGGCGTATATTGAAAGCTTTGAAGAAGTAATGAAAGAACTCGAAAGTGCGATTTCATATATGCTGACATCTATCAAAAAGACATGCGGCAAAGAAATTGAAAAGTACTTTGGTATTACTGAATTCCAGTTGAAAAAGCCGATTCCACGCATCACGATGGCAGAGGCGAAGGAAATACTGCGTGAAATGGGTTGCGCATCTGAAGAACCAGATATAACAACTGCCGAAGAAAAAGCGCTTGGCGATTATGTAAAGGAAAAGTACGGATCTGATTTCGTATTCGTAACTGAATGGCCATGGGAATCGCGCCCGTTCTATCACAAAAAAGCGATAGACAAACATGGTGCACCAATATCGGTATCTGCCGACTTGCTGTACAAAGGCGTTGAAATCGTGACATGCGCCCAGCGTGAAGAAACCTATGCAAAACTGTGCGAACAGTTAAAAGGCAAAGGTTTGCACCAAGAGGGGCTGCAATGGTATTTGGATTGTTTCCGCTATGGCATGCCGCCACATGGTGGTTGGGGGCTTGGTGGCGAACGTTTCATAAAACAATTGTTGGAGCTGCCAACAATTCGCGAAGCATTTTTCCTGTTCCGCGGTCCATCACGTTTGATGCCTTAACAAACAAAAGACGTTCAGAGCCCCCCCCTGAACGTCTTTTTATTCAACAACGACAAGTAATATGAAAAACACATTGACTTTTGGCGTGTTAAAATATAAACTATGCTTGCTTTTAAGCGATAGTGGCGAAAACTTGCTATTAAGTAAAGTCGGGCAGAATAGCCGGTTTGAAAGCCCTGTCGCAAAAAGAAAAAGTTTAGGATGGTTGGCAGAGCGGTCGAATGCGACGGTCTTGAAAACCGCTGACGGGGCAACTCGTCCGGGGGTTCGAATCCCTCACCATCCGCCATTAAAATTAAACACCCCAAAGTGGGTGTTTTATTTTTATCGTGATTGTGACTTGGGATTAGGCACTGCAACGAAGTTGCCTGGGTTCGACAATGAGTAGATTTCACAAATGTTAATACAGTGAAATCGTCACGAATGCGCTGCAGGCACAACGTGCCGAGGCAATCCCTCACCATCCGCCAGTATTCTCAGGATTACTGTATCCCTAGTAAAAAGCCCGCACTTCTGCGGGATTTTTCATACATTGACTCTGGTATAGCCCCCAAAAGCCCCATTTTTAGACGACAAAATACGGCTTTCTATACAATGCCCATTTTTCGATGGTCAATAATATAAAATAATGTTATTATGCATGCGTATAAGTGTGGGAAAATTATGGAAAAATTGGATATTTATGACGAATATATGAATAAAATCGGAACAGAATCTCGTGATACTGTTCATCGCAACGGATTATGGCATAAGACCGTACATTGTTGGATGTATGACGATGATGGGAATATATATTTTCAAATTCGTGCAGATTCTGGTAAGCTATATACTACCGCATCTGGGCATGTATTATCAGGCGAAACTGTTCGTGATGCTTTTCATCGCGAAATATTCGAAGAAATCGGTATTAACACCGATGCATCAAATGCTGTCGCATTAGATATCGTATTTTGGCGGCAAGACAAACCACAAAAAAACTGGCACGATCGTGCATTTGCGCATATTTATGCAAATAAATTACCGACCGGATTTACAGGGTTTCATTTTCAACCCGATGAAGTTGCTGGATTGGTTCGTATAAATGCAAAAGATTGCCTTGGTTTATTAATGGATAAACATACTTCTGTCCGTGCAATAAAAATTACAGCCGATAAATCAACAGATATCGATATTACAAAAAACGATTTTCTGGCTGCGTCTAATGAAACACCTATCGTAAAATACGGTTTTGTATTGCAAAGCATCATCCAGCAAAACCCGCATATTTAGGTATGGGAAATTGTGCAACTTAAATTCTAGTCCGCCACTAAAAAACAAACCGCCCATTTGGGCGGTTTTTATGCGACCATAAAAAAGTTAATATCGTTCCTTTTTGACCTATTTTGTGTATATGTGCGAAATAGATAAACCGTCTAAATTTTCTTGAATATCAGCGATGTATTGATGCCACCGAATGCGAAATTATTATTCATAACATAATCTGTTTTTATTTCGCGACCTTGCCCAATTATATAGTCCAATTTTCCACATTCTGGGTCTGGGTTTTGCAAATTCAAAGTTGGTGCAAACCAATTGTCATTCATCATTTGTATTGCCCAAATAGATTCCAGTGCGCCACACGCCCCGAGCGTATGCCCGACATAACCCTTTTGAGTGCTGCATGGTGTATTGTTTCCAAACACTGATTCTGTGGCCAAAGATTCTGCCATATCCCCGTGTTTGGTTCCTGTACCGTGCATATCTACATAGCCAATAGATTCAGGTTTCAAATTTGCACAATCTAATGACAACTGCATACACTTTGCCATCATATCTTTGTTCGGTTGGGTTATATGCGTGCCGTCTGTATTAGTTCCAAAACCAACAATTTCAGCATATATTTTTGCACCGCGCGCCACCGCATGTTCGTATTCTTCGAGTATCAAAGTGGCGGCACCTTCACCGATAACAAGACCATCGCGTTTCACATCAAATGGTGATGGTGTTTTATCTGGGGTATCATTTTTAACACTGGTTGCATAAAGCGTATCGAACACTGCCACCTGAGTTGAATCAAGTTCTTCTGCACCACCAGCAATCATGACATCTTGCGCGCCTGATTTAATTGCTTCATACGCATAACCAACAGCCAAACTGCCCGAAGTGCACGCAGTTCCACTCGGTATCAAACGACCCGTAGTTTTAAAATACAAAGATATATTTACTGCTGTTGTTTGTGGCATGATTTTTATATACGAAGAAGAATTTATTTGACCTACTTCGTGTGTTTTTACCATTGAATAAAAATCTAGTACTGGACCAGCCGAACCAAACGAAGAACCATAAGCCACACCACAGCGTCCAGATGTTATGATTTTATCGTCTAATAAATTCGCGTCTTTTAACGCTTGTTCTGTTGCATTAACCGCCATTATGGACACAGGTCCCATTGTGCGCAAAACTTTGCGCGTATAATGTTCTGGGATTACAAAATTTTTAACTGGCGCAACGATATGGGCATTAAGACCACGAATTTGTTTTAAATCTTCGCTTTCTTCGACTGCGTTTTTATAAACATGCAAACGCTTATATGCGCTGTCTATATCGTTACCCAGCGCACTGATTAACCCCATTCCTGTGACAACAACACGTTTCATTAAATCATTCCCCCATTTACTGATATAACCTGACGCGTGATATAGCCAGCGTCATCGCTTAACAAATATGCCACCAGGGATGCTATTTCACGAGCATTCCCCATACGGCGCATAGGTATCATTTTTTCAATTTCTTCCATTGGTAAATCTGCAGTCATATCTGTTTCGATTACACCTGGTGCGATTGCGTTCACGGTGATATTACGTTTAGCCAGTTCAACAGCCAAAGATTTTACTGCACCGATTATGCCCGCTTTGGATGCTGCATAATTAACCTGACCCCTGTTGCCCATCACACCAGAAATTGAAGACATAGCAATTATACGACCACCCTTTCTTGCCGATATCATTGGCATAACGCAGGGGTGCAAAACATTATAAAGTCCGTCCAGATTTGTATGTAAAACTTTGTCCCAGGCATCGCCGTTTATTGCAGGAAAAGGTGCGTCTACATTTATTCCAGCATTACAAATCACGCCGTAATATGCGCCATTTTCATTTATATCATCTGTTAAAATTTTTTCTGTGCTTTCGCGATTAGCAATATCAAAAGAAAGCAATCGCGCTTTGCCACCTAAATCTTTGACCTCTTTTAATGTCTGTTCTGCAGCAGACTTATTCGAATTGTAATGCAAAACCAAATCATAACCAAGTGGCGCCAGATAAAGAGCAATTGCCTTTCCTATGCCACGAGAAGCGCCTGTAATCAATATAGTTTTATTCATTTCCATTCTCCATAAAATTGTTTAAATCATCTGGACGAAAGGCATTAAGATTCCCTGTCGCCACAAGAGTATTATTTGCATCGTATATTTTACATTCAAACGATGCTATGTTGTTATCACAAAATAAAGATTGCACATGAACATAATAACTTTCGTTAACATTAAATTTTGAAATCATGAAATGCAAATCTCGCGAACCCATAATAAAGCCTGCAACCGCTTTGGTTTTTCCTGTATCATGAATATCTTGGGCACCAATATAGCACGCGATTGATTGAGCCATGTATTCCAGCGCAGCACAAGACGGAACACCGTTTATGTTTTTTTGATAAAGTAAATCTGTGTCAGCGACATCAATGCGAGTAACCATTTTTTGACTTTCAAAATCAACAGATTCTATATCTGTGATGAACGCCATTGGGGCCTTTTGTGGTAATAAATCAATCGGTTTAAAATTCATTTTTATTTCCCCATAATTAAACTGGCGTTACTGCCACCAAAGGCAAACGCATTACATAATATGCGATTTATTTCTTTGTGTTCTACTGTGTTTGCTAGATGAATTTTTGCGCAATCATCAGCCATATCCCCATCAAACACATGTGGAATAATAAAATCATACTTAAGCATCAACCAAGATAGTCCCATACTTATAGCACCCGCCGCGCCTAATGTATGACCTGTTAAAGGTTTAGTAGACGCACATAAAACATCTTCGCCAAACACAGTATTTATTGCCAAAGATTCCATCGCGTCATTCGCAGCCGTTCCTGTGCCGTGCATGTTTATAAAATCTATGTCTTTGGGTTGCAAATTTGCATCTTTCAAAGCCCGTCTCATAGAGTCTATGGCACCAGCACCTGTGGGGTCAGGACTCGTTAAATGATAAGCGTCTGAACTTTCACCAATTCCCAAAAATTTTATTCCACAGCAGCCTTTTTCCATGATGAACAAAGCCGCCCCTTCGCCCAGGTTTATTCCGTTTCTGTTTCGAGACATTGGGTTTGTATGTGTCTTGCTTAATGCACCAAGAGCATTAAAACCATTCAAAGCAAAATCACAACGGCCGTCTACGCCACCAACTAACACAGCATCACAAATATCATTTTCTATTAATTGACGCGCAGATGAAAAAACTTTTAAACTGGACGAGCATGCAGTCGAGACCGTAAAGACAGGTCCTTTGACCCCTGTTTTTTGACTGATGTATTCTGCAGGCATGCCCAATTCCAAATCTTCTATTACTGCTTTGTCTATATCTGTATTATTTTGAAAGGCCTTTTCTATTAACTTTTGCGCTTCGTGAACACCTGTGTTAGAAGAGCCGATAATCACCCCAATACGGTTCAAAGCATAATTTTGTTTCAACAGTTCTATATCCCCAGCAATTTGCCCCAGCGCACAATCTATTAAATCATACATGCGCGCTTCGCGAACATATTCAACCGGCGCCGTTCCAAAAGGTACTTTTTCCCCACCGACCACAACATTGCCTGAAAACATGCCACGCGTATCACCTTTGCGCGCATTTTGGACTATATCTTCGTGATTTGCCCCCAGTGCACACACGAAACCAAGATTTTTCAATACATATTCCATTTCAAATCCAACTTGCAAAATAGGAATTTTTTTTTATAATGACACAGTATTGTATAAAAAAATCGATTTTTCAAGTATGAACAAAACTTTATATATAGATAATTTTACTTTCTGGACAGAAAACGATACGGAAAAACTTCCCGATGTGTCGTTTATCCCTGCTATGTTACGCAGAAGAATGAATGCTGTTGAAAAAATCGCAATCGCGTTGGCGGCACGCGTTGCCCCAGAATCTGCCGATTACACAGTGGTTTTTGCATCAAGATTTGGCGAATGGAATCAAACAATAAAACTTGTCCGTCAATTTTACGAAGACAAAGAAATGTCACCTGCTGGATTCAGCAATTCTGTCCATAATGCTGCCATGGGACATTTATCTTTGCTGACACATAACAAAAATTCTTATACTTCGATTGCAGGTGGGCACAAGACAATCGAAACAGCTTTGTTAACGGCGCTTGTTTCAGACAAGCCTGTGTTATTTGTTTATGCTGAAGAAAAAAACCCAGAAGAATATAACCACTTGTTTAAAAAGCCTGTTGCATCGCACGGGTGCGCCTTGTTCATTGATAAAAGCGGTAAAAACGCATACGAATTGGCGCCAAACAATCAAGATTTGCCGGCTTTGTCCTTTGAAAAATTGCAAGAATCTATGCAAAACAATACTGAAATTCAAACATCTAATTGGAAACTGACAAAAAAATAATGAACCGGTTGTTTCGCTCTTTTTTAAGTGGTTTTTGCTTTTCTGTATTTGGAATCGGTGGCATTTTTGTCGGCGCAACACTGGTGCCACTGCTTTTAATATTCTGTTCAAAGCCCGTTCAAAAGCGCGTATTATCAAACACTGTCCATTATTTATGGCGAGCTTTTGTTTGGATGATGTGCGCATTAAGATTAATCAATATCAAAATAAAAAATGAAAAAACTCTGCGTAAATTGCGCGGAAATATAGTGATTGCAAACCACCCTTCGCTGATAGATGTCGTTATTTTGGTATCAAAAATACCACGGTCTATTTGTGTAGTTAAGGGAAGTTTATTTAAAAATATGTTTGTAAAATCTTTGATACGCAGGGTTTATTTATCTAATTCTATGTCTCCTGAAGATTTTTTGGATGCAGCCAGCAAAGACCTTGCAGATGGGTATAATATTATTATCTTTCCCGAAGGAACCAGAACTCAAAAACAAAAGCCAATTCATTTGCATCGCGGTTTTGCTTATCTGCAAATGCGGTCCGGACACGATATTCAACCTGTGCTCATAGAAAACCGCCCACATATTCTGGGCAAAAACACAGCCTGGTATGATGTTGGAGACAAAACGTCTGTTTATACATTAAAACCACTGTCCAAAATCGTTTTTAATAAAAAATTTAAACGCACAGCCAGACAAACCGCTGTTTCAATCACAGAAGCAACAAAAAAATCTCTGTTTTCTGCATAGATTACTTGACAATTGCGGTTTCTTTTCCTAGTATTTGTCAAGCATTCACAAAGGTAAAAAAATGAAACAAGAAACTCTTGAGCAAGAAATCAAAGAATTAATTATTTCTTCTTTGGATTTAGAAGACATCACTGTTGCAGACATTGATTCCAAGGCTCCTTTGTTTACCGAAGGTTTGGGGCTTGATTCAATTGACGCATTGGAACTGGGGATGGCATTAAAGAAAAAATACGGCGTCAATTTTACATCTGACAAAGAAGAAAACAAAGTATATTTCAAATCAGTTGAAAATCTGGCAAAATATATTGCTGAATCAAAAAACATCACATTGGAGTAAATAAATGCACACAAAAGATGAAATTTTTTCCACCATCAAAGATATCTTAATCAATGATTTTGGATGCGAAGCATCTAAACTTAAACTCGAATCTAAATTGGTCGAAGATTTAGATTTAGACAGCATCGATGCAGTTGATTTGGTTGTTAAATTACAAAGCAAAATCAATCAAAAAGTCGATCCTGAAGATTTTAAACAAATCCGCACATTACAGGATGTCGTTGATGCAGTTGAAAAAATTGTTAACAATAATCACTAAGATATTTTTTAGTGTTTTTGTTATTGCATACCCTTTTGTAATTTTTTACACACTGCAACAAAATATCGCGATGAAATTCATAGGTCTGATTTTGTTGATGGCTGTGGTCTTTTCTTTTGTTCGTAATAAAAACAAATACATGTTTATGTTGGGTTTGCTTCTCTGTTTTCTAGTAATTTTTTTCAATCAAGAAATATTCCTTAAGTTTTATCCTGTGTTAATGAATGCTGGCGTGTGTTCTGTGTTTGCTTTGTCTTTGCGAAAAACACCTCTTATCACACAATTTGCACAAAAGATTAATAAAAACAATCTTGATGACAAAGAATTGAACTATACCAGACGCGCAACAATTGCATGGGCAATCTTTATGTTTTTTAATACGATTGCTTCATTAATTACCGTGTTTTTATCAAATGAAACCTGGGTGTTATATAACGGCTTTGTATCATATATTTTAATTGGTATTATGATGGGCGCTGAATACTTAATTCGCAAAGGTATAAAAAAATGTTCACGACAATAAACAGACTTTTTCTAGACAATATCGACCAAGATAGAATTGTTTTCTATAAAACTGGTGATGTGGTCCGTTTTGGCTCTTATATGCGAGATGTTGCAAAATACGCTAACCATTTTTCAAAAATACCCGAAAGCCAGGTTGTGATTTATATACCTGAAAATTTATATTTGTTCTATGTGTGTTTTATGGCGGCTTTGCAAGCGGGCAAAGATATTATTTTACCAGCGCTGTTAACCGAACAAAATGCAAAACCTTTGCTGGACGCAACTCGTTTTTTAATTACTGATAAATTTTCGTCTTTTGACGGTTTTGACATTGTGAATCTTGATTGTGAAGATAATGCGAATTGGCAATTTTGTGATATGAATGAAAGAATTTTGTATTTCTTTACATCTGGTTCCACAGGAACGCCTAAGCGTATAAAAAAACAGTTTAAAATGTTGGCTGCCGAAGTCGCTTTTCATGGAAACGCGCAAAAACATTTAATAGAACAAAACCCTGTTGTGATTGCGTCTGTGGCGCCGTATCACATGTATGGATTGCTTTGGCGATTTCTTTTTCCGCTGGCAAACGGAATTGCATCAGATTTAGACATTATTTTTACTCCGGAAGAATTACAAAACAAACAATCTTTGTATGCTAAGGTTTTATTTGCAACAACACCTTCGTTTTTGGATGGAATAACAAGATATCACAACCAATATTCTTTTAAAAACAATTGTGTGGGAATTTATTCTTCGGGCAGTTTGTTACAAACAAAAACTTCCATGGATGCCTATCAAATGTTTGGCGTTTCACCGTTTGAGATATTTGGCAGCACTGAAACAGGCGGTGTCGCAGGGCGACAACAAAAAGACGGTCCAGAATGGACTATATTTCCACCTGTGACAGTATCTTTAACAGAAAACAGTGAATTATTAATTGAATCAGATTTTTCATGCAGCAATCCTTATTTAATGTCTGATATCGTTCAAAAGACAAGCGATAATACTTTTTTATTAAAAGGTCGCGGTGACCGCATGGTTAAAATCGCAGAAGAACGCGTATCCCTGCCCGAGATGGAAGAAAAACTTTGCGAATATAAATACATAGACAAAAGTTATGTCAATGCTGTTAATTCCAAAGATAGAAATATTGTTTGTGCTGTGATTACATTAAATGATGATGGCAAAAATTACATTATTGAAAAAGGACGTCACCAATTCATCAAAGAATTAAAACAATTCTTAATTAATTATTTTCCTAATGTTGTATTACCTCGTAAAATAAGAATTGTTAATACTATCCCCGTGAACACCCAGGGCAAATACATCAAATCTGACATAGCCGCGATGTTTGAATCCAGTGTTGCTGAACCAATTATGCAAAACATCACTAAAACAGATACTGAATTTATCGCTGATTTGACTTTTCTAAAAGATTCTTCTTATTTTAATGGGCATTTCCCAGAACACCCTATTTTGCCAGGTGTAATACAAATGCATTTTGTTCTTTGCTTTATCAAACAGTACTTTAACAAAGAAGCAAACGATTATCATATTTTAAAATTAAAGTTTTCAAATCTTATATTGCCAGATACACCTGTGCACTTTGAATTAAAACGCGATACAGAAAATGAATTTGCATTTAATTATAGTGATGGCAATAAAAAATATTCTTGTGGTAAGATAGTCATAAAGGCATAAAAATGATAAAACCTGTTATTATTGTTCCTTGTTTTAACCACGCAGACGCTTTTACGAACGTTGCCGCCAAATTATGCGATTTTCAAAAGCCTGTTATTGTCGTTGATGATGGCAGCACTTCAATACAATCAAAAAAAATTAAAAATATTTGCGTTAAACATAAATTTTTCTATGTAAAAAATTTGAAAAATGGTGGCAAAGGTGCCGCTATGCTGGCAGGTTTTAAATTTGCCATTGATAAAGGTTTTACACATGCTTTGCAAATTGATGCAGATGGACAACACGATATTCAAGACATACCTTTGTTTTTCAAAATTGCAAATTCTTATCCAAAAAATTTAATCCTGGGGAACCCGATATATGATGAGTCTGCACCACGGTCTAGATTGATTGGTCGCAAAATAACCAATTTTTGGGTTATGATTGAAACTTTCAATAAAAATATGCCTGATACAATGTGCGGTTTTCGTGTTTATCCTTTGGAATTAATAGAACCAGTGTTAAAAACAATAAAATTTAAACGCATGGGCTTTGATATTGAAATTGTTGTAAAGGCTTTTCGCGAAGGTATAAAAATCACCCCTGTACCAACCAAGGTTATTTATCCAAAAAGTGGTATTTCGCACTTTCATGCCTTTCGCGACAACTTTTACATAAGTTTGCTTCATACATATTTATGTTGTTTAATACCATTATGGCTTATTAAAAGAGGGAGAAAATGAAAAAAATAATATTCGTTTTATGCTGTGTTTTTTCACTGAACGCTTTTGCTTATCCTGTGACAGGTGAAATGCCAGAAAAATTAAAAACATTCACAGATAATCTTGAATCTGTGTCTGCCACTTTTAAACAGACAAAGATACTGCCTGAATCTACTAAGCGATTTATATCAAATGGATATGTAAAATTTGTAAAAAATGTTGGCTTTGCATGGCACCAACAAAAACCAAGCGAAGATGTGTTTACTTCTACTTTGAAAGAATATTGTGTAAATGGCGAAGCCAAAGAATTAACTGAACTGCCCTATTTTTATCGTGTTCAATCTATGATAGATAAAATGTTAAATGGCGATATGAGCGAATTTTTGTTTGCTTTTGATGTTGATTACAGCGAACATAAAAATTCTTGGACTTTGGTTGCGAGTCCGCGTCTCGTTATTCTCGCAGATATGATTCAAAATTTAACTATGTATGGAAACACCAAAGATTTAAACAAAGTCATTATAACTTATTATGACGGGACCATTGTAATTTTAGAATTTAATCGTTCAAAAAAAGATTTTACAGATGAAATCGTTTGTTAAAAAAATTTTATTTTGTGCATTTATTGTTTGTGGCACTATCGCGACACTGGTGTTAAGGACGCCTTTGCAAACCCAAACGGATTTGATGTCTTTGATAGAGATGGGCACGCCCCAAGAACAATGGCCCGTAGATAAAATTTCTGGCAAATTTTCATCTGTGATAAATATTGTCACAGAATCAACAGAAGAAAAAACCGCGCTTCAAACTGCTAATAAAATAGTGGCTTTGTTAAACAATGGAAATTTTGATAGTTTAAAAGTTCAATCTAATAATTTTTCATTAAAAAATATCACCAAAGATTTAATTCCATATAAAAACGCTCTTTTGAGCGCACAAGACAAAGAATTGTTACAAAAAAAACAATCGAAAACCGTTGCAGACAACGCGATAAAACAGGTTTCAGAATCTATGATGCCGCCAATCGTTCCTTTGCGCGAAGATTCTTTTTTGTTGTTATCTAATTATTTGCTGAATATAAACACTTACAATATGGGATGGGCTTTGCATAATGGATTGCTTTGGCAACACAAAAATTCCGCACATTATTTTATGATTCCTGTGGATGTAGTTGATACAAATGCAACAACAAAACAAATAAATTTATTACGCAAAGAATTGGCATCGTATAACAATGAAAATCTCAAAGTATATATGAGTGGGGTTCCTTTGCATACTGCTGTTATGGTTCAAAAAAGCCAGATTCAGTTAACTGTATTATCTTTGATGGCTGCATTGATGGCAGTATTGTTTAGTTATTTATTATTTAGAAAAGCGATTACATTAATAACTGTGATTGCTAGTTTATCTGTTGGATTTTTATGTGGAACAATCGCGTTGTTTTTGTGCTTTGGCACCCCTCATATTTTGACTTTTGTTTTTGGAACGACTTTGATTGGACTTGGCATAGATTATTCTTTTCATTTTTTAACAAGTGCCACATTAAAAAATCAAAACCAGATTCATAAAAATATGCGCCATTCATTTTTAACTACTTTGGTTTGTTTTGTGCCATTGATGTTTTCAGATGTATCTTTGTTACAACAAATTTCAGTGTTTACTGTTGTGGGATTAACAACGGTGTATACCGGTTTAAATCTATTTCTACCAAATAAATTAAATCTAGAACCCAAACCATTAAAGATTAATTTTTCTTTGTCGGCAAAAGCCAAAATTATGATTTTATCACTGATAAGTATTGCTATTGTTGCGACTTTGCCTTTTGTAAAAACAGAAAATAATATGAATCAACTCTATCGTCCAGATTCGCAAATTATGATAGACGAAGCGACTGTCCAAACATTAAATAATTCCCAAGAATCTGCAGTGTTAATGGTTCGTGGCGACAGTATTCAAAGTGTTCTTGAAACAGAAGAATCGATTAAAAAAGATACTGATAAATTCTTTTCTTTGTCCAGCATCATTCCATCTGTAAAAACCCAACAAGAAAACGAAGAACTGGTTAAGCAATTATATAAATCACAATCTAGATATTTAAAACAGAAACTTGAATTAAAAAACAAGCCTGATTTTGTGCCAACGAATTATTTAACCCCAGATGGTATTAATTCTGGATTTTTAAAGAACTGGATTGATAAACTGATTATTCAAGATGGCAAAAATGTATATTCTTTGGCCCAGGTTTCACCAAATATACAAATAAATAACAACAATGCAAAAATTGTTTCTGTATCACAAACTTTGAAAGAACAAATTGAAAAATACAGTCATACAGCGAACCGCTTATTGCTGATTTGTGCGATTTGTTTATTGGCTTTGCTTTCTGTGTTTTACAAAAAACGCGCAGTGATTTATTTAATTCCGTCTGTTTTGGCGATATTGTTGTCAATATGTATTTTAACATGGTTTGGGCAACCGATAACCTTTTTCCATCTGCTTGCTTTCTTTATAGTCACTGGTCTTGGACTTGATTATACGATATTCAATATCAACGCAGATAACGAGATAGAAACACGTCCTGTTTTATTTTCTTTCCTTACCAGTTTTGTTGGTTTTGGATTGTTAGCGTTTACCAGTTTCTTTTTAATTAAATCTATGGGAATAACATTGGCTTTGGGATTGGGGCTTTCTTATTTAATTTCATTCTTTTTATTCCGCGCACAAAAAACGAATCCCCGTCGCACAAGATGAATCAAACTGAATATCTTTGACAGGTTCATTTGTGCAAACACAGATTAAATAGTCGCCCATTTCATAAAAATATTTATGTGCCTGTTTGGAGGTGGAGCCGAATTTAAATTCTGCTTCGTATCTCACAAAGTTTTTATAGAAAGTTTTTTTATCATTTGTTTTTGGCAAACCCAATAATTCACTTTGTCCCGCAAAATCACGATTAATTGAGGTGTTTTCTATGTCAATTCCAACACAGGAATTAGAAATCGCAACAAACACAAAATTATCTTTGTGCGAGATAGATACGAAACCCGATTCAATTGTCGGTGCGCCATTTTTATCAACAATGACATTTTTACCGGTTGCCTGTTTAATGAGATAGCGAGATGCCAAAAACTGTAATTTACGAGTTTCGTTTGAAAATTCTGTTAAACGGCGTCTGTCCAATGTGGATAAGTCTCGTTCCATATTGGCGATATTCTTTGTCTGTTCAAGATTTGACATATAGATTTTCATGAGATAAATTATAAAGGAAAAATATCAAAAGGCAAATATATGAAAAACTGGTATAATATTCACGAACAAAGCGCTGGGAATTTACGTTTGGAAACACTTTGGTTAGCATACAAAATCTTTGGTATAAAATTTCTAAAATTTGTGCTTTGGTTTGTATGTTTGTTCATCGTGCCTTTTGCAAAGCCTGCTCGAAATGCATCAAAAAAATACAGAAAAATATTAAATGCGTATGAGAAAAAAATTGGGAGAAAAGAAACACGATTTTCTTCGTTTTCGCATATCTATGCTTTCGCGTGCGCCATGTTAGACAAGATGGCAGCGTCTTGTGATAGGCGCAGAAAAATCAAATTCGCAGTTCATAAAAATGCCGATTGGATGCAATTTCAAAAATATCTTGAAATGAATACTGGCGTGTTTTTAATTTGCTCGCATCTGGGGAATATAGAGGCTTTGTCAGCCTTTCCAGACAGCAGCAACAAAAAAATGCACGCGTTTATGCAGGTATCACAAACCAGCACCTTTCATAAATTTATGATGCGACACAGCGTCACAACTAATACGATTATTTATCCAACTGAAAATATCGGTATTGGTATTGCTGGCGAAATGTACGACAATTTACAACGGGGCGATTTAGTTATGATGGCGGGCGATAGAACTTCGCCAAATACCCCTGAACGATTTGAAACGGTGCCTTTTCTGGGCGTTGATTGTCGTTTTCCAGTGGGAACTTTTAAATTTGCACGCAGCCAATCGCATCCCGTGTTTGCGATTTGCGTAGTAAATGTTGGTGCAGAAAAATATGGCGTTTATGTCAAAGAAATCAAAGCTGATACTATCAAAGAAATGATTGTTGATTACGCGAGATTCCTTGAAAAATTGGTATTAGCATACCCGAAACAATGGTTTAATTTCTTTGATTTTTTTGAAACCAATACCAAAGGCAAAAAAAATGATTAAAGACAAAAACTATTATGAAAGTATATTACCACAATTTGATTGCAAGTTTTCAATGAGTGTGCGCAATAAATATTTCGAATTGATAAAGTCTGGCAAAAAAGACATCGAATTGCGCGCTTTTGACGAAAAACGCCGTCAAATGAAAGCCGGGGATAAATTTTTGCTTTATGATGCAGAAAACACTGATAATTACATAATTTGCAGCATAATAAATTTGCATATTGCGCCTGATTTTGAAACTTTATTTAGCAAAGTAGATATTAAACGCACGGGTTTTGAAACTATCAAAGAATTAGAAGATGTCGTATTCAAATTTATCACAAAAGAAGAGTTTATAAAAAATTCTGTGGTTGGCATTGAAATTGAAGTTGTAAAATAACCATTTTATCGAACACGAACACATTTAAAAAATTTAGAAACAGTATTTGTTTTTTCAACAGGTAAAACATTTTGTGGATAAACCATTCTGCGCACAACCCATTTATCAGAATCAAAAAATTCATTTGAGTCTATTGGAAACCTGGTATACTTAAACTGTCCAGATTTAATATTTTGCTCTAATTTTTTATCGTATATTTTCGTTACATACATTATATCTATTAAATCATGGTGAAGCGCATAATCATAAATCTGGCACCCACCACAAATAAACATATAATCAAAATCTTGGCATGCAGCAATCGCAGAATTTATGGATGAAGCATAGAAAACACCAGATTGGTATTCGTCTTTGTTTTTGGAACTGCACACTATGTTCAAACGATTAGGCAAAGGACGGCGTGGCAGGCCATCAAAAGTATTTTTACCAAACACACAAGGATATGGTGTTGTCATGGTTTTAAAGTGAAAAAAATCTTGTCGAGAATGCCAGGGCATCACATTGTTTTGCCCGATAACATCATCTGGTCCAACCGCTACAATTCCACAAACTGTTGTTTTTTTATTCATAACGAGTACTAAAGCATAAAAATCAAACTATGTCCATAAAAACCTAGGGATTCAAACAAATTGCGAGTTTTTAGATTTTTCATCATAATTTAAGCGTGAACCCCAACGTTATATCATTAACAACATTTTGTTTTCCAATTCAAACCGTGATTTGACGCAGGGGTTCATATTTTTGTAAAAAATACAAATTTTTCTTGCTTTTTTGTTTTTTTATGTCAAAATTATCCCCGAACGCCAAAAAAAGTTCACTGGAGGCATAGCTCAGTTGGTAGAGCAAATGACTTTTAATCATTGGGTCCAGAGTTCGAATCTCTGTGCCTCCACCAGAAAAATTAAAAGACATCCGCAAGGATGTTTTTTATTTTTCAGACACAGAGATGAGAACGACAGAGTTCGACAACAAGTAGGTTTTGCAAACAAAGTGCAGCGAAACCGTCACGGTTGCCACGCAGGCAGAATGCCGAGTGAATCTCTGTGCCTCCACCACAAATTTTCGTTAATAGAAAATCGCCGCAAGGCGTTTTTTTATTTAAGAAAATTTAGTGTCGCGCCGTAGCCCAACAAATTCTAGGGATGTGTTTCAAATTTTATAAACGGCGAAGGCGGACTTTTTTAAATTCAAATTAAACGACCATTTCGGTCGTTTTATTTTTCAGGCATTTGTTTTTTACCCCCCTCGCCACTCCGTGGCCCTCTCCCCCAATGGGGGAGAATTATGCCGAATTAATGACTGTGGCGTGGTTTTCTGGTTGTATAGCCCGTTGAATAAAACCAATCATCTATCATGGAAAGCGTTGTTTCGATATATCTGGCAATTTCACGTGGCGAATTATGATATTTAAATTCATTCAAAATCTGGTTTAATTCTTGGACTATGAAAGACAAAATTTGGGTATGCTGTGGGTCCAAGACCTCTATTTTGTCAGATTTATAAAGCAAATTTTCCATCAAAATCAGTTCTTTTTTTATAGCACGCACATATTTCGTATCCAAATCTAGTTTTTTATAGTTCAAATTTAAATCTTGCATAGGGACGGTGATATGTTCAATTTTTATAATATGTTTCATCTGGTTTAAGATTTTAAACAAAATACCATCTATGATATTAACCACATTTGCATGTAAATTTTTCTTCATACGACGCGTTATAAGAAAATTCGAATAATCGTAAAACAAAAACACCAAAGGTATAGCCAAAAGCGATGCAGATATATTGTTTGTTAAATCTATCCAGCTCGGGTCATGAAGGTATTTTTTAGAAAAATCAAAGACAAATATACCGCCCGCAATGGACAAAATATAAGGAATTGCTTTTAATAAAAAACGACTTATTTTCATATTCGAAATTATACATAAAAAATAAAAATATAACACAGGAAGAAAAACCTTAGCCATCCTTGAAAAACCACTTAAAAAGTGCTATAATTAAAGTGATGGTCAGAGAACACCAAAGGGGCATTTAATGGCGTATACAGATATGAATGATTTTCTTAAAAGATATTTTAGGCAGATGCATGTCAATCATATGCCTCCCGAAGTCGTGGCCAGATTACAAGACGATTACAAAAAAGGGACCTTAAACAAAGATCAACTTGATTGGATTAGCAAATATTTTACGGTCACTGATGGTAAACTGACAAGAAACTCTTTACCAGACCCAGCTAGTGATGCTGAATTAGAACCAAATACACAAGCACGTAAATTATATGTGGAAATATATAAAACTTTGGCGAAAATGAAGGGTGTTAGCCACCTTTATACGTTAAAGGATCAAGATGCTACGGATTTTTTAAACAGATGGTTTGACACAGAGAGATTACAAGATGGAAAACCTGCTTTTTCTATTCCACAAGCAAACGCACAAACAGAAGCTAGTATCAAAAACTTTCTAAATTTGCTTGGATATGGCGATACCCCCCTTTCCCAAGACGAAACTCAAACTGCAGACCAAATAAAACAGATTATCAGAGAAAATACACTTAAAGATAATGGTACAGACAAGGTATTTGATGATCAATATGCAGTAAATGATTTTCTTCAAAAATGCAAGGATGGCAAATACAATTCTGATAACAAGGTTCAGGACAAGCTTCTAAAGGTTGCTAGCGCGCTTAAAAACCATGTATTATCACACTATGATGCAGACGAGATACCCACTGTTAAAGCCTTAAAACCACTATATCAAGATCTTGAAAACATATCCAGCGATTATGCTTTTGATAAAATAGAAATTACTAATGAAAATTTAAAAGAATTCAGAAAAAATAAATTACCAATTATCCTTAAAACTTTATACGAAAATGGTAATGTTCGTGCAAAATTTAAAGATTATGACCAAAGTAAGATTGTTACAGATCAACTCGAAAAATATTCTGAAAATAAAATAGCTTGGCAAGATTCTCAAAATGATAACTATGTACAACCAAAACTTGATGATGTTAGAACACCATTACAACAGTTGGAAAAATGGGCTGGTGATACATATAACAACACTTTAAAAAAATACGAAGAATTACGTGGTGGGCACTTGTTCTTTGGTGCACACGCAAAAGAAATCTGCAAAGCAATTGATAAAGAAAAAATCAAACCTGCAGACGGATTAGCTGGCTTGCTGGCAAAAAAAGATGCTATAAAGAAACGTCTTGAAAACAAAAACACAGAAAGTCATTTTGATTGGTTCACAAAGACAATGGAGGAATTGTCTCCACAAATTCCAAAAGCAATTGAAGGTTGCTGGAAAGACGCCAGACAAATGAAATGCGTTATTCAAAATATCATCTTAAAAGCTACTGATCCACGTACTGCAACAGAAGAAGATTTCAAAAAAGCTAAAACCGCTATGGAAATCATGACTGTTATGAAATACGGTATGATGACCAGCAAAGTTATGGATGCATTAAAACAAGAAGATTTTAAAATATTTTCTGACGGCGAATTATCATGGAACAAAAACGAAGGTATTCAATTCGTTACTAAGTGTTTTGATAAATCTATAAAAGCAGCCTTTCTTGGTGTAGGATACGGAATAACTTTTATTAGAAATAAAATCATGATGTCGGGCATGAAATTTAAAAACAAAAACAATCAAAAAGGTCCTTTACAAGGAAGAATTGATGAAATAAAAAAAGGGAATTCAGCCGAAAAATTAAACAAACAAAATTCTTTACAGGCGCATCGACAGGATCTTGCAACACAGCAAAATGCCCTGAATCAATATACTCAACAACATGGCACACAGCAACAAATTGAACAAAATATGCAAAATGTTCAAAACGATATGAATACTTTGCAACAAAAGCACGATGATTATGAAACAAATAAAGGTATTGTAGACCAAGATGAACAGCTGAAACAACAAATTGATGAATTAACCCAACAAATTGCGGATAAACAACAAGAGATTTCACAAGCATTGAACAAGTATAATAATCCCGCATCTTACCCCGCTGGTATGCCTCAAGATTTGATAACAGAAAGAAAAAAAGAATACTATGTTACCTATGAAAAATTACAAGAAGAACAGCAACAACTTACACAACAAAAAACAGATTTAGAAAATCAAAGAACTTCTAATCAAGCGAATGTAAATAATGCTAGAAACATGATGAGTACATTACAAGGTGATTATAATCAATATAATCAACTTTCTGGCGATTACAATGACCTAAAAAACAAGAAAGAGCATTTAGAAACGGCAACAGCAACAATCAACGAGTTAAACACAGCGATTACAAATGAACAAAACGCTTTAAATACTTGGGATAACGACCATAAAAATAAAGTTATCGAGCTCGAAAATTATTGGAATTTCTTACAAACAGGGGATTCAAAAACGTGGAGACTATTCACATCCAGGGCTCAAGAAAAATTTGACACAGAAAAAGGCGCATTGTTCCAAAAATATATTTCACAACACGGTATGGCGGCTTGATTTTTGCGTTGATTTGTGGTATAATAGGGTCTATGTGGACGGCGAATATTCGCCGTCTTTTTTTTCAAACATTTTAACAAAAAGGATTTTAATATGACACGAATTCTGCAGATTCGTCGCGGTTCT
>JAGCOU010000007.1 GCA_017642565.1 Alphaproteobacteria bacterium | reverse complement strand
TTTAACACAGCGAGCCTTGCGAGCATATGTTAAACTATACATAATATACATTATGCGCCTTTTGTGTATTCTATTTTTAGGCGCTGCCCCGCGGTTTTCTGCGGCTTTCTATTTTAAAGGTTGCGTTCATAATAATTTTTTATAAATTATTGCTGCCTTTTACATGTACTTATCTATTTTTTAGCCTATTTGTATTTATTTTTATATTTTTTTAATTTTTTAATATTTTTTACATGAATTTTGATTAACCCGCCCTGTGCCGCAGAAAACCGCCCTTTTTTCAAAGAGCGGTTTTATCGTATATATTATAATCAATTGATTTTACTTGATTTTTGCGGCTTTTTTCGCAGCACTTGCCACTTTACCAACCTTGGCAGTCAAATTTTTGAGCCCCTTGGTTAATTCGGCTTCTTCAACTTCACCGATTTTTTCAGGTTTTACATTCGAACAACAATATGGACATTTTGTTGCCAATTTACTTATAGATTGCTGACAATAAGGGCACGCACGTGTTGTGACCGGTCCTTTGTTGCGCGCAGAATTAGCAACTTTTACAATAATAAATACAGCGAACATCGTTATGAAAAAGCTGATTACAGTATTTAAAAAAGTTCCCATATTCAATGTAGTAGCACCTGCAGCAGTTGCGGCTTCCATTGTGTTGTAATGAACACCAGGTTCGCCACCACTCAGTACATAAAACCACTGAGAAAAATCAACCCCGCCGACCAACAGTCCAACTGGTGGCATAATAATATCTTTGACCAAAGAATTCACAACGCTGGTCATTACAGACCCAACGATGATACCGACAGCCATATCGATTGCGCTGCCTTTGTTAATAAAAGATTTAAATTCACTTATGATTTTCATTTTGTTCTCCTTGTTTTTGTTTGTTTAGATATTGTTCAATCGCATTTAAAACCTTGCCTAAAGTCTTGTGAATATTTTCATCGCGCGTTTCCACAGTAATATCAGCCAAAGCATATGTATCATATCTGTCTTTAATCAATTGCGCCAATATTTCATGCGAATCTGTGTTTAACAATTGCGGTCTGGTATGACGAAAATTTGTCCTTTTTACAAGGAGTTCTAAATCAGCCTTCAACCAAATTGTTAACGCTTTTTCCAGAACAATTTGCCGCACAGAATTTGTTATAAAAGCACCCTCCCCGGTAGAAATAACTTTTACATTTGGGGCGGTGTCTATCAGTCTTTCGATAACTTTTTCTTCTACGCGTCTAAATTCTTTTTCACCATACATAGAAAAAATATCTATGACGCTGCAACCAGCTGCTTTTTCAATTTCCTTGTCAGAATCCACAAATGATATTCCTAAACTGCGCGCCAAAGCACGACCAATGCTGGTTTTTCCAGCTCCCATCAGCCCGACCATTACAATCGGTTTGTCTAATTTTATCTGTTTTTTGTTTCTCATGCTTTTTATCATATAAAAAAACAAAAAATAAGACAATAAAAATTTCAAAAATATATAAATATATGATATAATAGTAACCAACAGGAGAGAGGCTTTTTATGAAAAAACATACAAAATTCAATTTGTTATTATTATTTTGCGCCCTGCTTTGTGGCACAAATTCTGCAAACGCAGTTTCTATTTATGATAATAATATGTCTGTGATAGATATAAATATGTTAACAAATACATTTATGTCTTATACAAATCATGGGGAAAATTTGGCTGACTATTTTCGTGACTTCGCGGTTTATGGAACCATGCGCCGCTTGGACGAATATGGTGACGATGGCTCTACATTAAAAAATCGGGACACTTCTTCTAATAAATTAATAAAAAATGTCTGGGCTAACGCAAATCATATAAATGAAAATGTTCATTATAATAAGAATTTAACTAAACGCGCCCGTTTGAATTTAGCAACTATTGGCACAACAACCAAAGATATCGAATTAAAATATGGTCGTATTTCTGCCGGCGGTTTTGCTTCATATATAAACAGTAAAATAACAGATATAAAATCCGGGGGCTATGCAGTTGGAATTTTCACAGATTATAAATATCGCAATTTTGGCGCAAAAATTTTAACAAATGTTGGTGCGCTGAATAATACTGTGCACAATAAACAATTTAATAATTCTTGGGTAAACATAGGAAACGAAACTTATGCGAAATTCAAAATTGATAACACTTTGTATTTTAAGCCCGCTTTGTATTTAGCATATACCTTTGTTGCCTCAGACGATTTAAGTGTGAACGGCGATTATGTTTCATCCAAAGATTATAATTTCTTTAACATCGCCCCATCTATACAATTTATCAAGGAAGTTTTGCCAAATTGGTACGGCGCATTTTCTGCAAAATATGTCGCACACTTTGGTGGCGAAAACGACATATATGTAAATAATGTAAAACAAAGTTGCCTGAAAACAGACAATCATACTGATGTCGGTCTAGATTTGGAATATAATTTCAAAAGATTTGTATTTGGCGGCAACATCCATAAACAAATTGGTGGAATTGACGGTTGGTCATCAAATCTAAATGTAAAATATATGTTTTAAAAAACGCCCATCGGGGCGTTTTTTATAATAACAACCACAAATCATTTCAATCGAGCGCAGCCAATCTTTCAAGTTGGTCAGCACTGATTAACGCATCAATCATTTCGTCCAGCCCTTCGCCACCCGCCAAAATATCATCTAATTTATAAAGCGTAAGTTTAATACGATGATCTGTGACGCGTTGTTCTGGAAAATTATAAGTTCTAATCTTTTCACTTCTATCACCAGACCCAACCATACTGCGGCGCGAAGCATTAGAAGCATTCATTTGTTCATTTCTTTGTTTTTCATACAAACGCGAACGCAACACAGCCATAGCAGTCGCTTTGTTCTGTAATTGCGAACGTTCATTTTGACAAGTCACAACGATTCCAGTTGGAAAGTGTGTAATACGTATAGCCGAATCAGTTTTGTTAACATGTTGACCGCCAGCACCACTTGCGCGGAAAATATCGATTCGAATATCTTTGTCATCAATCACAACATCGATATCTTTGGCCTCTGGCATAACAGCGACAGACGCAGCCGAAGTATGAATACGACCACTCGCTTCTGTTTCAGGCACGCGTTGCACACGATGAATACCCGATTCGTATTTCATACGCGCATAAGCACCTACCCCGTCTATCTTGAAAATAACTTCTTTGTATCCACGAAGCGAAGTTGCGTTTTCTTCGATAATCTCAATTTTCCAACCCTTTCGCAAAGCATAAGATTTATATTGATTAAACAGGTCACCTGCAAACAAAGCCGACTCTTCTCCACCTACACCGGCACGTATTTCCACGATAGCACTGTTATCATCAGCGGCATCTCGTGGCAAAAGAGCAATCTGTAAATCACGTTCCAAATCTGGCAAAGCATGATTTAATTCTTCCAATTGTTCCGCAGCAATAGATTTCAGTTCTGGATCATTAAGCATTTCTTTCGCATCTTTGATACCAGCCTGCGTTTGCAGATATTTATCAATCAGTGGCAAAACTTCATTTAATTGCGAATATTCTTTTGACAATTTGGTCAATTCATCGCCAGACACTTCACCAGAATTCATCTTGGTTTCAATATCTTTAGCGCGCGCTTGAATATCCAATAATTTCTGTTCGATAATCATATTATTTCACCTTTATTTTTTGGACAGCATCCGCAACAGACAAAGATTCTTGATTACCAGAAACCATATCTTTCAAAGCGATTACATTGTTTGCAACCTCTGTTTCGCCGATAATAGCCGCGAAACGCGCCCCAATTTTATCAGCATATTCAATCTGGTTTTTGAATTTTTTATCAGTATCAAGATACGCCACAGACGGAATACCATTGTCGCGCAAAGTGTTCAAAACCTGCATCGCATAAGGCAGATTTTCATCCCCCATCACCAAAACAGCAACATCCACAGGTTTTGAAAAACGCGTTAAATCAATCTTGCCTGCTTCCATCAACGCGACCAGCAATCTTGACACGCCGATTGATGCACCAACCCCGACAATTTTGGTTTTAGAAAATTTAGATGCCAAATTTTCATATCGCCCACCACCACCAACAGCCGGTAAATCAGGATAATCAATTGAAAAGAATTCAAACACTATGCCAGTGTAATAAGAATGTCCACGCATAATAGAAACATCTATTTCTGCGTTTTTAACCCCCATGGCATCCAACAAAGTCATAAATTTATCCATTTCAGCAATAGCGGCATCTAATTCATCTGTTTTTCCAACAAAAGAACGATAACCTTTTTTGAACACAGCATCTATTTCTTTTGCGGCGTTTTCACCAACAGTTTCGACCAAACCTTCGTAAAAATCTGCAATTTTATCACGTTTATCAATTAAAACAAAAGCATCACGCGCCTGGTCTGCATTTAAATTCAAATAAGAAAACATCGCATTCCAAAAACGACGATTTCCAATTTTTGCACGAACACCACCCACAATATCAGCGATTGATTCATACATTTTCATCAGTGTCGCCACAATCTCTGCATCATAATTCAAAGATAGATTTTGAATGCCCAATATATCAATATCTAATTGCCAAAATTCGCGATAGCGCCCACGTTGCGGACGTTCACCACGATAATTACGCGCAAATTGATAAGTATAGAAAGGAAAATTCAAATCAGTCAAATGACCTGCGACAAAACGCGACAGACCAACAGTTCCATCATAACGAAGCCCCATTTTTGTATCGCCTTTTTGAAACAAAAAGATTTGCGTTTCAATTTCGTCCCAATTATCTTTGTCAGTCAACACTTCTGCGCGTTCGATTGCCGGCAAATCAAGGCGCGCATAACCACAGTCACGCAAAACACTTTGCATCTTACTTGCACAATAATCGAAACAACGTTGTTGCGCAGGCAACAATTCTATAAATCCCGATAATGGTTTTGTTGGTTTTAAATCCATTTTTTTCATCCTTTATTACTTGTCCCACGAAGCCTTGGCGAAGTGGGATTATTTTATCTTGAAACATTGTATTATATCATAAAAAATAAAGAATAGCTAGAGACACACGGCGCGCGCCGCGTGGTGAAAATTAAAAGAAAAAGATACAAATTTTTTAATCATCATGTCTTGATTCTAATATCAATTTGACAAAAAATCAATAAAAAAACCGCCGAAACAGCGGTTTTAAGAATTATCTTCGTAAATTAATATCGAATTCATCGCCCCACTCTGCCATTTTTTGCCCCCCGACAGAACAGTATAACGCTTCGAAACCTTTCTGCACTTGTTTCTTCTTAATTACTACACCACTAACCACGCCACCAACGGTTCCCAAAACAACACCAGCCGTTAAATCACTCGCTAAACGGGCAGTATTAAATTTGCCCTCTTCTGTGCGCCATACGCTCGCCTTGTCCTGAGTGGTTGTAAAGAACGAAGCCAACACACTTTTAGCCGCCTCTATCTCTGCGGCACTTGGGCCAGTTGGAATATTGTTTACGACCACCACCATCTGTTGACAAAGTTTTTGTTGTAATTGGAACATTTTATTGGTGTCTTTTTGAAACAATTCATTAAATTTCTGTTGACGTTGCGCAGGTTCTGGACATTCGCTAACCAAATCAGAAACATCTATTTGCTTATTCACAGTATAAGTATTTCCATTAGCGCAACGAATCGTTCCAGAATAAGTATAAAAACATTGTTCCGTTGGCTTATCTTCAGGCTTTGGTTGTGGCTGCGGTTGTGGTTGTGGTTCTGGCGATGTGGTCTGAGATTCACACACACAAAGTTCATCATCATGATAAGCTGATGTTTTTCCATAACTACCATTAGTATATTCGAACACTTTTAAAACGCATTTACCATTACAATCCCTGCAACCATCACTTTTGTCACAGAAAGTTTTTTGCAACCAGTCTTTTTTTCGACACAGTCCATAAGATTGATAACCGCTACCTTTTTTATGTAACCACAAGGCAGAATCTTCATTACATATTTCCGCAGAACAAGAACCAACTTCTTTTCCAGCCTTGTTTTTTTGTT
The DNA here is from genome assembly GCA_017642565.1 of Alphaproteobacteria bacterium. Lineage (GTDB taxonomy): Bacteria > Pseudomonadota > Alphaproteobacteria > Rs-D84 > Rs-D84 > Enterousia. The sequence continues at coordinate 20,144 of JAGCOU010000007.1, read as the reverse complement.
TAAAACAGTGTCCTTTCTTCGCATTTCTTGGGGTACATGAACCTGAATATCTCCAACCGTTACCTTCTTTACATCTTGTTTGTTCTACATCACCACCACTAGGATAAATAGCACAAACCTTACCTTCGCAATCAATAACAGGCAAATAATCTATACCATCACCATCTGCGAACACGGCAGAAATCGGCAAAATCGCAGACATAACAAGAACAGATAACAATCTAGATAACATAAGATTCTCCTACTCTTTCATTTGCATATTATACACTTTTTTAGACCCAAAAACAAATGAAAAATTTTACATCCCCCAGCATGGAGGAGCGCAGCACAGCCGGAGGGGGTTTATTCCCCGCCTTGGGCGGGGGGGACCGCTTGCGGTGGGGAGGGTTGTCTGCTTCGTTTATTATTCTTGGCTCTTCTTGCTCTGTTCAAGTATTTCTATTGTTTCGAATCTACCAGATTACCTCCCCCGCCCTGCGGGCCCTCCCCCTCCTAAGGGGGAATTATAGTCCGCAACTCCTGAGAGCAGATTCTCCCCTTGGGGGGAGTACGGTCGAAGACCGGGAGGGAGGTTATTCTGCCCCAATGGGGAAGTGGACGCGAAGCGGACGAAGGGGGACAACAAGCACAGTGCTGTAAAGATAAAAAAACCGCCGAAACAGCGGTTTTTTATTTATATATTTTACATTTTTTATCTCAGTCCTACGTTGAATTCATCGCCCCAATCGGCTACTTTTTGTCCACCGACCGCGCAATGCAACGCTTCAAAGCCTTTCTTTACTTGGTTCTTTTTGATTACGACGCCACTGACCACGCCGCCAACAGAACCCAGCACTACACCAGCTGTTAAGTCAGATGCAAGACGCGCTTTGTTAAATTTACCCTCACTGTCTTTCCATACGCTTGCGTTGCTCTGTGCTGCGCTAAAGAACGCGCTGAGTGTGCTTTTGGCAGATTCTAATTCTGCTGCACTTGGGCCAGTTACGATAGATATAATCGCACCACCGCCACAATACTGTCCAAAGAAAGCGTTCAGCTTGCTGGCATCCGATTGGTACATACTGTTAAACTGATCACAAGTCAACCCACCTAATTCTGCCTTAGTCAAAGGATAGGTTTTACTTAATGTCATGCTATTACCATTTGCACATTTTACAGTTCCATTGAATGTATAAACACATCCACTCGATTCATCGCCTCCGTCTACGCATTCGCCTTTGCCGTCTTTATAGTTCCAATCTTTACCGGAACCACAATTACATTTGGCGTTTTCCCACTTCGCACCAGCCAAACAACATTGAATTGCTTCGTCATTACCTTTGAATTTTTCTTCACAGGTTTGTTCGCCAGACGCTAAACATTGACCGCGTCCTGTTTTTGAATCAAAGGTCCATTTTTTTGCTGTATCTACACAAGTGCAAGTTCCTGTGGCTTTATCGCCAGACCACGTTGTCGTACTACCAGCCTTGCAACAAGCAATTCTTTCTGGATAACCAGCGTGCATCTGTTCGCACGTTTGCTTAGGTGGTGTAGGATCCTTGTCTTTTTCACACTTTTTATATCCTCCATCCTTAAATGGGGTTGTCGCTTTCCAGCCTTTTTCACACGTCCAGATTGAATAAAGCCACGCGCTTCCATCACTCTCACATATTCTATGACATTCACTTGCGTGTTCTAGCCCTTCAAGCCCGTTTGCCTTTGTTATATTTTTACATAAATTCCCCGTTTCTATTTTCCCTGGGGTACACACGGTTGTTTGTTTGTCTTCTTCAATATATCTACAGGGTTTGCTACTATAAACAAAACCATCAGCACCCCCAACAGATATTTTAGTTTCTCCTGCCCCCTTCAGTTTTAATTTATAAGTTCTACCATCAATCATTTTTTTCACAGGACTATCGCTACATACACTAACAGTTTCTTTAACCCATTTATCATCTTTTTTGGTATCAGCAGGACCATCACACCTAAACAAATCTATTCCGTTTGTAAAATATTGATTGTTTCTACATTCTTTGCCTGTGTCAAGTGGGTCCGAAATACCATCACATTCTAAACAAGTTCCATTACTAAAATAAATATATTCATTCGCGTCATAACCGTTATCCCAAGCAATTTTTGCACCCTTAAACCCAGCCCAAGTTCCAACAGCTATACCAGTCACACCAGCCCCTACTGGACCAGCCAACAATCCCAAAGTACCCCCTGCTACCGCCCCCGTGGCACTAGCTACCATCCCTGCAGCAAAGGTAGTCACAGTTTTCCCGCCACATCTAGTCGTAGCCCCACAAGCGGCAAAAGCATCACCACTAATGCATATACAAGCAACGGCTCCTGCAACCAACGAACATAGAACCAATTTTTTCATGAAAAATCTCCTTTCTCTTTTTTTATGTTTACTATGTTATCATAAAAAACATCTTATTCCAAGCGTTTTTTTTTAAAAATACCTGTGTAGACTTTGGCCGTTTTTGGAAAGCCATCTTTTTGCCCGTTCCACCCCAAAGCCATAAAGCACCGTCACATTTGCCCAAAATTGTGGCGAATGGTCCATATATTTCCTGTGTGATAATTCATGCATTACTACATAGCGCATAACCTCATACGGGGCAAAAGCAAGCCGCCACGAAAATGACAGTCCCCCACTCGAAGAACACGACCCCCAACGCGATGTTGTATCACGCAAAGTTATATGTGACGGCCAATATTCGCGCGGCGTTGTTTTTATAATTTTTTTTATTTCATCCAATAATTCTGTTTTTATACAATCGCGAACACGCCGTTCAAACATATCTGCCCCGCCCCCAATACACAGAACTGTTTTTTCTGTGTTCATATATTTATTAGAACGCATTTCTTCATCATGAATTATCTGCACTCTGCGCCCCAGGAAATCGATTACTATTCCGGGATAAAGTTTTTCTTTTTCTGGTGCGGAATTAAAAATGTTTTCTATCCATTTACGTTTAGATTCTAAAAATTTCAACGCAAAACTGGTCGATGTCATCCAAGGTTTTGATATATGAATTTCTTTCACTGGGTTCGTTTTCGGTCGCAAAGTCACATTACGCGCACCACGTCTTGTTTCCACTATAACAGGAATTTTTTCACCGTTTGATAAAATAAAGAAAATCTCATCAGCCATTTTTATTTTACATGTATCGCTTAATTTCTTTGACAATTTTATCTGCGTCAAACCCGTATTCTTTGTAAAGCGTGGCAGAATCTCCAGATGCCCCAAATTTATCAATACCAATCACAGCATCTGCGATTTCAAACCAATTGCCAGGGGACGCCGCCTCTATCGCAATCACACAACCGCGCAATATTTTATTTTTATACGACAAATCTTGCGTGCGGAAAATCTCCATGCTTAACATAGATACAACCTGAACATTTTTAAATCGCGATGCGATTTCAACCGCCAATGGAACCTCTGATCCCGTTGCAATCAATGTGACCCTGACCCGGCCATTTTCCGCAGGATAAATTACATAACCTCCGCGTTTTAAATCTGCATCATTTGGCGTTTCTATTTGCTTAAATTTTTGACGCGACAAAATAATAGCTGACGGATGTTCGTTATCTGTTAATGCTGTGTTCCAACTGTGTGCAACCTCTGTCATATTACATGGACGAAAAACCTGTAAATTTGGTATCAAACGCAAAGACGGCAACTGTTCAATTGGCTGATGCGTTGGTCCGTCTTCGCCAACACAAATGCTGTCGTGCGTAAAAACATAAACAACCGGCAAATGCGAAAGCGCAGCGATTCGAATGGCTGGCTTCATATAATCACTGAACGCCAAGAAAGTAGAACCAACCACGCGCAAACCATCTGTGGCCAAAGCGTTCATTATTGCACCCATACCATGTTCGCGCACACCGTAATTTATATAATTCCCATTAAAATTATTCGCAGATATATCTTTGGATACCGAAGTTTTCACACGCGTATTATCTGCTAAATCTGCCGAACCTGTGATTATTTTTGCGCCACCGCGCATCAACAAATCGAGATATATCCCAGACAATTCACGCGAAGATATATGTTCTGGCAACTTTGGTAATCTAACCCGTGGCAACGCTGTGACGGCTCTCGCCTTATCAGCGACAGAACGGCGCGCCACAACCGACCATAATTTTAATCCTTCGCCATCAGCATATCGCGAAATTAACTCTATCATCTCAGTTTCTTTTAATGCGAAACCATGTGCCGCGCTTTTGTCTGCCAAAGACGAATCGCGTCCCAAAATATTTTTACATTGTATGAACACGGGACAAGTAGACTTTTCTGCGCGGTCCAAAGCCTGTTCTATGGAAGAAAAATCGTTTCCACGCACAGACATAACATTAAACCCAAGCGCACGCATACGCGCATTCACATCTATATCTGTCTGTGCGACACCATCTATGGTTAATCTATTATCATCCCAAAGAACTATTAAATTATTTAATTTCAACCGCCCTGCCAAAGAAAGCGATTCGAAAGATACACCTTCCATTAAATCGCCATCACCACACAGGCAATATGTATGCGCACGAATTCCACGAATTTTCTGGGACAAAGCAAAGCCCACAGCGTTACCAACACCCTGACCCAGTGGTCCAGTAGTAGCGTCTACGCCATCCAAACAACATTCTGGATGCCCCGGCAGACCGCCAAATTTACGAAAAGTTTTTAATTCACCCAGATTATAACCAGCCAATTTCAAAACAGAATATAACAACGCAGACCCGTGTCCAGCAGACAAAACAAACCTGTCTACGCCACGATGCAAATGATTAGCGAACACCGCTGTCATTATTTCTGCCGCATCCAAGATAATTCCAACATGCCCGCTTTGTGCAGCAAGCACCGCCCCCAAAGCATAACTTTTGGCGACATTAGACATTTGTTGTAATTGTTTGGCATTAAACTTCATTTTATGATATTATATCACAAAAAGGGATGAAAATAAAATGTTAAAAATTTGGACTGACGGCAGTTGTTTGGGAAATCCTGGTCCTGGTGGATGGGGATTTATTGCTACTGATGGAAAAAATGTAGCGGAAAGATGTGGTGGCGAAAAAAACACTACGAATAATAAAATGGAATTAACCGCGGTTATCAAAGCGCTGACCGCTGCGCGCAAACATAATGAAATTGAAATTCACACAGACAGTCAATACGTGAAAAACGGTATGCAATCTTGGATTAAAAATTGGAAGAAAAACAATTGGAAAACAGCAGATAAAAAACCTGTAAAAAACCAAGAGTTATGGCAACAACTTGATGAATTGGCTTCCTCTATAAAAATTCATTGGGTTTGGGTCAAAGGTCATGCCGGCGAAGAATTCAACGAACGCGTTGACGATTTGGCGCGCACTGCCGCAGAAAGTTATAAATAAAAAAACGCCGTTTATGGCGTTTTTTTTATTTCTGTTTCATTTTTGCCAGATGACTTTGGTATAAACTTCGTGATTGTGAATTTAATTCTGCACAAATGAATTGCGCATGCTCTTTTGTAAGTGGTGAATAAATAGTATCTTCACTAGATACAACCTGGAATTCATTTTTATCTTGGCTGCCAGATAAAGATAATGGCTGAACAAATTCATGAGAATATGTGAAAAACACTGTTCCACCATTAACACCACTGTCATGAATTGATGTAATAACACGCGGCTCATATTTATACACAACCCAAGGTCTTTGCGCAGTTGGTTTTTGTTGACTGATTATATATATCACAACCCCAGGTGTGAGTTTTGTAGTATCTAGAAACATATCAAAATCCCAAGACATGTCATTCAGGTCTTCTGAAACTTTTTTATAATCGTCTAAATAAAAAATGCCATCTTTGTCCGCATGAAAAGAAACCGTCGGGACATCCTCTTGCTTAACAGGCAATTTTTCTGCAATTTTTTGCAGTTTTTTCATAGCAAAACTAATAAATTTTAACCTGAAAACATTTACAAAAGACATATCTTAAATCCTTTTATTTATATGTCTCTCTCCTGCCCCAAAAATCCAGTTGCAACGATAAACATTTCGACAGAATCTTTACGCGAAGACGGCGGTTTTATGTAATGCACATCTTCAAAATGTTCTTTGATTTGTTTTACCAAATCGTTTGTTGCACCACCTGTAAATGATTTTGCTATGAATGTACCACCTTTTTTAAGCGCACGCAATGCAAAATCAAGCGCATATTCCAACAACACCATTTGACGCAAATGGTCTGTTTTTTTATGTCCCACAGTATTTGGTGCCATATCAGACATAACCACATCCGCTGTGCCATTTGTTGCATCTGTCAAATTTAATTTTTCTTCAAGCCAGCGCAAAGCCTCATCGCTCGTAAAATCACCTTGATAAAATTCCACATTATTTATTGGTTTAATTTCCAATAAATCCATCGCGAATATCTTTGATTTTGGAAATTCACGCGCAACATACTGTGACCAAGAACCAGGCGCGGCGCCTAAATCAACAACAACCTGCCCGTTTTTAAAGAAATGATATTTTTCATTCATTTCTATAATTTTATACGCTGCCCGCGCACGATATCCCTCTTTTTGGGCACGCGCAACATAAGGGTCATGGGCCTGACGTTGAAGCCAAGCCACCGAAGATTTATGTGCTGCAATTTTTTTATTTAGTATTTTCATTATGGTTGATTGCCATTTGCCCCAACATGTTTATTCTAAATTGCCAAGCACGTTCTGCACCACGACCAAACAAACCATCACGGAATAAATATGTAATTATATGTCTAGCCTGTTTTTTATCATTAATCGTTTGCACCCAAGACGCCATAAAAGCCCCATATAAATCTGGTGCACGAAACCTCGGAAACTCATTAGCCTCCACCGTCACTTTCCAGTGTGCTATTTTACCATTTCTTCCGTATACAGGCTCACAACCTGATACAGCGTCCACGTTTTTAAAAAACTTTTTATCTTTTTTGTTCATTTTTGTGCCTTTAATTATTTATTGCCACCTGGCACTCCCCCCGCCTGTTGCATACGTTGCATGACTGCTTCCATTCCGCCCATGCGTTGAATCATAGCCATTTGACGTTTCATATTCAAATATTGCTTGATAATATGTTCCACTTCACGAACAGTGCAACCTGCTGTTTCTGCGATACGCGCTTTGGCATTAGCGAATATTTTTTCTGGATCAGCACGTTCCGCCACGGTCATCGCTTCCAAAATTTTGATTTGAGCATCAACACTACCATCTTTGATTTTTTCTTTCATAGCAGCCACAGCCCCGGACATACCTGGCACCATTTTAAGAAGACCACTAAAATTGCTCATCTTTTTAATTTGTTTTAATTGCGCCAACATATCATTCATATCGAATTGACCGGACATCATTCTTTCAGCAGTTTCTTTCATGCCAGATGGCATTTTTGCTGCTTCTTGTTCTAAATCTACATTTTCTTGTGTTTCTTCTACTTTTTTCTTTTTACCGAAACCGAACATTTTTCATCTCCTTTGGGTTTATTTGTCTCTAGCACTATGTTATTTGCTTTTTTTGGGTTTGTCCAGATACTTTTTAAGATATTTTCCAGTCAAAGAATCTGGATTTTCTGCGACAGCCTCAGGCGTTCCCAGGGCAATCACCTGACCGCCACCAGCACCACCATTTGGGCTCAAATCTATGACCCAATCAGCTGTTTTTATAACCTCTAAATTGTGTTCAATAACAATCACTGTATTTCCTTGGTCAACCAATTCGTGCAACACACTTAACAAAGACTTTATATCTTCAAAATGAAGCCCTGTGGTTGGTTCATCCAAAATATAAATCGTTTGCCCTGTGCTACGTGCTGCCAATTCTTTAGACAATTTAATTCTTTGGGCTTCACCACCAGATAAATCAAGAGAACTTTGACCCAGTTTGATATAATCAAGTCCCACGCGTTTTAACAATTCAAGTTTACGCGCAATTTGCGGAACATTTACAAAGAACCTATACGCTTCTTCCACAGTCATATTCAAAACATCTGCGATAGATTTACCCTTGTATTTCACAGCTAAAGTTTCGTCATTATACCTTTGTCCATGACATTTATCGCATTCAACATAAATATCCGCCAAAAAATTCATTTCTATTTTGATTTGCCCATCTCCTTGACAGGCTTCACATCTTCCGCCTTTGACATTAAAAGAAAAACGTCCTGCGTCATAACCGCGCGTTTTAGATTCTGGCAAATTCGCAAAAAAGTCACGAATATTATTAAACACACCCACATAAGTCGCAGGATTACTGCGCGGGCTGCGCCCAATTGGTGATTGGTCTATGTCTACAACCTTGTCAATATTTTCAAGTCCACGAATAACATCATGTGCACCTGCTTCAAGTTTTGAATTATAAAGCGCACGCATAATCGCAGGATACAAAGTATTCAATAACAAAGTTGATTTACCAGACCCAGACACCCCAGTTAGCGCGATAAATTTACCCAAAGGAAAATCAACGCTTATGTTTTTAAGATTGTTTTCGCGCGCACCTTCTATGCGAATAATTTTACCATTACCACTTCTGCGTGTTTTTGGCACATCAATCTTGCGTTTTCCAGACAAATACAATCCTGTCAAAGAATCAGGATTTTTTATAACCTGACTTGGCGTTCCACATGCAATTACATTACCACCGTTGATACCTGCACCACGACCTATATCCACCAAATAGTCAGCAGCACGCATCATATCTTCATCGTGTTCCACAACCAGCACAGTATTATCTTTGTCACGCAACATCTTTAATGTTTCAATCAATTTATCATTATCGCTTTGGTGCAAACCAATAGAAGGTTCATCCAACACATACAAAACCCCAGACAGACCACTTCCTATCTGTGACGCTAACCTTATACGCTGAGCTTCGCCACCCGAAAGAGTTCCTGCCATACGCGACATTGTTAAATATCCCAAACCAACATTTTGCAAGAAATACAATCTAGAAACAATTTCGCGCAACACCATAGAAGCGATTTCATTTTCTTTCTGTGTTAAATGCCCAGGTAAATCTTGGAACCAGCGCAAAGATTCATCCACAGACATCTCGCATACATCCATAATATCACAATTATTAATTTTTATACACAATGCTTGGATGTTTAACCTTTTGCCATGACACACTGGACAAGTTTTTTCTGTTTGATATTTTGCGAGTTCGTTACGCGTTGATTCAGAATCAGATTCACGCAGTCTCCGTTCCAAGTTAGGAATAACACCTTCAAACGGCTTTTCATAAACATAGCCGTTCCAGTTGATTTTAACCGGTTCGTCGCCCGTCCCATATAAAATGATACTTTTATCTTTATCGCTTAATGTATACCATGGCTTTGACAAAGGAATCTTGTATTTTTTATGTAATGCATCAATAACATTTTCATATTGGCTAAGTATTCCCCCACGAGACCAAGGCGCAATCGCCCCACCCAATATAGATTTCGCAGTATCTGGTACGACTAAATCAGGCGAAACATTTAATTGAATACCCAAACCATCGCACGCACTACAAGCACCAACCGGCGCATTAAAGGAAAACAAACGCGGCTCTATCTTTGGCACTGTGAAACCCGACACTGGACATGCATATTCTTGGGAATACAAAGAATCTTCACCTGTGTCCAAACGCCGAACAACCACAGCACCTGGCACCAGACGTAAAGACGCTTCAAACGAAGCATAAAGACGAGAACGAAATTCATCGGCATCATCACCGGTTAAATCTTCATCTGGCATGGCAATTCTGTCGATAATAACCATAATATTGTGTTTTTTATTTTTATCTAGTGGTGGCACAGACGCCAAATCATATAAGGTTCCATCTACTATTGCGCGTTGATAACCTTGCTTAATTAAAAACGCGATTTCTTTTTTGTATTCACCTTTGCGGTCACGCACCATCGGCGCCATAATATAAAACTTCACACCCTTAGGTATTTTAAGCGTCCATTCTACCATTTCCGCAATAGTTTGTGATTTAATTGGCAACCCCGTTACAGGAGAATAAGGAACACCTACACGTGCCCACAAAAGACGCAAATAATCATAAATTTCTGTCACAGTTCCAACTATGGAGCGCGGATTTTTCGAAGTAGTCTTTTGTTCAATAGAAATCGCAGGTGACAAACCTTCAATTAAATCTACATCTGGCTTTTTTTGCATATCTAAAAATTGACGCGCATAGGAAGACAAAGATTCAACATATCTGCGTTGACCTTCGGCATAAATAGTATTAAAAGCCAGCGAAGATTTGCCTGAACCAGACACCCCCGTCAACACAACTAACTTGTTTTTTGGCAGGTCTAAATCAATATTTTTAAGATTGTTTTCGCGTGCACCGCGAACTTTTATATTTCCAGTCATAATGGACATATAGTGATATTTTGTCAAAAATCAATACATCAGTTTCAAAGAAACTATTCAGCAAAACCAACTGACTTTAATGCATCAGGCGCCATAGAGATACCGGTCTTTTTGGTATTAGCAGGCCCCAATTTTTTTATTAATTGACCGTCTACCCAAACATCAATCGCACCGACATTACCAAAAGTCGCCTTGAATTTATCGCCATTTGGCAGATAATAAACATCCCCAGGAACAAGAACGCGTGAAAAAACGCTACTTCCACGGGCATCTTCGATTTTTACCCAAGATTCTTTTTCTGCCTGCAGAACGACCCGAGCTTCTTTGCTGTTTTTAACTTCAAATTTTTCATGCACAGGGAATCTAAAATCTGGTTCTTTGATTTCTTCAGCCGAAGCAACTACCTCTGCTGTTTCTGGCAAATTTTCTGGTGTATCAGTTGCTTTGCCGCCACCAATCAGCACAACCAGCAACACAATTACCAATACCAAAGCAGCAAAAATAGAAGCAAACCAAATCCAATGTTTTTTAACATAAGCCCATGCAGTTTTTACCCAATTCAGTAAAACTTCTTTATCAATTTTTATTTGTTGTTTTTGAGAAACGATTTTTGTTTCCGCTTCTTCTTCTTTTGTTTCTTTCGTATCTTTGATTAAACCCAATTCTTTTTTCAGTTGCAAAATCACTTCATCAGGATTTAACCCCAATTCCACAGCATAACTGCGCGCAAAGCCCAAGATATAAACATCTTCTGGAATAACGCGATAATTACCCTCTTCCAAAGCGGTTAAAAATTCTTCTCGTATACAAAGCAACTTTGAAATCGTGGCAATTTCACGTTTTCTGCGACCCGTGGTACGCGCCTGACGCAACATTTCACCGGCAGTCATCTCTGTTGTAGGAAGTGTGATTTCTTGCTGTTCGTTCATGTTCAAATCCTTTGATACGAAATTGATATGAATATGTTATGATAGAAATATTGAATTGTCAATTATCGATAAAAAAATCTTTTATAATTTTTTTCAGGCTTTCCACATCAAGTGTTTGATTAACTTTTATGCGAAATTGCGCCGAATTTGGCATACCCGCAGAATACCAAGCTGCGTGTTTTCTAAACATAGGCACGCCTGTTTTAGCACCATAATAATCAACAACCAAATCAAAGTGCTTTAAAACAACTTCGCCTATATTCTTTGGCTTTGCACAGGTTCCACAAAATTCCCCGATAATCCAAGGTCGTCCCAACATAGCCCGCCCTATCATAACACCATCATAGCCCAAATTTTGCATTCGCTGAATATCTTCAAGTGATTTTATATCACCATTCGCAATAATCGGTATCGGCAAATCTGGTTTAACAGGCAGAGAAGATGTTCCAGAATACCCTTGCGCCCTGGTTCGACCATGAACGACAGCAAAACTCGCCCCGGAATCTGCGGCAATATGCACTAAATCTTGCCAATCTTTGTGCGCTTCGTCCCACCCGAGACGCGTTTTAATAGACACAGGTATTTTTACAGATTTAACGCAACTTTCTATTATTTGCCCTGCAAGTTGGTGATTACGCATTAAATATGCGCCTGCGCCAGCACGAGTTGCCACCTTTGGCACAGGACACCCCATATTTATATCAACCCATTTTGCGCCAGCGTCTTGCAGTATTTTTGCGGCTTCGCCCATTAAATAAGGGTCTGCCCCGAATATTTGCGCCCCAATATTGCCTTCGTCCCTATAATCATCAAAATTACGAATACAATTTTTATGTTGTTCGACCAAAGAATGACAAGAAATCATCTCAGTCACCATAGAAACATCAGGCGCAAAATCACGCAAAATTTTCCTAAACGGTTTATCTGTGATACCAGCGAGCGGCGCAGTAAAAATTTCATTATGATTCTTAAACATTTGTGATATAATAAACGACATGAAAGAAAAAATCAAAAATTTATTTGCTTTTTTGGGGCGCGCTTGGGCGGCTGGTTCACGGGGAAAAATCGGCATAATATTAATGTTGCTGTCACTGTTCTTGTTCATAAGACTATTTTGTGGCACCAGCAGCGTTCAAAATTTTGCGATAAACGCATGGCGTCTTAACCATGAACGCGCAGAACTGGCTTTGGCACAAAAACAATTACAGCAATTGGAACATCATATTTATTTGTTGCAACACCCCAATAATTCGTCTGATTACATCGAAGAATTGGGGTTGCAGACATTAAATCTGGGTGACAGTGAATTCAAAGAATTAAAATATTAATTAAGATATATAATCATCCCATTAAGATAAAACGCGAACATCAGCCATAGAATATATGGCACGATTAGCCAGAACGCAGTTCGACTGATTTTGAAAAATGCGCGCGCCATAAATAGAACTGTTATAATCAAAGCGGTTAATATTACTAGCGCTGCTTCTGGTGCCTGGGCGCCAAAAAACGAGAATGACCAAAGCGCATTCAAAACTAAATTAATAGCAAACAAAACATAAGCGTTCTTTTTTTCATATTTTCCATCAAATTGTTTTTGTTGAATAACCATAAACAAAGCCAACCCGATTAAGGAATATAACACTATCCAAACAACACTAAACACCCATCCTGCCGGGGTTAGTGAAGAAACATTTAAAGTGTTATACCATAAATTACCCCCAGTTGAAATCGGTGTCACAACAACCCCAACAAGTCCAGGCAAAAACGATAAAAACATAGCAAACAAAAATCTTAAAAAAGTCATTTTTTACTCCTTTGGTATAACAAAATTATACCAAAGAAGCACAATTAATCATATTGGAACAAATTCCCGAAAGATAATTATTTCCTTACCCCGTATTTGCCACGATTTATAGGACGATAAGAAAGCGCTTCGGCTAAATCAGACATTATTATGTTATCATCTCCGCGCAAATCTGCAATAGTGCGCGCTATGCGTTTAATACGATTATATCCACGTGCGGACATCCCCATAGTCGCCGCAGCATTATTTAAAAACGCGGTCAAATCATCATTCAACACAACATATTTATCCATATCTGCCCCATCCAGCAAAGCATTCACATAACCCTGTCTTGCGATTTGTTTATTACGAGCGGCCACCACACGTTCACGAATTTTCGCGCTTGTTTCGACTTTTTCATCAAGATTTGTATTCATCTCCCATGGGTTCACAGCATCTACATCTACGTGCAAATCTATTCTGTCGAGTAACGGCCCAGATATTTTATTTTGATACGCCTCAGCACATCTGGGCGCACGCGAACAAGACAACGCAGCATTCCCGAGATGCCCACACGGACACGGATTCATCGCAGCAATCAATTGAAAATGTGCAGGATAAGTAGCATTTTTCTTTGCACGCGATACGACTATTTTCCCAGATTCCATTGGCTGACGCAGTATTTCGAGTGTTGCACGATTAAATTCAGGCAATTCATCCAAAAACAAAACACCATTATGCGCCAAAGATATTTCCCCAGGCTTTGCATCGCTGCCACCACCCGCCAACGCAACCGCACTTGCTGTGTGATGAATACTGCGGAAAGGACGATTAGCAACCAAATTTTGATTATTTAATTTGCCAGCAATTGAATAAATAATAGAAGTTTCCAAAATCTCACTCGGTGTCATTTCTGGCATAATGGTTGGCAACCGCGAAGCCAACATAGTTTTCCCAGACCCCGGCGGTCCAATCATCAGCATAGCATGTCCGCCCGCCGCCGCGATTTCCAAAGCACGTTTTGCCGCAGCCTGACCATGAACTTCTGCCAAATCACCAACTTTTTCTTCTTCTTTGGTTGGGTTAATCAGCGGAGGCAAAGGCAGAATTTGACTGCCACGAAAATGATTTATCAATTCCATTACATGATTTGGCGCGAGAATATTAGTATGCCCTGCCCAGCGCGCTTCGCTGCCCTGAACACCAGGACAAATTATCCCGAGATTATTTTTATTTGCCCAAACACTTGCCGGTAAAACGCCACCAGTTCTAACGATTGCACCATCTAGTCCTATTTCGCCAATAATCACATATTTTGAAATTTCTTCTTCGGGCAGAATATCCATCGCGCATAAAATTCCACACAAAATAGGCAAATCAAAATGCGAACCAGTCTTTTCAATATCTGCCGGTGACAAATTCACAGTAAGTCTTTTCGAAGGCAAAGATAAATTCAGCGCCGCCAAAGCGTTACGAATTCTTTCTGCAGATTCTTTGACCGCCCTGTCTGCCAAACCGATAATGTTAAATTCAGGTTTTGCGAACCCGGCGGAAAGTTGAACTTGGACATCTATTTTTGTGACATCCATACCGTTAAAAATAATTGAATTCAAATTTATCATAGTGCTATATTATAACTTGCGCTGTCGCTTTTCAAGGTATAAAATACAAAAATCAACAAAGGATAACACATGCCAGCAAAGAATAAAAACACAGTCCGCGAATGGTTTGACACTATATTTTACGGTGGGCTTATCGCGATTATTTTCCGCAGTTTTCTGCTTGAACCATTTAACATTCCATCTGGCTCTATGATACCATCTTTGCAGGTTGGCGACCATATATTTGTTCAAAAATGGTCTTATGGATATTCGAGATTTTCTTTTCCGTTTGGATCTTGGAATCTTTGGGACGGCAGATTTTGGGCGAAGCACGAACCTGACACCGGTGATATAATCGTATTTCGCAAACCGAACGGCAATGTAGAATATGTAAAAAGATTGATTGGCAAACCTAACGACACAGTCCAAATGAAATCAGGTCGGCTTTACATCAACGGTCAAATGGTAGAACGCAAAAATCCGCGTCCCTTTGTCTTGGCGGTTTTACCAAAAGAACCAAAACGTGGCAAATACACAAATGGCAACTTTGAAATAGACGGCAATAATATATATGTCGACAATAAACCGGCTGAATTCAATTATACAATTCAGTACGATTCGAATTGTAAAAACCCATATAAAAAATTGATTAACCTTTACGGCAATATCAACGGGGAAAACCTGCCAGAATCAGAGGCTTCGTGGAAACCAACAGAAATATCATGTGGAATATTTATTTTAACAGAATACGATGAAATATTGCCGAACGGTGTGGAACACAGCATTGTTGAAATCGCTGATAACGAACCTTTGGACAACACAGAAATATTCACTGTTCCTGAAAATCACTTGTTCTTTATGGGTGACGACCGCGACCTTAGCGCGGACAGCAGAACCGCGACAGTATCTTATGTAAACCGCGATAATGTCCTCGGGCGCGTTTGGTTTATTTGGTATTCTCATAATTACTATGCGCCGATGTTGGCGGTATGGAATTGGGGCAATAAAATGCGCTGGGATAGATTTGGATTAAAAAAGAAGCAATAATGAAACTGAATTACGAATTTAAAAACCAAGAATTATTAAAACTCGCTTTGACGCAAAGCGGCATTGATTCAAAACATAATAACGAACGACTTGAATTCGTTGGGGATAGAGTGCTGGGGCTTTCCGTGGCTTTACTTTTATATGAAATGTATCCAAATGACGCAGAGGGTGACTTGGCGCGCCGTCACGCTTTTCTTGTTTCGACTGAAACGCTTGCAAATGTTGCGAAAAACATTGATTTAGAAAAACACTTGCGTCACGGACACATGACAGGTGGCAAAATCAACCATATTTTGGCGAATGCAATGGAAGCAATGCTGGGGGCAATATTTCTTGATTCAGGTTTTGAAGTCGCAAAGAAAATCATAATTGATTTGTGGCACGATATGGCTGCCGCAGAAATAGTCGCACCCAAAGATGCCAAAACAGCGCTGCAAGAATATGTTCAAAAACACGACAGTGGTGCTTTGCCTGTATATGAATACAGCGAACCGAACGGTGCATCACATAATCCTGAATTCACTGTGACGGTAAGCGCGCTTGGCAAATCAGCAACTGGGACGGGTGCTTCGAAAAAACTAGCAGGATTAAACGCAGCAGAAAAATTGTTAAAAATTCTTGCAATTTAAGATTCCGCCGACTACAATCACAACACAATAATAACAACCTAAGGAAATAAAAATGTTTTCAATATTACTCGTATTATTAATCATCGTAGCCGTTTTAATGACTGGTTTAATTTTATTGCAAAAATCAGAAGGTTCAGGCATGTCTGGTTCCAGCGCGGCATCCATGTTTGGTGGCGTGTTAACTGGTTCTGGCGCGGGGAATTTTTTGACTAAAACAACTGCGATTTTGGCAACTATATTCTTTATCTTGTGTGCATTACTGTCTTTGGTAGTTGCAAAAACAGATGTATCCGGCAATAACAACAGCAATTTGCGCAACGAATTAACCACAGAAGCACAAGAAACACTCAGCGAACCATTACCTGCGACAGAGGCACCCGAACCAGCGAGTGTGAAAGAATAAAAAAACAACCGCCACGGCGGTGTTTTTTTTATAAGTTTACATAAAATTTTGTGGGTTAACGTCTATTTTTACACGGATGTTTGCTGGCTGTTTTATTTTATCCAACCAAGCACGAACAATCGGTTGTAAATTCGCACGTGCATCACCCGAAACCAAAAAACGCATACGATACCAATTTCTTATTTGATAAATTTGTGCAGGAATTGGCCCCATAATTTTTCCACCGTTTAATTGAGGCGCTGCCTTTGCCAATTCTTCGCAATATTTTTTAAGTGTTTTTTCATTTGAACCTTCTACTATCACGGCGGTCAATTGTCCAAAAGGAGGCATTTTCGCAGCGCGTCTTGATTCCATATCGCCAGCGATAAAATCATCCCGATTGCCAGCGCAAATCGCACGAATCACAGGATGTTCGCTTTGATAGGTCTGTAATAAAACGCGCCCAGGAAACGCGCCACGACCCGCGCGACCTGCGACCTGAAACAGTTGTTGAAAAGTATGTTCAGCTGCGCGAAAATCTGTGCCGAACAATCCCATATCTGCATCCACCACGCCAACCAAAGTAAGATTTGGGAAATGGTGACCTTTTGCTAGAATTTGCGTTCCAATAACTATATCAATTTCGCCAGTTTCCATTTTATGAACTAACCGTTCCAGTGATTCACGCGACATTATCGTATCGCTCGACACTATTGCAGTTTGGGCATCTGGAAACCGCGCTGATATTTCTTCTTGGATTCTTTCGACCCCTGCCCCACGCATAGAAACTTCCATTCCGCATTTTGGACAAGTTTTTGGCAAAGGCGAAGTTTTGCCACACATGTGACACACCAATTTATTCAAATGTTTATGATAATTTAATGCCACGGAACAATCTTCGCATTCACTCACCCAGCCACATTTTTTACACTGAACAATTGGTGCAAAACCACGCCGATTTATAAATAACATTACTTGCTTTTTGTCTGTCAAAGTCTTTTTTATTTCTTCACATAATTGCGGTGACAAACAACCAGATTTTTCTTCTGCGTCCTCTTGTAATTTATACGGTTCTGGCCGTGAAACGCGCATATCTATGGTTTCAATGGTCGGCAACTGCGCCCCACCAAATCGCGAATTAAGGCGCAATCGATTATATTTCCCTGTTGCGACATTATGCAGTGTTTCTATGGATGGGGTCGCACTCGCCAACACAACTGGAAAGCCCGCTATTTTTCCGCGCAATACCGCCATATCGCGCGCATGGTAATTTCCCATATCTTCTTGTTTATACGAAGTGTCGTGCTCTTCGTCAACGACTATCAGCCCCAAATTTTGCCATGGCAAAAATAATGCGCTGCGCGTTCCAACGACTATTTTAATACGCCCGCGCGCAACACCGCGCCAAATTTCGCGCCGCCGCGCCGCTGTTAAATTACTGTGCCACACCACAGGCGGTTCACCAAATCTTTGTTTAAATCTGTCCATAAACTGCGCCGTCAAAGCAATTTCAGGCATCATTAATAATACTGATTTACCCTTTTCATACGCTTTTAGGGCAGCATCAAAATAAACCTGAGTTTTTCCAGACCCTGTAATACCATCCAACAGATACACCGAAAATTCGTTTTTATCTATGGCTTTGGCAATTGCATCTGCCGCAGCCTGTTGTTCGTCATTTAAAACTACATTGCCCATATCGCGATATTTATAAACAAAATCTTCAACTGTCTTTTCACGCCACTGAACAGGTATCAATATCCCGTTTTTTATCATGGTTTTAATAACACTGTTGCCAACATGAGTAATGTTTATAATGTCGTTCACCGACATCGCTTCGTTATCATTAGATTGAAAAGCATCAGCCACTGATTGACGCGCCTCTGTCATTTTGGCAAACGCATCGAAATTAAAAGAATACAATTGTTCAACCTTGGGTGGCAAAAAGGCGTCTGGAACATTAAGCACCAACCGTAAAACAGCCCCAGGTGCCATCAAAGTCCAATTTGACATTTTATATATCCAATCTATATCAGCCCCTGACAAATGCCCCAGTTTACAAATTTCTATGATTGGCTTTATCTTTGATGGTTCAAGATTGCTGTCGCCTGCCCCAACTATGACCCCGATATATTGCCTGTTCATAACAGTACAGCGAACAAAATCTCCAACATCTGCTGGCGCTGTCAAACGATAGTCATAACCAGTATTTATGACATTAGGAATTAAAACTTTTACAATATCTCCGCTTTTGAACATAATTATAAAATACTTGTTTTTTTTCTTTTTTTCAATAATCATTTATATGTTATGTGGAAATTGTTATTCGAATTAAGCGACAGATTTTTTGCCATTGTTCCAATAAAAAAATGGCGAATTTTTTTGCGTGGCACTTTGCTTTTCGACTATAGGCGCAAATTGAACGCGCTGTTGTCTGCCCGCCCTGATTTAAAACACAAAAAAATGATACTCGCCAAAGGTGGTGGTTCTCTCGTGTTCATATTTGGCAAAGAAACTTTCAAGGTTCGCAAACACCATCACGAAAGTTCTACTTTTAATCGCTTTATTCGCGAAAAACGTATAACAGATGCGATTCGGCCATATTGTTCTATACAAATACCAAACATCGAATTTTTTAACTATGGCGGCTTTGTGTTTTATAAATCAGATTATATTCCTGGAAAACTGTTGGTTGCTGTCCCCACTTGGAAAATCAAAAAATATCAAAAACAAATAAGCGCTCAGTTGGCTGATTTCGTATATAAAAAATCTTTTGCTAACCCGCCAGAAATTAACGATTTAAAAGAAAACACAGACCAACCAGGCTGGTCTTGGATTCACGGCGATATGTGCAGCAATATCTTAATCGACCCAAAAACAATGACTATCACAGGTATAATTGATTGGGAATGGGCAAAATACAGAGAGACAGTCTTGGAATTTCGTGGTCTGGTTCGCGTTCGCAAAAAGATGCAAAGAATCGGGCTTGATAAAAGCACGCTCGTCGCGTATCAACAAATCATAGATAAAAATTAAGAAATTTTTTCAATCACTTTTTCTATGTCATCGTCATTTGGAATATGATTTATCTCATAATCTGCAGGATACTGTCCGCGAAACCAAGTTCTTTGTCTTTTAGCGTATTGATTTGTTTTTGTTATCCAATCGTTTATCGCCTCTTCTTTTGACGCTTCGCCACGCAATATTTTACAGAACTGCATCGCACCAATTGCACGCGTTTCATCAAAATTCTTGTCGATTATATTTTTTGCTTCTTCTTCTGCGCCACCGCTTATCATCTGTGGAATGCGTTTTGCTATCCTTGTTAATAAAACTTCGCGTTCCGGCAAAACCAAAATCTTAAAAGCGTCTTTGACAAGTGCGCCCTGTCGCGGAATT
>JAGCOU010000047.1 GCA_017642565.1 Alphaproteobacteria bacterium | reverse complement strand
TTGCTAAAAATACGCAAGTATTTGCTATATCAATTGGTTCACCAAATCGACCAGCCGGTATTTGTTCCAGATATTTTTTCTTTAATTCATCGCTTAAAACATCAGTCATAGGTGTTTTGATAAACCCTGGTGCAATTGCATTTGCAGTAATTCCGCGTGAAGCAACTTCGGCTGCGATAGATTTTGTCATTGCGATAATTGCGCCTTTAGATGCAGCATAATTAGCCTGACCTGCGCCACCAACAACACCGACTATGGAAGCCATATTTATAATGCGGCCAAATCTTTGTTTCATCATAGGCATTAAACATGCGCGACATAATTTAAAAGTTGCGCGTAAATTAGTGTTCAAAACATTATCAAATTGTTCATCACTCATCCGCATCATTAATGTGTCTGCGGTAATACCAGCGTTATTGATTAAGACATCGATGCGCCCTGCTTTTTCAATTGTGTCAGCAATCAATTTTTCTGCTGCATCTTCTTTTGATAAATCAGCAGCGATTTTTATATAAGAATCATCAAACCCAGCAAGTTTTTCCGCGCTTCGCCCAGTCACAACAACCCTTGCACCCGCTTCTTTCATTTTTTGCGCAATTGCACCACCAATCCCACCTGTGGCACCTGTGATTAAAACAACTTTGTCTGTTAAATCGAACATGATTATATCTCCAATTTTTCTGTTTCTATTTTATCAGTTGTGCGCGATATTAAACCGGAAAGCACATTACCTGGACCGATTTCAATTGCTTTATCAATTCCAAAATTCACCATTTCTAAAACACTTTCGCGCCAACGAACACCATGTGTTAATTGATAAATCAAGGCTTCTTTGATTTCATCTGGATTTTCAATAACGGTGCAAGTTTTATTAGAAATCCATTTTGATTTTGGTGTGTCTATTTTTACTTTTTCAAATTCTTGGCGCATAATTTCGACCGACTTTTCTTGGGCGCGACAATGCACAGGTGCAGAAAGCGCAAGCGGCAAAACGCGTCTTGCACCCGCTTCTTTTAATTTTTCTGTTGCCGTTTCAACCGCGTCTTTTAATCCAGAAATAACAACCTGACCTGGGCAATTATCGTTTGCCATATCACATCCGTATTTTTCACAAATATCACGAACAGTATCTGCATCTAAACCCAATACAACAGACGTTAAACCCATGCCGATTGGCACAGATGTTTGCATAGCGTTTCCGCGTGCGCGCAAAAGACGCGCTGTATCTGGTAAAGAGATAGCGCCCGCAACACAAAGCGCGGTATATTCGCCAAGTGAATGCCCAGCAACAAATTCTGGAACTGGTAAACCCGATGCCCGGAACATAGCAACAGATGTCGCCATAATTGCAGGCTGAACATTTTTCGTCAGGGTTAATTCGTCCATTGGTCCGTTAAAAATTATGTTTGATAATTTTTCACCCAACGCATCATCAACTTCGTCAAATACTGCACGCGCAACAGAGTTATTTTTATAAAGTTCTGCGCCCATACCAACAATTTGAGCACCTTGACCTGGAAAAACATAAATAGTCGACATATTTGTCCTTTTGATTTATTCGATAAAATTATAGAAAATTAAACGGAAAAATCAAATAAAACTATTTGCGCATAGAAAATTCGCAACCGCAATAATTTTGGCGGTAAAATTTTAATTCACGGTTAATAGAAACGCGTAAATTTTCATCCCATTTAATCGGTAAATATTTTATTTCACCACAAGATTCATTTGCTGCTACATCAACCTGTGCTTGTGATTTGAAACGCGACACACCGAACACACTTGCAATCGCGTTAAAGCCGTGTTTTCTGGCGTATTCGCGCGCAAAACAAAAACGATAAGCAAAACATTTACTGCACCGCGCCCCGCGTTCAGGTTCGTTTTCCAGACCACATACAGCCTTTTTCCAATCATCATGATTGTAATCGCCAACTATATATTTTACACCCAATTTTTCACAGTATTTTATCTGTTCATTTAATCTTTTTTGATATTCACTTTCTGGAAAAATATTAGGATTAAAAAACATAACGATAAATTCGTCTATGCCAGGAATTTCATCGTATACGAGTTGTTTTATCGCCCCACACGAACACGGTGCACAACAAGACATTAAAATAAGTTTTGTTTTATCTGTCATGGCGTATTCTAAACAATTCAATTAAACCGACAGGTGCGCATTTTGTCGCAACTGGCCAAATTTGTTGCAGTTTTTTATCAACAACAATATCTAGGTCATTCAATGGACGCCAAATAATCGTAGGTTTATCTTGTCCCAACGGAAACAATCTTGCTTCTACAATAGCGGGCGCATTTTTAAAATCAGAACCATATCTTAATTTATCAAAGTCATAGGTTGTACCGAACTTTTTTTCCAGCCATTTTTCAATATCAAATGGTGTCCAAAATTTATCCATAACTTTAAAATGAGTTGTATGCGTTTCGTTATATACACTTTTTAAACCATTCATTAAATTATCAACACGAAAAACATTGATTTCATAAAAGTTTTTATCACCAGTTTCAATATCAGTATTTGCCACAAATGTTTTAATATTGGATAACGATTTAATATCTTGTCGTTTATACCAAAAATCTTTACCTGGATGCATAAAATACATTTCCGTAGACCAATGAAGTTCTTTACTTAATGCCATTTTTATTTATCCTCTTTTTCAGCCAATTCAATACGGCTAAACAGATTTTCTGGGACAACAAATTTTTCGTTCGTTTCGATACGATGTTCGTATTTTGTAGGCCAAGATAAATCATGTTTGTTTTCAAATACATTTTGCATTTTTTCTGCTGCATCTGGAATAAATGGGGCTGAAACGCGTGCAAACAAATCTATCATTTGAAAACATTCGTTCAAAGCATTTGCTGCCGCCTTGGTGTCACCATTTTTCACCAAAGCCCATGGTTCTTTGACAGTCATATATTCATTAGCAATCGCCCACAAAGAGCGCAAAGCAAACACAGCATCCCTGAATTCGCATTTTTCCAAAGCGTTTGTTAAATCAGTTATTTTTGTATTTATTCTGCCGGCTAAATCTTCATCAATGCCATTACCTTCTGGGACAATATCGCCAAAATTTTTTGCGGACAGTTTGCAAACCCGTGATACAAAATTGCCGAGCATCCCATTCAAATCTTTGTTCACAACATCTGCGAAACGCGCCATTGTGAAATCAGTATCATCAGTTTCTGGGGCAGAAGACATCAAAGCGTATCTCCAACAATCACTTGGTGCTATATTTAATGCTTCGTCTAAAAATATTCCGTTTCCAGTTGATTTAGCAACTTTGCCGCCTTCAAAATTCAAAAAGTTAACTGCTTTTAACAAATCAACAGTTTTCCAATTGTCGTTCATTGCCAATTCTTGTTCTGGGAAAAACACAGAATGGAATTTTACATTATCTTTGCCCATAAATTGTGCATAAAAACAATCTGGGTTTTTCCACCAACTTTCCCAATCTTTATTGGCGGCCTGAGAAATAGAAACATATCCCCACGGTGCATCAAACCAAACATAGAAAACTTTATTTTCATATCCTGGCTTATTCACAGGTATTCCCCACGACAAATCGCGTGTAATCGAAGTATCATGTAATCCTTCGTTTGCCCAACCCATAGCGATAGCAGAGGCCGTTTTTGACCATTTTGGTGCATGTTCTTTTAACCATTCTTTCCATTTACCTTCAACTTTGGAAGCCAAGAAAAATAAATTTTTAGTTTTTCTCATTTCAATATTAGTTGAACCGGAAATTGCAGAATGTGGATTTTTCAGTTCGTTTGCTTCATATGTGGCACTGCAATTATCGCATTGATCGCCACGCGCCTTGTCATAACCGCATTTTGGGCAGGTTCCTTCAATTTGTCTGTCTGCTAAAAACATATTATCGTCCACAGAAAACGGTTGGACAGTTTCGCGTTCTTCGATTAAACCTTGTTCTTCGAGACGCGCGAATAAATCTTGGACTAATATTTCTTGTAAATCTGTGTGAGTGCGACCGTATAAATCAAAAGACAATTTAAAGTCAGATACAGCACGCAAATGTTTTTCATAATATTTATCTGTATATTCTTTGACTGGGATATGTTCTTTTGCTGCACCAACAATAGCAGGTGTTCCATGTTCGTCTGCACCACAAACATAAAGCACATCACGACCCATTGCGCGACAGAATCTGGCGTATACATCGCTTGGCAAATAACAACCAATTAAATGACCAATATGTAATTCACCGTTTATGTATGGAAGTGCAGAAGTAATTAAATATTTTTTTCCCATTGTGTTTAGTCCTTTTTTAAAACAAAAGCGCCGTCACGGGCGCATAAAATCTGTTCCCGCAATATTTTGATAAAGATTATTTGTACATTCGCATTTTTTTATTCTGTTATTCTTTTTAGTCCGCCTTCGCTGTTTTTAATTGTGTTTTTATGAATATGAGTATATATCTAACCTTTTTCCGCTGAACACACAGCTACGGCGCGACACTCAATTTTCAGCCCTCGCTTCGCTTCGGTGAAAAGCAATGGCTCGCCACACGAAGCATCAAAGATGCGAAGTGTGGTGGGTGGTATTGGGCTCGAACCAACGACCTCCACGATGTCAACGTGACGCTCTAGCCAACTGAGCTAACCACCCAAAGCAGGTAAATTATAACAGTAAAAATCTAGATTGCAATATCAAATTTTATTTATTATAATATTACCGACGCGATTAAAAGAGTCGTGTTGGGCGTCAGAACCCTTAACATATTGTGTCCGCGGGGACAAAAAATACCTCCAATCAAAATGGGTTGGAGGGGGTGAAATACAAAAATAAGCCCGCTATTTTCGATATGTTATAGTTCTGAACCTCCAACCACCTTTTAATTTGGTGGTTTTTTGTTGTAAAAAAAAGAGGGAAAGGACATGAAACATTTATTACTGTCATCAATTATTGCAATGCTTACCGTGCCGGCTTTTGCAGATACCGTGACGACACTGCCAAATAACGCAGTATGTAATGAAACGAATCTTGGCACTTCGAGTGGCGCCGCAGATATAGAAGTTGCATGGGAAGCAAACACGATAACAACCCAGTGGTATACTGGATACGGC